>JAAZZH010000030.1 GCA_014239265.1 Actinomycetota bacterium
ACCCACCACTAGGAGCATTAATCCAGCTATGAATATATATGTTAGATATTTCATATTTACATCCTATGAGGTTTCTGTACAAAACTAATCAAATAATCGTTGTATATCCATTCGACTCTCGCCTCGCCTAATCTCATCAAAATACACAACCTGAGTCGGCATTTTTTTACAATCACACCTTGATAAAAAAGCATTATAAATTCCAAAGTCGAACCAGACACGATTAGCTCCCTCCATATTTGGACCTTTAACCGTTCTAGTCAATTCTTCGTTTACGTAGATTTTGATAAACCCATCGTCTGTTGACGCCCATAAAGCGTGTATTTCTATATCTGTCCAGACGGACCTAACATGCTCATTCTTTATCAAGACATTTTGTTCGAGTATATTGTAATCGACATCATTGAATCTATATCCAATGCCTTTTGAAAAATCTTCCATATAAAATCGTGCAGCATTGTCCGAATGGAATTGACCAATGAAGGAAATCGATTCACCTTGTTTAATGGGCTTGTCTGGCATCAACACAGACCATTTATACCAATACTCATCACCTTCATATTGAAAATCTTGTCCCTTTCTCTGGGTATCAACTTGAGTCAATTCATGCCTAGAGCGGTCTGTCTCGCAATCATTCCACCCTTCGTTACTATTACAATCTCCATCCCTGACCTCAAACCGTAACGAGTATTTTCCATCTCTAGTAGGATAGCCATCATCTGAAGATACAATCTGACATCCATGAGACATGAATCCATTTGAGTGCTTTAAGCCAAATTCCCAACCTGAAACGAGGTCACCCTCATAAGCATCAGTTGAAATTACCTTGTTCACACGTATAAATTCTGTACATGAAACCCCGCCATCTAACTCTACTTCTTTAATAACTATCTTCGGTGTAGCAGTATTTACAATCTCAGCCACCTCTTTTACAACGCTAACTTCAACGGTAGCCTCAACATCTTCTGTACTTGCAGAACAACCCACCACTAGGAGCATTAATCCAGCTATGAATACATATGTTAGATATTTCATAGGTTGCCACTATTAATTTCGTATTTGCTTAAGTATCGAGCAAAAACTCCGATGTCAGGCTTGCAGACTTTACAGGCACGATAGCCGGCACGCTTAGCTTCTTTTATATCGGGAAAATATACTCGGTTTTTCTCTTTAGTCCTACGACCGGGTGGACAATTAGGTCTGCAAAATATCTTTGTAGTTATACAAGCGTTAACTAATACTGTGGTTTGCTCAATTGGAATCACTTTTACTCTCTTATGAGGTTACTTTATAAATACAGTTAGCCAGAGTATAAGTTATTTAGAATAAACAGAGAAATTTAGATAGTGTTTTAACATGCCCTGAGGTTCATGAGGACTGCCATACAGCGATGTTTTTATGCGGGTAATTAAATACTAACCACGATTCTGACAATTTAGAAAATCAAGCTTAAAATACAGTACCCCCCGTTGTGCATATGGGGCTATTAAACTGAGGTCAATCTGATATTTTTCAACCAAGTAAAAATTTGAATAATTGGAATTCAGTTATAATTAAGAGGTGGATGGTATACGAGCATTCCAGCTCGGCGGCTGTATCATCCATTTAAAACTTATGAGATTCCGACCCCTGTGGCATATAAGTATTTCAGAAACTCTTTATTCCTAAGTATTCTTTCCCCAAGTTCTTCTCTCAACTTTGCTAGTTGTTCTTTATCTTCTAATTCCATATTTCTTTAGTAACAGTACATAGGAGAGTCAGGATATAATTTACAATTTTGCTTTCGTATATAATCTAACCGCTCTTGCTCTTTCCTGTCCCGTATATCCTGTTGTCTTTGATTATATTGATTTCGTAAATCTGACTCTCTTCTTTTTTCAAGTTTCCCTAACTCTTCTTCTGATTGAAGTTTTGTTTCATCAATAGAGTTACTTAAATCATTTATCTGTTGTTGCTGATTAAATACCATATAGCCAAGAAATATAATTACTGCTATTGCTACTATTCCAATTACTACTGATACCTTATTCATATCTCTATTTTACCTGAACGCACATAACGCAATCCACACATCTGTTAGTCAGTAGGTCATAGGTTCG
>JAAZZH010000031.1 GCA_014239265.1 Actinomycetota bacterium
TATAGTACCGAACTAGTACTATTAAAATTTAATCTAAATCGTGTTAGTAAATTAAGAAAATTTACCTTTCATACAATAAAGAATTAAGGAGACTCATGTCATACAGCGAAAAAGTTATAGACCATTATAAGGAACCAAGAAACGTTGGAAGTTTTACTAAAAAAGAAGAAGGTGTGGGGACTGGGCTAGTTGGCGCACCTGAGTGTGGTGACGTTATGAAGCTTCAAATCAAGGTGGAAAACAATAAAATAGTTGATGCAAAGTTCAAAACTTTCGGTTGTGGTTCTGCAATTGCCAGTTCCAGCCTTGCCACAGAATGGGTGAAGGGAAAAAGTATAGATGAAGCAATGGCTATTCAGAATACAGAAATTGTTAAAGAACTTTCACTTCCACCAGTTAAGATTCATTGTTCTGTTCTTGCTGAGGACGCAATAAAAGCTGCAATCAGTGATTATAAAAATCGCAATACTGTTGAATCTCAATGATTAAATTGTGAATCAACTCATAACAATGTAGAAAGCATAAAAAAATATATGCGGGAGACAAATACAAATGAACGAAGAAATATTGAATATGCAGATTCGTAAATTTCTTAAAAAGGTAGGGGTTCAGTCACAACATGAGATTGAGCAAGCCTTTAGACGTAGTATTGAGAACAATTCACTTGCCGGAATAGATAAGTTGGAAGCTTCTGTCCTCCTTGAAGTTCCTGAAGTTGGAATTAAAGTTTCCATAGAGAGTGAAATCAAACTGGAGTGATGCTAAATTTCGCAAATTTAAAGTGTTTCAAATTATCTTTTTGATTTTAGCAGTTTAAAATCAATTATCACACATTTAACTATCTCACAAAAATTTGACATATCAAACTTGTTGTACAATCTATCTAGAACTTGAATGAAAAAATGTTACTAGTTTGTTATTTTTATTTATAACCTTAGCAATAGGTTTATAATGTTTAAATTCAAAGATTTATCTGACAAAGATGAAGAGTTCAATGTACAAGCTCACCT
The DNA here is from genome assembly GCA_014239265.1 of Actinomycetota bacterium. GTDB lineage: Bacteria > Actinomycetota > Acidimicrobiia > Actinomarinales > Actinomarinaceae > Actinomarina. The sequence goes on from JAAZZH010000031.1 coordinate 1,011, forward strand.
TTTTCATTCAAATCCACTTCGGTACCCTCTAAATAAGGAATAGCTTCTTTAGCAACGAAAACCTGGAATTTCTCTAAATCGATGGAAATGTTTTCAACAGGAGTAGCTGATAATTCAATGAACTGAATGCTGTAGTTTGCCTTGCTATCCGTTTTGGTTTCTATAATTATTGAAATCCCCTTAAATTTTTCCGCAGAAGCATTGAGAAAGTTTGAAATATGTTCATGTGCTTTCTGGCTTATGTCTATAAAGGACGAATCTACGCCCTCAATCAACGAATCATAAGAATCGATGAAATAAAAGTCTTCAAATCCATTATCGTAAAGTATCTCCGCAGCCGAGAATAACTCTTTCTCGTCACTGCCATATAGCATGATTTCACCTGAAAATGGCATCTGGTAGATTGAGTCTTCAAAATTTTCGAAAGGCAGATTGTGGGCTCCAGGCAGATGAGAAGTTTCGAAATCTTCAGAGCTACGCAAATCAAAGACATAAACTTTTTTGGCTTTCCTTCTTTTTTCAAAAAACTTTTTCGGAGTGAGAAGGTGGTCTTGTGCATTGAACTCCTCATCCTTGTCTGATAAATCATTGAATTTAAACATTTTAAGCTTAGTGCTAAGGTTCTAAATAAAAATAACTAACTAGTAACAGTTTTACATTCAAGTATTTTCTGTGGATAGTACAACAAGTTTGGCATGTCGACTTTTTGTAAGTTTAGTTAAATGTGAGATTATTGATTAAACAACTGCTACAGCAAAAAAGATAATTTGAAACACTTTAAATTTGTGAAATTTAGCATCACCCCAGTTTAATTTCACTCTCTATGGAAACTTTAATTCCAACTTCAGGAACTTCACAACAAACTTGAGGAAGAGAATAGGACACTCCGGGCTCTCCACAATCATAACTAACTGGAGTTCCTCCTTGTCCAGTACAAACAGGCAAT
>JAAZZH010000032.1 GCA_014239265.1 Actinomycetota bacterium
TTTCTTCAATTGATAATGCTAGACCACTAGCTGCTATGGTCTTTATTTTAGCTGCATTGACTGATTGGTTTGATGGTTGGGTTGCCAGAGAATATGATTTATCCTCAAGATTTGGAGCATTTTTAGATCCTGTAGCAGATAAACTCATTGTTTCAGTGGCTTTAATTTTGATTGTTCAGAGTGATCCAAGTCTTCTAAACGCTATCATTGCATCAGTTATTATCGGTCGTGAGCTTACAATTTCTGCACTGCGAGAGTGGATGTCTGAGCTTGGAGAAAGACATAAGGTTTCTGTAATCGGTTATGCAAAATTTAAAACTGTTTTACAGATGGTCGGACTTTCTTGCATGTTGTTTAGAAAACCTATTTTTGATATTGATATATACTTCATTGGTAGTATTTGTCTTCTAGGGTCTGCTGTTCTGACACTTTGGACCATGTTAGTTTACCTAATTAAAGCCTGGCCAATCATTTCAAAAGGTGATTATTTATGAAATATAGATCTCTCTTAACAATAACTCTTCTGCTAATGATTAGTGCTTGTGGAACAGGCAGTGAAGATTCATATTTTAACCAAATTCTAGATGATGAATGGAGTAGAGCTATGGATGAAAATCCAGTCTACGCTTCTTATATGGGAGATAAATCAGCTAATCAAGATTGGCCAGATATTTCAGAACAATCGGTGAGAAAAAGACAGCAAAAGACTCGAGAGGTTCTAGAAAAAATTAAATCTATTAATCCTCAGAAACTCTCAAAGGAGAATCAACTTAACTATAGATTATTTTTATACAATTATGAGCGATCAGTAAAATCTCAAAAATTTGATAGCCATTTACTCACTTTTGGTCAAAGGGGAGGGATTCAATTAGAACATGAAACAGCAGAAGGACTAAGTTTTAATAGTTCACAAGATTACAAAGATTGGTTAGTAAGATTGGAAAAATTACCTGAATTAATTAATGCACATATAGAGCTTGGAAAATTAGGCATTCAGAGGAGTATTACCGCACCAAATATTTTAATGCAACGTGTTGCTAAGCAAATTCAATTGCAATTGGTTGATAATCCAGAAGATAGCCCTTTTTATAATATTTTTTCAGATATACCAAAAACAATTAATGATCGGGAAGCACTTCAAATGAAAGCAAAAGAAGTCATTAAGGACAAAATTGTTCCTGCTTACCAAACACTTGATCTCTTTTTTAGAACCGAATATTTACCTGTTTCACGTGATACTTATGGTGTTTCTGATTTGCCGAATGGTTATGAATGGTATGAAAATTTAGCTCAATATCATACAACCACTGATTTAAGCCCCGATGAAATTCATAATATTGGACTAGCTGAGGTCAAAAGAATTCGAACTGAAATGCAAGGAGTCATCGACTCACTAGGTTTTGAAGGGACTTTTAATGATTTTTTAATATTTCTAAGAACAGACCCACAGTTTTATTATGAAACAGAAGATGAATTATTTGAGGCATACTTAGCCACCTCTAAGAAAATAGACCCAGAAATGGTTCGTCTTTTTAAGGTCCTACCAAGAACGCCTTATGGTATCAAACCAATACCAAAAGAGTCCGCACCTGATACAACAACTGCCTATTACATGAGGCCAGCAGCAGACGGGTCAAGAGCAGGTTATTATTATGTCAATCTTTATCGACCAGAAGTCAGACCCAAATATGAAATGGAGGTACTCTCAGTCCATGAAGCAGTACCCGGTCATCATCTTCAAATAGCATTAGCAATGGAACTTGAAGGGTTACCTAATTTTAGAAAATATTCAGGTTATACAGCCTTTGTTGAAGG
>JAAZZH010000033.1 GCA_014239265.1 Actinomycetota bacterium
TTTTCAACCCAGTTAAGCATATCATTGCAAATAAAAGGGTTGGTCTGACTAAAGCACTGCTCGTAGAGTCTAAGGTTGTATGTTAATTCATTAGTGCTATATTCTTCTGTTACATAATTTAATCCTTTGATTATGCATTGCTTGTGACTTCTACCGATAATTGAGGACTCCACTAAAGAACTTAATTTTGTTGCTTTTTCTTCCCATTCTTTTTCAAGATATCTGTGGTAAATCAGTGAAATCATGGATTCCCCTAGTTGCGATACTTGAAATTCAATCTGAAAAAGTTTATTTGAAAAATCTAAATCTTGATTTAAATAAAGAATAATTTTTTTCATTAATTCATTTATTTTAGGATGACAGATAGGAAGTTCTGTTATTTGAACCTTCTTTCCTTCTTGTACCATAGAGTAGCCTAATGCTTTATTGAATTTTCTTAGTCCAAATTCAATTCTGGTCCTATAGCCTTCAGGAGGAGATTTAAAAATAGAGAATCTTGCAATTGAAGGTTTTATTTTGTTTATAAACAAATTCTCTTTTACTTTGAGTTGTTCCTCATAGGAAAGAGCGGCATTTTTAGTCAAGGTTTGGTCTAAGGTGTTTTTTGGTTTCATCAAGAGTATCTCCTCGAGATTTAGCTATCTTTTCTACCTGGTCAATTCCAATCTTTCCAACTCCAAAATATTTACTCTCAGGGTGCGCGTAATACCAACCGCTTACAGAAGCAGCAGGGAACATGGCATAACTTTCGGTAAGGGAAATACCAGTTGCTTTGGTTGCTTCTAATAAAGAAAATAATTTATCTTTTTCTGAATGATCAGGACAGGCCGGATATCCTGGTGCTGGTCGAATGCCTTGATATTTTTCTTTTATAAGTTCTTCGTTAGAGAGATTCTCTTCCGCAGCATAACCCCAGTGTAATGTTCTAACTTTTTCATGCATGTATTCTGCTAATGCTTCGGCCAATCTATCGGCCAAAGCTTTTAACATGATGGATGAATAGTCATCATTATTGTTTTCAAATTCCTTACACTTTTCTTCAACTCCAAGACCAGAAGTAACAGCAAAACCACCTAAATAATCTATTTTTTTTAGTTCTTTAGGAGCAATGAAGTCAGAAAGACAAGCATTTGGCCTCGTTCCTTGTGGTTTTTGCTGACGCAGATTATTCAAAGTCTCAAGAACTAAATTTGAGTCTGGCTCGTAGACTTCGATATCGTTATGATTGATCTGATTTGCAGGCCAAAATCCTATGACACCGGAAGTTTTAATAATATCCTTTTGTTCAAGTTCATCTAGCATTTCTATTGCATCTTTGAACAATTGAGTAGCTGCTTCGCCAACGACTTTATCCTTAAGTATTTTTGGATAGCTTCCTGCTAGATCCCAAGATCTAAAAAAAATACTCCAATCAATATAATTTCGTAAGTCTTTTATTTTTATATCATTAAAAGTTTTTGTACCTAAAAAAGAAGGTTTAATAGGCTTAAATTCATCCCAATTAATTTGTGATTTATTATTGTTTGCATCTTCTAATTTCATCAAAGGTTTTGAGTCTGAGTTTTTTAGTCTCTCTCTAACTTCAACATAATCTTTCTTAATATCTTCTAAGAATGTATCTCTTTTATCTTCTGTAACTAAATTCTGAAGAACACCAACACTTCTAGAAGCGTCTATGACATGAATAACAGGGCCTGTCTTGTAGTTTGGCTCAATTTTTAGAGCTGTGTGGGCTTTTGAAGTAGTTGCCCCGCCAATTAATATAGGTATTTTTAGACCTTTACGAGTCATTTCTTCGGCAACGGT
>JAAZZH010000034.1 GCA_014239265.1 Actinomycetota bacterium
CATATGGAAGCAATGCCATATATCGAGCTTTTTTTATTTCCGTAGCAACTCTTCTTTGTTGTATTGCTGTACATCCTGTCATTCTACGTGGTGCAATTTTTTTTCTTTCAGTTATAAAATTAGTCAAAAGCTCTACATTTTTGTAGTTCAACTTGGTGTCACCCTCAAGAAGTTTCGCAGGCCTCTTTCTAGGACGTCTTTCTCTTTTATCAAACTCTCTTTTTTCTGCCATTTATTTCTCCTTTGTTACCACTTTGTCAATTAAATATCTCAAAACTATAGTCTTTTCAAAACTTAAAATTCCTTCAACATCCTTTATACACTCGGAATTACAGTCTGTTTCCAATATATGGTAGGTTCCATTCTTATGATCATTGATAGTATAAGCAAGTTTTCTATCTGCCCATTTCTCAAATTTCAAAATTTTAGAGCCGTGCTTGCTTTCAATAGAATTCTTTAATTTATCGGAAAGCTCATTAAAAGCTTCTTGAGATATATCTGCGGGTACTATAAAAAGTACTTCATATAATTGTGTCATTTCTGACCTCCTGTTATGGTCTGCTGGTCAACTAAATTGACAACAGGCTGCTAAACATTATACCTAAAGTGAATTATATCTCCATCTTTTACAATGTAATCTTTACCTTCTGACCTCATTAGACCTTTATTCTTTGCAGCTTCTTCCGATTCAAGGTCCATGTAGTCCTGATATTCAATAATTTCAGCCCTAATAAAACCTTTTTGAAAGTCACTGTGGATTTTTCCTGCAGCTTCTGGTGCTCGAGTATTGTTCATTATACTCCAGGCTCTAGTTTCTTCTTTCCCAGCGGTATAATAAGTTATTAAATTTAAAATAGAGTATGATTTATTTATTAATAAGTTTAGCCCTGTTTCGCTTACATTATATTCTTTTAGAAAAAGCTCTTTGTCGTCATTATCTAAGTCTTTTATTTCATTTTCAAGTAATCCATATATTTCTACATAGCTATGAGATTTGTCATGAATTGCTTTTTTGAGTTTTATTATTTCTTCTTGTTCAATTGACTCATTTCCATAGTTCAAAATATATATTGTTGGTTTAGTTGATATTAAATTCATACTTTTGATTATTCTTGATTCTTCTATGTCAAAGTCCATAGATGTATTTATAGATTGATTCTTATTTAACATATCTTCAATTTTTTTAACTAAGTTAAATTCTTTTATTGCTTCTTTGTCACCACTTCTTTTTAACTTATCAAGCTTAAGAATTCTTTTTTCTATAATTTGTAGATCACTAATGGCTAATTCTAGATTGATTATTTCTAAGTCTCTGATGGGGTCTATGGACTCAAGGACATGTGTAACATCACCCTTAAAACACCTCAGAACATGGGCTATTGAGTCTACTTCTCTTATATTTCCAAGGAATTTATTTCCAAGCCCTTCTCCCTTGCTGGCGCCTTGAACTAAACCAGCAATATCAACAAATTTTAAAGTCGTTGGAACTATTTTTTTTGATTCTAATAACTTGTATAAGCTTGCAAGTCTTTTATCGGGAACATCAACGATAGCAATATTTGGCTCTATCGTTGTAAAAGGGTAGTTTGCACTCTCAACTGCGGCATTTGTAAGAGCAGAGAATATTGTTGATTTGCCAACATTCGGTAATCCTACGATGCCGCAGCTAAGTGAGCTCATTTTATAAGAAGATCGGAGCCACAACTAATGAAACAATCGTCATTAGTTTAATTAAAATATTCATGGCTGGGCCTGATGTATCTTTAAATGG
>JAAZZH010000035.1 GCA_014239265.1 Actinomycetota bacterium
ACTTGATTTGAGACATCTTGGTGATGAAAAAATTAAAGAAAAATTAGGTGGAATTAGAGAAATTTCGATTAAATTTTCAGGCATAGATCCTGCTAAAGATTTGCTTGACATTAGACCTGTTTGTCATTATATGATGGGTGGACTTCATACTGATATTGATGGTGCAACCGAAATTGAAGGTGTTTGGGCAGCTGGTGAAGTTGCATGTAATAGTGTTCATGGTTCAAATCGTTTAGGTGCAAACTCTACTTCAGAATGTATTGTATGGGGAAAAATTACTGGTGAACTTGCAGCAGAATATGCTATGAATAATACTAATGACAATGAATGGCCTCATCATTTAGTTGCTTTAGAAGAAAAAAGAATCTTTGATGGAATATTTAGAGGAAATGGAGATGTAAATCCATATGAGATTAGGCAAGAACTTACTGACACTTTAAATGATAAAGCATATGTTTTTAGAAATGAAACTGATCTTGTAGATGGTTTAAAGAAAGTCCGTGAATTAAAAAAACAATCTTGGAAACATGTTGATGATAAAGCAAAAGAATACAATACTAACTTTGCAAATGTAATGGAGCTTGATTCTATGTTTAGAGTTGCTGAAGTTCTTTTAATTGGTGCTATTAATCGTAAGGAATCTCGTGGTGCACATTCGAGAACTGATTATCCTAAACGTGATGATGCAAACTTTTTACATCACACACTTGCATATTACGATCCGATTGAACCAATTATGAAAAAACATCCAGTAACTATTACTAAATACCAACCAGTGGAGAGAAAATACTAGATGACTAAAGATGACAATAAAGGTGGTATCAAAGGAATGGTTAATCCTAATCGTTTTGGAATAGAACGTATTGCTTATTTGTTAATGCGTTTAACTGGATTGGGATTATTGGGTTACTTTATTGCACATGTATATGAAACAAGTAATATTTTACGAGGCCGAATGGGTTGGGATGACTTTTTAGCAATGACTCAAACAACTGAGGGACATATCTTTTTAGTACTTGTAATTGGAATGTGTGTTTTTCATACTGGAAATGGAATCAGAATTATGATGGGTCACGGTGGTGTTGGTGTAGGTAAACCAGCTAGACCTGATTATCCATATGATCCAGCATCTCAAAATTATAGACATAAAATAGGAATTTACTCTTCTATTGTCCTTGCCGCAGTTGCAATGATGTATGGAATGGCAGTAATGTTTGGTGAATAAAATGAAAGAAAGTACAATAATGAAAATTCACTATGGGACTGCTTTGGCATCAGTTGGTTTAGTTGCAGTTCATATTTTGATGCGTCTAACAACTGGGTTTGCAGATTCTTTATCATATGAAAATGTTTTAGCAAATTATAGATCTGTTCCATATGTGATAATGCTTGAGTTAATCTTAATTTTACTTGCAGTGCATGGATTTAATGGGTTGAGAGTTATCTTACTAGAATTAAAACAAGGCAGGGTATATGAGAAAGCCGTTTCGTATGGTGTTGTAATAGGAATGATTGCATTAATTGGATATGGCTCAAGAACAATTATTATGACAAATATGGGGATGGTATAGAGATGGC
>JAAZZH010000036.1 GCA_014239265.1 Actinomycetota bacterium
TTATTTCGGTAATTTTTTGAGTAAAACCACTTGTCTTACCTTTGTACCCACTAAAATATTCTTTGTATGCTTTGACTACTCTTTTTGGCGTTTGTGCAACTCCTTCTCTTGCTGGATTATCACCAATAAGTCGGATCATTTCGTAGATAGTTGTTAGTGATTCTTCGTTCATAATGCAGTTGCGATTGTTTATCCTGTTTCTCAGACAGCTACCTAATTTATGACGATACCTATGTACTTCATAATATTTGGTGCTGCGACTTTCTGAAGATATCTTGCTAGATTATCTCCAGTCAAATTTTAAGGATGAGCGGACATCTTCTGGTTTTCAATCGTATTCGGGGTAACTTCCATTTCATGATTATTTTATACATATAAAAATCCATGACCCCCGTTTTCATTTTTCTAAGGATTTATTGATTCAAGACTGTAGACTATATAATTAAGTATTTAGAGACTTCTTTCTCGGCCCATAAGATTAATAAGCAAATAAAATTTTCTTGTCAAACAAGAGGGCACTATCTTATAGAATAGACTCAATAGCCTGAGTTATTTGTTTTTGATTTGGATCCAGACTAGAGCGAAAACGTTTGAAAAGGTTTCCTTCACGGTTAACTAGAAATTTTTCAAAATTCCAACGAATTTCTCCTTTACTTCTTCCATTTGAATCTTCAGTCAGATATTTAAATACATCTTGTTTACCAAATCCTTTAACTGTTCCCTCAGCAAATATTGGAAAACTAATCTGATAACCCTCACAGAAGTCTTTTATTTCTTCGTTACTTGAAAGCTCTTGACGAAAATCATTGCTGGGAAATGCCAACACTACAAATCCCTGTTCCCTGTATTTATTGAATATTTGCTCCAAACTCTTATATTGAGGTGTAAATCCACATCTTGATGCAGTGTTTACGACCAATAATACTTTCCCTTTAAATTGTTTTAGAGATATTTCATCTCCATCTATATTTGTTGCATTTAATTCAAAAATATTGCTTGATGCAAGGCAAACCCCTTGAATTAACATTAAAAAATAAGTTGCTGCTAATCTATAAAATTTTATTTTATTCATTTTATTTTCCTAAAATTTTATTATGTATTAAAACCTTCAGTCATTACTTTAATATTCTAAAAGCCATTGCCTTCAAATATTAAGGACTCAATTAAGAAACGTATTTCACATGAAATTACTAAACAAAATTATTCCCGAGAAGGATAGTAAAGTTACAGCGGGTAATGCCTTGTAAATTGGATTTTTTACTTTTAAATGAGTAAGCAATGCCGCAATCATAAGTAAGGATAGCCCTCCTGCCCCAATGACTTTAAATCTTTCATCAAATACCCCTATAAGAAGCATAATCCCAAAAGAAACTTTAAAAA
>JAAZZH010000037.1 GCA_014239265.1 Actinomycetota bacterium
TTTATCTCTTTAGCAACTAATCCTGAACTCTTCGCCATGTTTTCTCCTTTTACAACTAAATATGGTGTACTTTGTATATTTAGATACTAAATATAGTGTTTAATAACTATATTACAAATCGCTTTAGTTTTCAAGCTTATCTAGGTAAAATTTTCGCGAGGATGTTAGAAGTACAAATTCGATATATACAAGTTGTCTTGACTACAGCAATTTTTGTTGGGTTGTTAATGGACAATATTCAACTATTAACCGCTGTGTTTGTTGGGTTACTCTTGGTGTGGCAACTTGAGATGTTGTCAGGCCAACTTCGTGTTGACTCTAAAGAGTACAGATTGATATTAATTTTTATCTCTGTAACTTTTTTACCCGTTCTCTTCAATATTTTGAGCGAGTCGAATATTCAAACACTACTTTATATTGTCTTACTATTAGTTCCACTTCTTGGGATATTTGTCATGGATTTAAATATTTTCAAATTAGGAAATCTTTTATTTTCAACAATAATTTCAATGACAGTAATTCATTTTATTCTTACTCAATATTTTCAAGACAACATTATGTACTTAACCTACCTTTTCTTACTGTTGTTCTTTATTAAGACAATTGCAACTTTATTTAATGTGCAATTTAGTAATTTCCAATACTTCTTTAATTTTTTTGCGGCGGTCGTAGTTTTTGTTGGGGTCAGTAGCTTCTACGACTACAGCATTTCTCATATATTGCTTGCTGGAACATTTACGGCATTATTTACAGTGTTGATTAATTTTTTAATTCTGAAACTCCGCTTTGAGTCAGAATTTATAAATGAACTATCTACGCAGGTCTATTTGTATGATTACCTCGTAGCATTTTTACTATCTTTGTTTTTTGTGGATGCAGTAAATATTGTGAATGGTTTATTCTAGTTAGGTGATAGTCGATCAAATAAACAATTCACCGTTTGTAACTAAAGAATTTCTTGACTTAGTACTTCAACTAAGTAGTTCTTCTGATAGTGACTTACAACATGATTTATTTTCAATAAAAGATGGCACTTTACGTAACAGGGGATCACGAGATTACATTGACTACCGACCAAATTTCAATCTAACCTCCAAACTCTTAAAAGACCTCAACTGTAAAAATGTATCTCTTGACTCTATGCATTTCGATCAAATTAAAGAAATTACAAAATTATACCCAGAGAACTCATTAAAAATATCAAAACAAGATCAAGTTGTAAACCTTATGCTCCCTGAGTCTTATGAGGAGTATCTTGCT
>JAAZZH010000038.1 GCA_014239265.1 Actinomycetota bacterium
GGTTACGAATTGTCAAGAATGATGATGAGTTGGATGAAAACTTTGAAATTGTAAAAAGAGAGAGCGAAGCATATTTTGGTTCAGACCAGGTTTATGTTGAGAAATTTATTAAACCAGCAAGACATGTTGAGACTCAAATTCTTAGTGATAAATTTGGAAATCACATCTACCTAGGAGAGAGAGATTGCTCTCTGCAAAGAAGAAATCAAAAACTCATTGAAGAAAGCCCTCCAATTTGGCTTTCAGAGTATGGGCAGGAAAAACTCAGAGAAGCAACTATGAAGATTGCTAAAATCTCTAATTATATTAATGCTGGAACAGTTGAGTTTTTAGCAGATGCAGATGAAAATTTTTACTTTCTTGAGATGAATACAAGATTACAAGTGGAGCATACCGTGACAGAAATGCGATATGGAATTGATATCGTTAAAGAGCAAATAAAGATTGCTCTTGGTAACTCCCTCGAGGATTTTGTTGTTGAACCAAGAGGACACAGTATTGAATTTAGAATTAATGCGGAAGATCCAAATAATAATTTCTTACCCACTCCAGGAACCATTACTGAATACAGAGAACCTATGGGTAATGGAGTACGTGTAGATGGATGGGTTAAAACGGGAACCGCAATCTCACACTTTTATGACAACTTAATTGCAAAATTGATTGTTTGGGGTGTTTCAAGAGAAGAGGCTTTATCTAAAGGACAACGTTGTTTAGAGGAATATATTGTCGGAGGAATACCTACAACAATCAATGTGTTGTCTGATGTCCTTAAAACTAAAGAATTTAAAGAGGGCAGAATACATGTTAAGTTTTTAGAGGAAAACTTTAAGATTAAAGAAATAGAGGAAGAGATTTCAACCGACAGACCAAGTAAAGTAAATATCTCCTTAGATGAGACAGGATCTCCAACTCTAGCTCCCCAACCACCCAAAAAAATAGGTATGGACCTCACGGGAAGTATCAAAAATCCTGGAATAGTAACGGCAGGAATGCAGGGTACAATCATGGACACTATGACCAAAAAAGGGAAAAAAGTTAAAAAAGGAGACTCACTGTTTGTCTTAGAAGCCATGAAAATGGAAAATGTAATTACAGCCCCAATCAATGGAACTATTAAAGAATTCAATATAAAAAAAGGTCAGCCTGTAAATAAAGGTGACGTACTTGTCGAAATTGAGTTGTAATGACAAGCATTGTTCCATCTGCCGCATCACACGTGCAGAAAAAAATGGGTTGTGTAAATG
>JAAZZH010000039.1 GCA_014239265.1 Actinomycetota bacterium
CAAACTTAGTAGCAATAATAACTTTATCACGATCATTTTTGATTGCTTTTGCTGTAATTTCTTCAGAATTACCTCGCATTCCTCCATAGGTTGGAGCTGTATCAATGCAGTTTGCTCCATTATCAATTGCAGCACGTATAGTATTTATACTTGTTTCTTCATCACAGAAGGAACCAAAATTGAGTGCACCTAGAGTAATCACTGGTACTTTTAACTCTGAATTTCCTAATAGATTATATTTCATAATATTTACCTAGGTTTATGTGTTCCATCAACAGTCAATCTATGCATCGTTCTAAGACTACTATAGTCTGCAACTGCATAGTGCTGAGTGATTTGATTATCCCAAAATGCAATTGAATTTTGTTGCCAAATAAACCTGCACTGGAAATTAGGGTTGTGAATATGTCTGTATAGGAGCTGCAAAATTGCATCACTTTCATTACTGTTTAAACCTGTAATATGTGAAGTGAATATTTCATTTACAAAAATTAACTTTTTACCAGTCTCGGGATGAGTTCGAATGATAGGGTGTTCAATTGGAGGTAGTTTTTCATTCATCATGATAAATCTTTTTAGCGAATTACTATCCAATAGCTCATCATTATTCATTGTTTTTACAATCGAATGAACCGCTTTTAGCTTGGATAAGAATTTTTTCATACTTCCCGATAATGCTTCATAGGCTAAGGCAGCATTTAAGAACATGGTATTGCCTCCACTTTCAGGGATATTCATAGCTTTCAAAATTCCTGCATAAGGAGGCACTTTTGTATAACTCATATCTGAATGCCATACTTCTGAATTTCTAGCCATTGGTGCAGGGCCAGTTTCTAAGCTCTTCATTTCTATTATCTCAGGATGACCTGGCAGGGTAGGGATAAGTGTATGGATTTCTAATGATCCAAAGTTTTTTCCAAAATTAATGAATTGATTAGAGGTTATATCTTGATCTCTAAAGAACAAAACATGATATTTATTTATCGCATCTTTTATTAGTGAGAGATTTTTATCAGACAGTTTTCTCCCTAGATTGATATTTAGGATTTCAGCACCTAATGCTTCTGTATAAGGTTTTACCTTTATTGTCATTTTTTTTCCTTATATATAAATGTAGAAAGTAACGTACTTGTCTTATTAATATTAATTATTAATACATTTGTCTTCTGCAGACATCAGCCACACAAG
>JAAZZH010000003.1:0-78356 GCA_014239265.1 Actinomycetota bacterium
TTGATTATTGCTTTAGCAAATATAGAATTCCATCTCGAATTAAGCTTAAAAAATAATGAACCACATCATCTTGCAAATTATCTATACGATATAAGTAATGCTTTTAACATTTTTTATCAAGATTCAAACATTAAAAAAATAAACGATGAAGCTGAAAGAAATCAAAAAATTTTTATAACCTCTCTCTTTATAGAATATTCACATTTAGTGATGTCATGTTTGGGAATCATGCCTGTAGAAAAAATGTAGCCTTATAAGAAAATCTGAGAAGCAACAACCCAAAAAAATAGTGTTATACCATAAGAAGCTCGATCAATAAAAGGTATATTTTCTCGCAAACTGTGCTGACCAAACAAAACCAGTGGTATGGCTATGAAGCCAGCAAATGAAACTGCTCTTGTGATTGATTTTAAGTCATAAAAGATTTGTGTTTCTGTATTTAAGAAAAACTGGAAAACTAATAAGGAGAATAGTGAGAAGAGAATTACATAAAGAATATTTGAAACTAAATCTCTGAAACTAGAATTATAGAGTCTAAATACATTCAAGAACTCTATTGGTATGAAAAGTAAAAATATCGTCACAAAAAATAAGATAAGAAACCAGAATAATCCCTGACCATTCCAAGAAATTATTCTTGAGTCAACAAAACCTGTTGATTCCAGAAGTAAATAAAATGAGAATCCCCCTACTAATGAACCCAGTGAAAATATATAAAGCCCTAAAATTGAGTAAAAATTCTTCGCTTGAAAACCTAAATCAAGGTTGCTAATTTTTTGATTCTGCATACAGTCATATATTAATATTTAATTGATTAAACTGACTATATATATGCAATTAATTACTACCCCCAACCCAAATGCTAAAAAAATTGAGATCGAACATGGACTCGAGGTTGGTACAGTCATCAAATCTACTTCTGATAAAAATAGTACTCTTTGTAATCAACTAATCAGTATTTCGGGTATCAGTACAATTTTTGCAGGTCCTGGGTTTTTAACATTAACAAAAGAAGAAAACAATGACTGGGATTCAATAAATCATGATATTGTCACGCAACTTGATAAACTATAAATATGGAAAACTTTAACCCAGATCCTAAACCGGGTAGGCTCATACTGCCACTTGTACTTATTGGTATGATTGCAACAACCTACACTTTTATCAATAGAGTTACTACAAATAACAACCTTGAAGTTATAAATATAGATGACAATACTACAGAAGAAGTTGTGACAGATGAGGTTGTGGTAGACACTACTACTACTTCTACAACAACTACGTTGCCTGAAGGTGTTGTTACATACCTTGAAGAGATACAATCTGAAAAAATTCAATCCATTGAACTTGGTAAGAAAGTATTAGAAACTAACCAAAGGTGGGATGACAAAGATACAACCTACCAAGAGGCTCAACAAGAATTTGAAGCATTTATCGATGATGCTGAACAGTTTGTTGCAACTGTAGCCAATCCTGGACCTCCAGTATCAAATGCTAGTTTGATTTCGAGTCATGAGGAATTAAAAGTTCTAGCTAGCCTTATTTATGAAGACACAAAGGAACTTTTAGAAGGTCTGACCGCACCTGATACTGGTGAGAGGCGATCAAGTGCCTTAAGCTCATTCAATAATAACTTAGGATCTTTCCAGCAAAAGATTGAAGAAATTATATCTTCATCAACTTCTAGCTAGTAGCAGCTGAACAAACGGTATCAACCATAAGCATTGCAATAACATATGGATCCGCATTAGCATTAGGTCTTCTGTCTTCAAGATAACCTTTTTTGTCAACCTCTACCTGCCATGGAATCCTTATTGAGGCACCTCGATCGCTAACACCATATGAGAAAGTATCATATTTTTGTGTTTCATGTGCACCAGTAAGCCTATCTTCAATAGCTGCACCATAATTCTGAACATGAAGTTCTGCATTTTTACCAAGAGCCTCACAGCCAGCAACTACTGCATCAAATCCACCATCTTCTCTCATTTGTTTTGTTGAAAAGTTGGTATGCATACCAGCCCCATTCCAATCACCTTTGACTGGTTTTGGATCTAATGTTGCAGAGATATTATAATCCTCGGCAATTCTATAAAGTAACCACCTTGCTACCCAAATTTGATCACCGATTGCTGGAGATCCTACGGGTCCAATTTGAAATTCCCACTGTCCTGGCATTACTTCTGCATTTGTTCCAGATATTTCTAAGCCAGCTTCCATACAGGCTGTTGCATGCTCTTCAGAAATATCTCTACCGTAAACTTCATCTGCGCCGACACCACAGTAATAACCTCCTTGAGGAGCTGGATAACCTGATGGGGGAAATCCCAGTGGCTGTCCATATTTTAGAGAGTCGTAGGACTGCTCATAAAATGTATATTCTTGTTCTAGTCCAAACATTGGTTCAAACTCTGAGAAATTTTCTGCTGACTCCGCACAAGCTGCACGTGTATTGGAAGCATGTGGAGTCATATCAACATTTAATACTTCACACATGACCAATATATTTTCCCCACCTCTTAATGGGTCTTTAAACGTAGCAACAGGTCTTAAAACACAGTCAGACTGATCTCCTGTAGCTTGTTGTGTACTAGAACCGTCAAAACCCCATAAAGGTGGCTCTATACCTTGTTCCATAATTTTTGTTTTACTCCTTAGGTAGGCGGTAGGAGTTTGACCGTCAATCCATATATATTCTGCTTTTATTTTCATATTTATTAATGTAGTATTTATTTTAATTATTGGTATATTTCAAATATTAAATAATTGTTTCAAGAAAATGATAAATGCATACATTAATTTAGATAAAAAGCATGCAAGTTTTTTGCAGATGTTTAAAGACGTCGGGATTAAAAAACTTAATATCAAAAAGATTCAGAATCAAAACGAGTTAGACATCTCATTAACTTCATTAAGTAAATATGGAGAAACGAAAAAAGATTTATCTGATATTGAGTCAGCTTCAAAAACAGTCCCGGAATTAATTATATGTGACGAAGAAGATTTTAATCAGACACTTGACCTTATCAAGAACCCTCGAATTGAAGTTATTTCTTCATCTAGTGGTTTAGTTGAGGTTAACGCACGAATTGAATCACTGTTAGGAGAGAGTAGTTCTGAGAAAATTGAGTTTAAAGATTTAGTAATAAATCTAAAAACCTATGAAGCTAAAGCAGGTGATAGGTTACTTGATTTAACATTCATGGAATATGAACTATTAAAGTTTTTCATAGAGCACCAGGAAAATGCTTGGTCTCGTGAACAGTTATTAGAAGAAGTTTGGGGATATGACTACTTTGGTGGTGCAAGAACTGTTGATGTCCACGTAAGAAGATTAAGAGCTAAGCTTGGTGAAAAAAGATCTGAGTGGATTAAAACGATACACTCAGTAGGTTATAAGTTTAACTAAAGCTATTGCCACAACCACAAGTTCTTGATACGTTTGGATTATCTATTGAAAACCCTGTTTCGTTTAATCCCTCTTTGTAATCTAGAGTTGCTCCTCGTATGTGGTCAACACTTTGGTTGTCAACAACAATCGCAACATCACCATATTGTTCTGTAAAATCATTTTCGCTTTTTTCAGTATCGAAAAACATTTCATAGGATAAACCTGAGCAGCCTCCTGGTTTTACGCCCATTCTTAAAAAACTCTGATCTGCATTTTCAGCATCTTTTAATTCTTTAAGTTTACTTACTGCACTATCTGTTGCTAGAACAACTCTTGATGATTTTATTTTTATATCCATACTTTATTATACCAAATATTGAGTTATTCAATAAATTAATAATTACATGTTTTAATAAAGACCTTAAAATGAGCTCATGATACAAAACGATATACTACTGAAACACCTTTCAACAATAGTAGATCCTGAACTTGGTGTAGATATTGTTGAGCTAGGCATGGTTAAAGATGTTTCATTTGTTGAATCGACTGTTGTAATTAAATTAGCATTAACTATTGCTGAATGTCCAATGAGAAATCAAATTGAGACTGAGATTAAAAGAAAACTATTACTTATGGAAAATGTGGACACTGTAGAAATAGAAGTATCCGCAATGAGTAAAAAAGATAGAAGCTCTGTCATGGAAAAGGCAAGGAAGAAAGCTAGAGATAATGCTCCAGAAACAAAAATTGATCCCCAAACAAGAGTTATCGCTATTGGTAGTGGTAAAGGTGGGGTTGGTAAATCTACAATTTCCACAAATATTGCATTAGGTCTTGAAAAACAAGGCTATAAAACTGGACTATTAGATGCTGATATATGGGGATTTTCTATCCCCCGTCTACTAGGTATCAAAGCTCGTTTAGAGGCAGATGATGATAAAAATATAATCCCTTATAAAAAAGGAAATCTTGAAGTTGTCTCTACAGGACTTATTACTGAAGATGAAGATACAGCCCTAATGTGGCGGGGATTAATGTTAAGTAAAGCACTAGAACAGTTTTTAAGCGATGTCTCCTGGAGTAAGTTGGATTACTTAATTATTGACCTACCTCCAGGTACCGGAGATATACAAATGGCACTTGGAAGATTGTTGCCACAGGCTGAATTAATTGTAGTAACAACTCCACAAGTAACTGCCCAAAAAGTTGCAACCAGAGTAGCTGACATGGCAAAAAGAAGTTTTATTCCACTTTTAGGAGTAATTGAAAATATGTCATATTTTGAAACTAATACTGGAGAAAAGTATGAAATATTTGGCGAAGGTGGTGGCGAAAAACTTGCAGAGCAGTTTGCAATTCCTCTCTTAATGAAAATTCCACTCAGTGAGGATACAACTACAGAGGCGGATAAAGGAATACCTTTAATTGAGCAGGAAAAAGATACACCCACAAAATCCTCCCTCAATGAACTCGTTGATAAAATAACTTCAGCTCTACCCCCAATTGTCGATGAGACATGTACTGGTCGTATTGCAAAAGTGTTTGAAGAACTAAGTAAATAAGCTGTATGGAAAATATATCTGTAAATGCTTTAGTAGATTCATATGAAAATCATCTACCGAGAGAGATACAATTAGAAATCGCAAAAAGTATCCTTGCTGAATCTTTTGGTAAAACTGAAGCTTTGCAAGAGTTTGCTAAAAAAATAGATAGCTTTTCATTAAGTCGTCAAAAAAGAGTCATCAACTGTACTGGTACATTGTTACATACGAACCTTGGTAGAGCTCAAAGCAGGATGTCTTTTAGTGGACATGCAACAAATGTGGAGTATGATCTAGAAAAACAAGAACGTGGCATCCGTAACAATTATTTAACTTCAAGCATGAACATACTTCTTAACTCTGAAGATGTTTGTTTTGTGAATAATAATGCATCATCATTATTTCTTACTCTTCAAGCTCTAAAGAAAGAAAATAAAATAGAGGCAGTAATCATCTCAAGAGGTGAAATAATTGAAATTGGAGGATCCTATAGGCTTCCAGAAATTATTCAAGAGACGGGTATGAAATTAGTTGAAGTTGGTACAACAAATAAGACTCATCCAAAAGACTACAAAAAAGCCCTCAAAGAAAATCCGAATTCTCTTGTTTTAAAAGTTCATAGATCCAATTTTTCTCTCTCGGGATTTGTGGAGGAAGTTTCTATTAAGGAATTAAAAACCATTGCTGATGAATTTAATGTCTTGTTAATTCATGATTTAGGGAGTGGATTAGTTATAGACAGAAAATTTTTAGAAATGCAAAATATTTCTTACTTCGACAAAGAGATAAGCGTTCAAGAGTCTCTAGAAGATGGATCAGATATAGTCATGTTTTCTGGAGATAAATTATTTGGTTCAATACAATCTGGAATAATCGCTGGTTCAGAAGATATCATTACAAAAATTAAAAAATATCCACTATTTAGAACATTTCGGTGCTCTCCAGTTGTAACTTATGAGCTTCAAAAAACTACAGAACTCTACTTGTCCAAGGAGGAAAAAAGTATACCTTTTTGGTTATTTTTGAGTACATCTAGACAAGAGTTGGATGAACGAGTTCAAAATGTTTCAAAACAAATATCCCTCGAACATTCTATTATTGAAGACTTTTCACTTATTGGTGGTGGAAGCATGCCTGATGTAAAAATTTCATCTTCTGTGATTTCAGTTAATGATAAAGAGTATGGGGAAGCTCAGAATATGTTGTCAAAACTAGATATACCAATCGTTCCTAGAACTAAAGACAATAACTTAATCTTTGATTTAAGATCTTCATTTGTTGAAGATGATACCCATATCATTAATGCGCTAAATAATCTATGACGGTAATAGCCACAGCAGGACATGTTGATCATGGAAAATCAACTCTAGTAAATTTTCTAACTGGACAAGAGACTGATAAACTAGCTGAAGAAAGAAGTCGTGGCTTAACAATAAATCTTGGATATACATTCTATGAGTATGCAGATCAAATAATCTCCATCGTTGACGTACCGGGGCACAGGGATTTCTTTAAAAACACTGTTGCAGGTTTTTCAAATGCCGATGCGGTACTATTCGTCATCGACAGTACTCAAGGTTGGTCTGAACAGTCTGAGCAACACTTTAATGCTTTGATTGGGTTATCAAAATTGAACATCCTGTTCATCTTTACAAAATTAGATATGAAAGAATCAAATGTTGATGAACAATGGTTAATTGATAAAGTATCAAACATAAAGGACTTAAATTATAAGATTCTTAAATTTAATAAAAACTCAACAGATAAAGTCTCATTTATCGAAGATATACAAACATTTGTATCAACATGCACTAATGAGTATTCATCTTTTTGGATTGATAGAAGTTTTTTAATTGATGGAATTGGTCGGATAGTAACGGGAACTGTTGGTTCAGGTTTTTCTCTTAGTGGTCCATTTATTACTACAAGTGGTGAAAAACTAGAAGTAAAGAGTATTGAAAGCGTAAATAAAGAATACACTCAAGAAACTGGCTCACAACGAGTGGCTGTCTCTCTTAAAAAATCTAGTGGGGTAATACCTAAAAGAGGAGACTTATTATCAAATACTGTGTTGGCTGAATCTATTCACATTTTTATAAAACTAGATACTGAGAGTTCCAACGAGATCAGAAATAATACCTTAAAGTTATTTGCTGGAACTTCTAATCATCTAGTTGAAAAAATCTGTCCTCTAAGGATTGGTAAGGAGACTTATGCTATCGCAAAGTTAAGTAAACCTGCTGTCCTGCCGATGAAAGAAAAGATGGTACTACATAATATAGATATGGATTCCTTCATTGCCTGTGAATTTATGATGCCAATTAATAATAAAAATCTTATAAAACATCTGATTAGAGAATCCAAAAAAAAAGCTTCTTACAATACCCTATATGACTTACTTTATTTTCTACCTTTTAAATATAGTGATCACTCGCTAAGGATTGGACAAATGTTTACTGATGAAGCTAATTTAAATCTGTTAAATCAGAATATAAAAGATAATGCAGAAAACATAAACAAATTTGGTATCAAAAAATATCTACACGAAAAATTCTATATTGAAGAAGGAAATGTTCAATATCTCTTTGATGCATTTGATGATATATCTGTTAAAGAAAATCAAATTAAGCTAAATAGTGATAATACAGAAGAGGACAAAAAAATACTTAAGCTAATTTCTAAAGAACTTGGTAGCGAATTAAAGGTTCCAGATATAAATCTTCAAAAATTTGATAGGGAGATTGTCAAAAATCTATTCTTAGAAGATAAGTTGATTAGAATTTCAAAGAATATTCTCTACACGGATAACCATTTTAAAGAACTACTCAAAATTATTGACCAGCTACCAACAACATTTACTATTGCTGAATTTAAATCACTCAGTGGACTTTCTAGGAAATACACAATTCCAATATTGGAAATTCTAGATAGTAAACAGATTATAAAAAAGATAGATTCTGAAGGAACACGGGAAAAACTAATCAGCTAATACTAAGTTTCTCTTTCTTTCAACTTCATTCATGCCACCCCAGACGCCAAATGGTTCTGAAATTTCGTACGCTTCTTCTAGACATTCAAATCTTACAGGGCATCCATTACATACTGATTTTGCTTTTACTTCTCTTTTTTCTCTATCCTCTTTTTTTTCAAATGTAGCAGGTGGGAAGAAAAGATTACTGCTGTGTTGTCTACAAAGTGCATCGTACTGCCATGTCGAAGTGTTTATTTGTAACATACATAGACAATATTTAAGAAACTAGAAATGGCAAAAGGTTTTTTTCGCGAAGTTTTGGTCTATATTGTCAGATTTCCGTCATTCTCTTGAATTTTATACGACTGGCCTTCGGTATATTTTACCTCCGAGTCAGATTCTACTCTGATCTGTTTTTCATCAACACTTACTAAAACTGCACTACCATCGAGCTGTTTAATAAAAATTGCCTCTGCGTCTACATAAGAAGTCATTGCGCTTGTATCTGTTGTTAGGCGAGAGCGTATAACTGTCGGGATGGCTACAAAGTAAAAGAATGCCAAACCGATTGATATAAAACCTAATAGGAACTTATTCACATTGATGACATAATCACTAAACATAACAATTGAGGAGACGACAAGAATGCCAAATGCCACGACTCCTAAAACTGAAAAATATCCCCTTGAAAGAATTTTTATATATATTAAGTAAGCTATGAGGAATATTGCAATTCCGATATAGCTAATCCCAAACTCCTGAAATGGTAGAGACGAGACTATGACTAAGAGACCTCCAATGAAGGCCATTATTCCTGGACCAATGGCAAACAATTCAAGGCCAATTAAAGCAAAACCTAAAACAAAAAACATATAGGTGAATATTGGTTCTGAAATTGAAATATAGAATCTCTCCATTAGCGAAGGTTTTAGAAAATTAATTGCTTCGAACGTGTCTTCTTTAATTGAAAGCTGTACATCATTAGAAAAACTTTCTGAATTATTTATATTTTCTAGAAATGCTCCTATGGAGCCAACAACTAGATAATCGTTGAAAATTCCCTCCTCGTCTACAATTGTTATTTTTTTTTCTGAAATGTCACAGGTGTGCAGAGAGCAAAATTTATCTTCTAACTCAGTTGTGAATGGAACATTAATTATTTCAGTTCCCGGAACATAGCCGAGTATGTCAAATCCAGATGTAATTGCATAGTCTATTTCAATCGAATATGGACCAACCCACATCGCTTTGACGAAATCTTTATCTGTAATAAGCTCCTCGAAATCAGATACAGCTTTCTCGCTATATTTTGTAGAACTATATTGAATTACTAGTAGGTCATTTTGAGTGTATTGAGTTTCTTCAATATGTCGTTCAATTGAACGTACATGAGCTGAAGAAAAAACTCCATCAATCTCAAATATATTTAACTGACTTACGCTAATTACTAGAAGCGCAATTGAAGATAGTATATTAATCATTCTTCTTCCATTTTAAAATTACAGGGTACTATTCTTTTAAAATTGTGAAGATTTTTATAATAAGTGATAATAACTGGGTCAAAGAATCCGTAGAAAAATATCTCGATTTTGAGAGCATTATTAATACAAGTTCAGAGATTGAAGATGTAAATGATGTTTATGACTACATTTTTGTTGATATGCAGGTTAAAAGTAATGGTGGCCCTTCACTTATTAGGGAGCTAAAGAGAAATGATCTCACGGATAATTCGAAATTTATCTTACTCGCTGATAGAGAAGCAGATGAGTTTCAAGCCAAGAGAGTCGGAGCAGATTATTTTATTGTTAAACCAATATCAAAAGCCGCTATGAACCAAGTTTTTAGTAGTTAATAGTCTTTTTTAGTCTTGTAAAAAATTCTTTTTCATACTCACTAAATTCCCTTGAGGTTAGGTCATAAACAAAAAATCTATTCAATAAAACAGCAAATTCTAATGAAAGTGTTTTTGCTGTTTCCATATCCTTAATTCCAACCTCCAGGAGAAGCTTTGAAAGTACTTTATTTTGAAATAACTTAAATCTAGCTTTGTAATTTACAATAAAGTACTGCGAATAGAGATTTAAACATAAAATTTTGTTTTCTTTCATAAGTTTTATATAAATTTCATAAAAATAAACAACCTTTGCTTTAGGATCATCTGGTTCATTCTTATTAAATTCGTTAAGAACATAATTTCTTAAATAAACTAAAAGATCATAGTAAAAATGCTCTGGGCTACTGTTGAAATGGTTATAAATGCTTGTTTTCGAGACTTTGGTGTATTCGGCTAGTGAGTTTAGAGATAAACTAGAAATAGGCTTTGTGCTTAACAATTTGATTCCAGCTTTTAAAAGCTCTTCATGAACTTCATCATATTTTTGTTGAGCCCTTACAACTCTTTCATCTACCAATATTTCCCCCTTTTTAGGTTACTTTGAAAATTTTAAAACACAAAATTATTACTTGAAATTAAAAAAATCCTCCCTATTTAAACAAATATGCTTTAAAATTCAATATATAAATTGAGTACAAACTTAGACATCATTTTTTACATACTAATATTTGTCTGTTTAGTGTTTTCTGCGCTACTTTCTGGGTCAGAAACAGCTATAACCTCTGTTCCTAGAGAAAAAATTCATCAACTTGATGACTCTAGAAAAAATAAAAGAATAAAGAGAGCAAAAGATGATATCGAAAAAACAATAGGTGGTATTTTAGTCGCCAACAACTTTGTTAATATTTTGATGGCATCATTAGCAACTATTCTTTTTGTCAGAAGCTTTGGTGAAAGTACTGGCAGTATTTTAGCAACACTCTTTATTACTATTCTTGTATTAATTTTTGGTGAAGTTACGCCTAAGACCATTGCAACAAGAAAGCCTGTCGAGTTTCTTTCTAGAACTTCATTATTGATTGATTATCTTGCAAGAATTTTTGCACCTTTTACGAATCTAATAACAAACTCTATAAATAGGTATACGTCAAAGAGTGTTGGGGATATGGATGGTGATGGAGAGATAACTGAAGCTGACATTCAGGCTCTAACTGCTCTTGGAGAACAAGAAGGACAAATTTTACCTGCAGAAAGAGAAATCATTGACTCTCTTTTAGAATTCTCTGACAGGCCCATTAAGGAAATCATGACTCCTCGTGTTGATGTTTTATTTGTTTCGCTTCCCCTTTCAATGAAAGCTGTAACAGAGATTGTGGATGAAAAAAGAATTTCTAGAGTTCCAGTATCTAAAACTGAATCATTAGATGACACATTTGGTGTCGTTTATGTCAAAGATTTACTCAACTTAACTGCACCGACAGAAAGTGTAGAGATTGAAAGTTTAATCAAAGATGCTATTTATTTGCCTGAATATACAACAGTCCTTTCTGCATTAAATATCCTCAGAGAAAACAAATCAAGTTTTGCATGTGTGATTGATGAAAATGGTGGTATTGAAGGCGTTGTAACTATAAAAGATGTCCTTTCAGAGTTTGTGGGTGATCTTCCAGATGAACATGATCAAAGATTCTCCGGAATCAGAAGACTTGGTCCAGGCCAGTGGCGCATTGACGGGAAGACCGACATCGATGATTTTGAGGAATTTTTTGGTCTTGAGGAAAATGATAAAGATGTTGCTACTGTTGGGGGGTTATATCTTAGCCACAGTGAACAGCTTCCATCAGAGGGTGAAAAAATTACAATCAACGGACTTGAGATAACTGTTGTGGAATTGGACAGTAGAAGAATTGAATCTGTTGTTGTTAAAAAAATAGCAAAGAAATAATAAATTAAAATCCACTAAAGTTTAAGTATGAGAGAATTATACGCACTTATCCCACTTCTTGGCGGATGGTTAGTATACGGCCTAATAGCTTCATTATTTCTCAAAAGAGCAAGCAGCAGGGATTACTTGCTACTTATAACCTCAGGCCTCTTGGGGGGACTCATAGGGGGTTCCATTGGTGCTGGAATGGATATTCCTCAAAATCTATGGTGGATGCGTGAATTACTGAAAATTGGAGTCACAATAGTTGCAATGTATACAATTCAGATAATCAGACTACAAGTCTATAACTTCAGAAATAAAACTTAATTCTTAGGAACTCTTGCTGCTTTTAGAAGATTTCCATTTTCGTCAATAAGCCCGTATCTTTTTGATAAAAGTTTTGTATTAAAGGCGAATAAATTTTTTCTCCATGTCGCAATATATCCATGTCCGCCAGCTTCATCGAGCTTAGCAAATGCACTGTCTAGATCTTTTGTTGACTCTGCAACAACCACAGGTAGTGATTCATATGTTGCGTCATAATCTTCAGAGGATTCTATTTTTGAGGAAAGTAGTAATGTGTCAAGAAGTGGATTACTCATTATCTAATAACTCCTCAAATTTAGATAAAAATATGTCTTCATCTTCACCGTCTAAAGTTAAAGTAAAAGGTTTGTCTTTTGCGATTCCTAAGCTCAAAATTCCAATCATACTTTTCCCATCCTTTTCAACAAGTTCTTCCTCTCCTGTTTGGGGGTTTTTTTTATTAAACTTTACTGTGACTGTTCCATTAAACTCTTGGGCGATTTTAACAAATAAGCTTGCAGGTCGTGCATGTAAACCTACCTCATCTGTAACAACTAATTCTTTCTCTAACATTTATGAACCTAGCCTTTCAATGTAGCTCTTACTATAATTTTCTAATTCCCAAAAGTCATTATAGATATTACTTTTTCCCTTTTCTAATACGTCTTCTTTAAAATTACTAAAACCTTCAACTTTCAGATAATTTCCTGAAGTAATAATGTCTAAAATTGTTCTGAATGTATCTATATTTTTATCATGAGAAATTAAGAGTCTAAGGGGGTATTCAAATCTCTCATCTTTTGAAAATTTAATTTCAGGATTTCTAGCAATACGTGCGACCTCATC
Source organism: Actinomycetota bacterium (assembly GCA_014239265.1). Classification (GTDB taxonomy): domain Bacteria; phylum Actinomycetota; class Acidimicrobiia; order Actinomarinales; family Actinomarinaceae; genus Actinomarina. Next base: position 12,817 of record JAAZZH010000003.1, read on the forward strand.
CTTAATTTCAGGCAGTGCGAACCTGTCAATAATGGTATTAGTAAATTCATCTAAGTTCTCGTTAGATTGTGACAAAAGGGAGTAGGCCACCGCCAAACTATTTACTGATGCTTTTGCAAACTCTCTTCCATCTTTACTGGCAATAACTTCATGGATAAAAGTATGACCATTAGCTAATCCGTAATAAGCAAGTTGTAGATGTAGCCCATTTAATAGCCAAAGTTTTTTATAGAATTCATTTTCATAGTTTTTATAAGATATAATTTCTGATTTTCTTAAAGGTTGTAAGCCTGTGGAAACGTCTAATATTATTGATCCATATGTTTCTACTATTACATTTAAAGATGTAGGGGGCTGAGGGGGTACAATTTTATCAACAACAGCGTCAATAATTTTTAACTTTGTATTAAGAGATTTAATATTGGAACTTGCATTACTAGATGCTTTGTACATGTTTTCAAATGCTATAAATATTTGCTCTTTCTGATTATCTAGTAACGCAATTCTTTCATAGATTCCTTGTACGAATTTAGGTCCAACAGAAGTAGTTACAATATCAGCATTGAGAAGTGTTTCATTTAAGTATTCTGAATCATCTAAATTGATAGCTTCTACATCTTGTACCACTTCTTGGGTTGCTCCTTCAATACTTAATGATGTTACAGTGTATCTTCCTTCTTCATTAATTTGTTTAACGAGATCAGTGTTTACATCCACAAAAATCACTCTGTAATCATTAGCTTGCAAAGTAGGAGCTACGAAACCACGACCTATATTTCCTGCACCAAAGTGAACAGCTAGCTTCATAGACTCATTGATAAAAGGTTAAAAATATTCTCTATTGAAGTCTCTTTCCAAAGTTTTTTTGCATCATCTTCTTCTTCAATAGCATCAGCTAGTGCAGACAAAACTCCCATGTGATCATTGGAATTAGCAGCGATACCCACAATAACATATGCTATTTCTTCATTCCAAAGAACTCCCTCAGGTACCTGAATAACGCTAATCCCGGTGTGGTTTACGTACTTTGACCCTTCAGCCATACCGTGAGGGATTGCAACTCCATTTCCGATGTAGGTTGCAAAGGATTGTGTTTCTAATTTCTCAAGCATGGAGTCGATGTACTCTTTTTTGATATAGCCATTCTCTAAAAGAATTTCACCTGCCATAATTGTGGCCTCTTCTTTAGATGAAAAAGCTTGATCTGTAAATATAGACTCTTTAATTAAAACTTCATTTTGATTCATGAAGAGAAGATTTCATTACCCTCTGATAAGTCTGAAATAAGCTTTTTTAATGATGGATCATTCATAAACATTGTAAATTGAACGATTACAGCATTTTCAGGTGCTGCAGCTTTTGCTGCTCCAGAAAGTCCGGTGTGACAAACAACTATATCTGAGTCACTTGGGATCTGTGTTGCTGGCGCATGAACTATTTCTACGTCTAATCCTGCTTTTTTTGCTTTTTTAATTAAACCATTTTTAACCATTAAGCTTGACCCAGCCCCTGCTTCACAGGCTAAACATATTTTTTTAACTTCTGATGCTTGTATTGAACTCATTTCTCCTCCAAATAAAAAAATTGACCTGGGACTTTTACATCCCAAGTCAATTATAACTTAATAGTTTAGGTTAGACAGTAGGTATATTGCTTTCGATAGTATCTTCTACACCTGAGTCTGTTTCTTTGATTGGACGAGCTCTTAGTAAGATAACACCAACTACAGCAGATGCTGCTGTTGCGATTGCTACTCCACCTAGAACTGCAAATGCCCCACCTTTTGGAAGCATCGCAATGTATGCGAAAATACTTCCTGGTGACGGAGGTCCTACTAGGCCTGCTCCGGTTGCTACGAACCAAAGGTCAGCTGAAATTCCACCAGCCCACATTGCGATGATCATAATTGGATGACCAAGAACATATGGGAAATAGATTTCGTGAATTCCTCCAAAGAAATGGATAATTATTGAGCCAGGTGCGGATTCTTTCCACATTCCTGTACCAGCAAACCAGTATGCAAGAAGTAAACCAAGACCTGGGCCTGGGTTAGTTTCTAGCAAAAAGTAAATTGATTGACCAGTTTCTGCTGACTCAGCTGCTCCAAGAGGTGTTAACACACCTTGGTTGACAGCATTGTTTAAGAACAATACCTTTGCAACTTCAATAGGAATGTCAGCTAACGGAACTAGACCACTGTCTACTAACGCTGCTGCACCATTTCCTAATGCATTTGTAATTGCTTCAAGTATTGGACTGATAATGTTAAAAGCTAGAACAGCAAGACCCCAACCCAAAATACCAAGTGAAAAGTTATCATATAACATTTCAAAACCTTCTGGTATATTGTCTTGTAATCTACTATCTATTTGCTTAAGTATCCAAGCTGCTGCTGGACCAACGGCCATAGCACCTAAGAACTGCGGTGAAGATGTTGCAACAATAATTGCTGTTGTAACGACTGCACCAATCACACCACCTCTATGACCATGAACCATTTTTCCACCTGTGTAACCTAACAGAAGCGGAAGAAGAGTAAGTATCATAGGACCAACCATTTGGACCAAATCTTCATTTGGTAGCCAACCAGTCGGAATATAAAGTGCTGTAATCAAACCCCAAGCGATGAAAGCACCAATGTTAGGAATAACCATTCCTGACATAGCACCGCCAACGCGTTGTATGGATTCTTTCATATTACAATCCCCCTAACGATCGTTTGTGTTGATTTTCAACTATCCCAGTATAAAAGTTGTTTTTACTGTTTCACTTTGACTTTTGTTCATCTAAAATTATATATGTAACTAAATTTCTTATCTAAGGTCATTTTTTACACAATTTTTAGCAAATTAATACTAAATTGTTAAAAAAGGAGTTTTTTTGAAGAATATCGCCATTTCATTGATTTTGTTAGCTTTTTTAGGATTATTGTCTCTTGGGGCGACAGGATCTTTGGTTACGGAAACTTCAGGCGTATTTAATAAGGTACAAGGAGAAGTTTTTCAAGAATCCTCGAGCGAAGTTATCTTAGAAGGCAATCAATTGTTCATATCTATAAATCAAAAAGATAAAGAGAATTCTGAAAAAGCTGTTATTGATTGTTTAAATTTTTATTCTGGAAAATATCCACAACTTGATGAATATACTTGTGATTTAGTGGTTAGAACTAACATCATCATCGATAATAGTTGTAATTATCTAACTGGTGTGCTTGTTAAAAAAGATTCTGAAGAATCTATAACTTTAGATTACAACACGAACTGCTAGTCAAATAACGAACCTAGTAGGCTATCTCCTTCAACCTCAATCTCAGCGAGAGTTTCCCCTACGTTTACCATCGAGCCCTCGTCTACATTAAGCTTTATGATTTTTCCATCAAAGGGACTGTCTAAATCCATATCTACTTTATCTGTTGCAATTTCAGCTATGACATCGCCTTTTTTTACCTCATCTCCAACACTCACCTTCCAAGTTAAAAGTTCTGCTTCCGTCATCTGATCTGACATTGCAGGTAAAATAATGTTTTCATTACTCATTATCGATCATCTCCTTTATTTTTATCACAATATCCTCTTCTTGAGGTATTACAGTTGTTTCTAAATGTTTTGCTGAAGGCATGGGACTATGTAGTCCTGATAAAAGTACTGGTGGTTTTTTTAAAGAAGTAAAAGCACGTGAAGAAGCAACTTCAGAGATTAATGTAGCTCCAATTGAGCTACTGCCCGGTGCTTCTTGACAAACCAAAAGATTATGTGTTTTTTCAACTGAAGTAATAACTGTCTCTGTATCTAGGGGTGAAAGTGTTAACAAGTCAATTACTTCTATCGAGTATTTCTTTAGTGAATCATCGTTAACGGCATTCATCACCGTATTGACCATATTGGAGTATGAAGCAACAGTGATATCTGTTCCTTCTTGAACAACTTTTGATTTTCCAAGAGCAGAAGAATCTGCTGGCAAAGCTCCTAAGGTAACGTCAGATTTAAGCTTATAAATTAATTTATGCTCCATAAAAATAATAGGATTTGGGTCAACAAATGAAGCCAGTAAAAGGTCATAAGCATTTTGCGGATTTGATGGAGTCACTACTTTTAACCCAGGTACATGACAAAACCAGGATTCTAAGGATTGACTATGTTGAGCAGCAGCTCCTGTTCCAGCTCCACTGGCACCTCTTACAATCATGGGTACGTTAACAGCTCCACCATACATAAAATGTAATTTTGCTGCTTGATTAACAATTGGATCCATTGCGTTAACAATAAAATCACTGAATTGCATTTCAACAATTGGCATTGAACCAGTAATTGCTGCGCCAACAGCTAATCCAGCTATGACATCTTCTGAAATGGGTGTATCTTTAATTCTGCCTTCTCCGTATTTTTCTAATAAGCCATCTGTCACACCAAAAGCTCCACCATATACACCAATATCTTCTCCAGCAATAAAGGTCGTTTTATTACTATCAAGACATTGCGAAAGTGCTTCTCGTATTGCTTGACCTGTTGTCAGTTCAGGCATATGAATCTTCCTCCAAGTTCGTCTTAGGACTTTCAGGAGACTGGAGTGCTTTTTTAACAGAGTCTCGAATTACTTCTTTTACCTCAGCCTCGATTTCTTTTAATGTTTCCAAATCTATATTTTCTTCAGTTAACTTTCCAATAAATCGTTTTAGGGGATCTTTTTCTTCTTTCCAAAAAGCAATCTCATCTGAAGTCCTATAAAGATTACGATCAGATTTTGAGTGACCTCTGTATCTATATGTGACAGATTCAATAAACATTGGCTTTCCAGATTTTTGGATTGTATTTTTAAATTCTGATACAGTATTGTAAACTTCCTCAACATCATTACCATCAATAGAGATACTTTCAATTCCATATGATTCTGCTCTTTGTGCTATTGATCCACCAGCAACAGCATTTTCTGAAGCCATAGACATCCCATATTGATTATTTTCACATACAAATAAAACTGGTAAATCCCATAGCGATGCCAAATTTAATGCCTCATGAAATGATCCCTCGTTCACTGCTCCGTCACCAAAAAAACAAAGGACAATATTATCAAGTTTTTGCATTTTTAGGGATAAAGCAGCGCCAACAGATATAGTTAAACTACCGGCAACAATTCCATTTGCTCCTAAGTTTCCATTGGATAAGTCTGCAATATGCATGGATCCGCCTCTTCCACGACAATACCCATCTTCTCTTCCCAGCAGTTCGGCAAACATTTTATAAGGATCTGCTCCTTTTGCTAGACAATGTCCATGTCCCCTGTGGGTTGAAGTAATTAAATCTTCGCGCTTAAGAGCAAGGCAAGCCCCAGTTGCTGTAGCTTCTTGACCGATTGATAAATGCATTGTTCCATGTAACAATCCTCTGGAAAACATTTCCTCTAAAGCTTCCTCAAATAATCGTATGAGTAGCATCATTCTATAAAGTTCTAATTTATTTTCTTTGTCCACGTAAGCCTCTTTAATTATTTTGTTTATTACGTAATTTATTTATTAAGTTATCTGGCAACTCTAGGGAAGCTCTAGGGATTGGTTCTCCTTGTTTTACTTCTCCAACTACCGTTGCTCCTTCAATTAAGCCAAGGGGGGCTAGCCCATCTGTTTCGGAGTAAGGATAAGCAACCCCATATGAAGAAAATCCTCCAATCCCATCAATCTGGTCTCCTGGTTTTAAATCTTTTTTGGCGTGACCTATGACTTCAGAAATCCACGTTGTTGGCTGTAGCCCGGGCTCATTATTTATTATCGCCATGCCTACACTTCTAGGGGCCTCGACAGATGCGAGATGGTACGGCCTGTAAAGAGTGTAATATGGGCCTTCTCCCATTGATAGATATGCCATTTCTTCGATAATTGTAGGATTATCTGTAGTTACAATAGAAAAGACACCTGGTGCAGGGCCAAAGGCAAAGTCAACACGTCCTGATTCTTTAAGAACCCCTCCGTCTGATTCTGGTATTAAATTCCTGTTTAGATCTGATACTTCACTGACGGGACCGTTCATCCCTACTTTATCTAAGGGCATTCCTATACCATTGGATAATGCAGTCATTTCAATCATTGTTTTACTTCCATCTACAAAGCTAGCTAACATTTTAGGATTCATATTTTTCTGCATAGCTCTATCATGTAAAGACTCAGGTGTAGCGGTTTGGTCTAGTGGATTATTCTTACCCTTTCCAATACAAACTACTTCAAAGCCGATATCAACCGAAAAATCGTAGAGTTCTTTACACGCAACAGGTTCATCTCCGTTTGCAACACTGTAAACAACCCCTTTTTCTTTAGCTTGTTGAGCTAAATAAAGTCCTATTGTTATGTCTGTTTCGACATTTAGCATCAGAATATGTTTTCCTGCGTCTATACAGTTTGAAGCAACCTCTGCACCAACCCAGGGAACTCCTGTGGCTTCAAAAACTATATCAATAGGAAGTTCTGCGAGGTCTTTTGCATTGCTAACAATGCCTCCATGACCCTTGGAAATTGATGAGCTTGCATCTTTATTATGACCAATACTTGTAACACCAGCAAGACGGAGTGCATTTTCTGCTCTTTTTTCATCAATGTCTGCACAGGCAACTAGTTCCATTCCAGGTATGCGGCCAATTTGTGCCGCTAAACCAGAGCCCATTTGTCCGGCACCTGCTAGTCCAACTCTAACGGGTCTGCCTAATTCTTTTTGTCTCTTGATAAGTTCTTGTGTAAAATTCATTTACTTAATCTCTATTCTGTCATTTATCTTTATCTCAGGCGTGTTTGTAAAGCTACAGCTCACATCACCTGGCAGTGCTGCTTCAGTTGCTGAATCTAGCTTTAAAACAAGATGTCCCAAATTTGTAAAATTTTCGTTAGCGACAGGTCCAACAGCGGTAACTATTAATTCTTCGTTAGATAAATTAATTTTTGTTCCAACTACGATTTCACCAACTACATCCTGAAGCTCATGTACAACGGCCACATCTTGGAGTTCTTCAGGAGCATTATCTCCAAAAAAAACTACGATTCCCTCTTCTAAAAATAAGTGGGCTTGATCTCCAATTTTTACAACTTTTGAAGAGTAGATCGACACTATATTTCAGTAATCTGATCTTCAGATACTCCTGAAACAAAATTTTCTTCTCTTATGAATTGAGCTAATGGACCAGCGGGTGAAGTATCGTGAATATCTATAGTTGGAACACCTTTCATAGGGTAGACCCCAATTCTTGCAGTTCCCCCACAATCAATTACAGCACATGCCATGGCTTTGAAACCGCCTTCAGGAGATGATTTGAAACCATCGAAAGCTTCTGCACCTGTCATATCGGCAATTTTTTGAGCTACAGGATGAATGCCTCCACCGGTGATACAAACTACATATTTTCTTTCATCTGTAGGTTTGACCTCTAAAGGTCCTCCCCAGCCACCTTTGCCTCTTTCAATTTTTACTTTTTTATATTCAGCCATTTTTACTCCTTAAATTATCTGTGACGCTTTGATTTTACACAAAGCGTCACAAAAAATATAATTATTGTCTTATGTGTTTACAAGCCTAATGCAAACAAATAACCAACAACAACTGAAATCGGTCCAGTAATCATTCTACTTGTTAGAACGGCTGGTACACCAATCTCTACTGTTTCCGGTTCCGCCTCACCTAATGCGAGACCAACTGGAACGAAATCACAACCAACTTGTGGGTTGATTGCAAATAATGCCGGTAGTGCCATAGCAACATCGATATTTCCACGTCCAATCTCAGTTCCAACTAGTACACCAACTATTTGAGCTATTACAGCTCCTGGTCCTAGTAATGGAGACAAGAAAGGAATTGAACATACGATACAGACAAGCATCAAGCCAGTTAAGCTAGAAGCGAATCCTTTAATTCCTTGAGCTATATAATCACCAATTCCTGTTGAAAGGATTAACCCAATTACACCGGCAACGAATGCCATGAATGGAATTATTGTTTGGATACATAACTGTACAGCATCACGACCCGCTTGAAATAATTTTCCAACTACTCCACCAACGGACCTACCTATTTTTTCGATCATACTTTGCATTATTCAGCACCGACCTTTCTTGAAGACATAATTGAATAGATAATGTCTGTTGTGACACCTCTAATCAAAATAACAACAAGCCCAGCGAGTAAGTATCTTACTGCTAATGGCGTTACTAATTCTGGAGCTGCGATCTCAACTCCTGCTGCAATTCCCAACCATACGAATAACTCTCCACCATTTGCATGTGGAAAGATTCCTGTAATTGGATGAACAAAACTAACAGCAGCATCGTAAAATGCTGGTTTGTTTTTTTCTGGTAAGAATGTCCCGAATGTATAGCAAACTGGGTTTGTCAGCATAAACACAGCTACAAACGGTAGCAATGTATATCGAACTGGAACGTACATCCAGCCCTCCTGAGCAGCCCACTTGGCAAAGTTTTCAACTTTATCTTCACCAATGAATTTGACCAATGCATTTACTGCAGTCAAAAACACCACTATCAACGGGATAATACCAGTAGTCAAACTGACAAATACATCTGCTGACGTTCTAAAAACACCAATAAATGCATCAGCCATACTAACTAACGTGTCCATTTTTCCCCCTTCTTTTTATTTCTAATTAGAAACACTTTCTGAATCTTCATTAATTTTTTTGATTAACGTGTCAGCTGCCATAGCTGCTGCATCATAAAGTGGATCTTTTCCATCAGAGTCCGTAAACTCTAACAAACTTTTATTGATTAACTCTTGTACCTGTTTTCCTTTTGCAAAGACAGTAGTTCCTTTTAAAGTGATTGCATCAACGATTATTTTTTGAGGATTTGCAGAGATAGCTAAATAAACTCTTTTACGACCCCATTTAGGTTGGTTTGTGCCAATAGCAACTGTTAAATTATCACCATGAAGTTCTTTAACTACATTCAAAAAGCTAACTGCTTGTTTTTTAGCAAGTTGCATTTGTAGAACCCACATACCAGCAAGTCCTAAAAATAATGCTCCTAATGCAATAGGTGAATCTAAAATAATTGTTGTTCCTTACTTCCTACTTGTATTTTATATGTGAAGGGTTTTGGTTTGCAATTTTTACAAGTAAAAATTTTAATTTTACTGTAACGGGTTCAGGCTTGAATGCTATAGAAGTTTGCTAGTTTTCATCAGTAATTATTTTTTCAAGTTCAAAAATATCCTCGATAAAAGTTACTTTCATATTTTTTGGGTCTCCAGGAACTATTACTGCTTCTCTCCCAACATATTTAGAAACACATTCGGTCGTGTCCACAGCCTGCCAGTTGTCTATTTTTGCTAATTCGTAAGACTTCCATAATTCATCAGCTGGAAAAACTTGAGGGGTTTGAATTTCTACAATTGTTTCCTCTTGAGAGTGATTTGTATCCGTATCACTCTTAATTGATAAATTTTTAGAATTGAATCCTGGTGCTGATGCGCCATCTCTTTTTGCCACTTCAATAAGTTCATCTAGTAGATATAAAGGCAATAGAGGTCGTGCTCCGTCATGAATTAATATCATGTCATCTTCGGAAACATTTCCTGAATTTTTTAGATACATAAGCCCTTCATATTCACTCTCATGTCTAGTTTTTCCACCAGTTGTTATGCCGACTAATTTATTGGTTTCTACAAGCTCAATAACCGTATTTGTTTTTTCCCAATCCTCTTCACGTATTACAAGAAGAATTGAATCAACATATGTAGACTTTTCAAGAGTTTCTAAGGGCCAGCAGAGTGCTGGTTTTCTACCAACTGGAAAATATACTTTATTTTCCTCATCACTAAATCTATGACTAGAGCCACCAGCTAAGAGTATTGCATGAGTCTTCATATCTCTAATTTGTTAATCTTATCTCTAACTTCTTGACTGTTTGTCGATTTCAGTATTTCAGATTTAAGATCTTCAGTGTTCATTGATTTTAATTTAATCAGTTTTTCAAAAACAAAAGGTGCAGCAGATGAAGACATACTAAATTTTCGGAGTCCTAATACATATAAAGCTACTGCAGAAATTGGGTCTGAAGCCATCTCTCCACACACAGAAACTTCTTTACTTTGTTCTTTGCTTACACTGAAAACATTTTCTAATACTCTTAATATTGCAGGGTGTAGAGAATCTTGATATTCAATTAGATTAGGATTTCCTCTATCCGCAGCCATAATGTACTGTGTTAAGTCATTCGTTCCAATAGAGAAAAAATCAACATGTTGTGCAAAATCTTCTACGAGAATTGTTGAAGAGGGAGTTTCAATCATAATCCCAACTTCGGGCATTTTTTTTCCTAAGTTTTCAGCGATTTCTTCAATTATAATTTTGCTTTTTAAAAAGTCTTCTATGGTTGAAATCATTGGAAACATTATCTTTACACGATGAGCATCCCTAGATGTAAGGATTGATTCGATTTGAGATCTATATAGTTCTTCGATTTGAAGAGATAAACGAATGCCTCTTACACCTAAAAATGGATTTTCTTCAACAGGCAAACTTAGGTAATCTACTTGTTTATCTCCACCTATGTCTAAGGTCCTGTAGGTAATTGTTCCGCTAAATTTATCTTGTATTTTCTCTAATATATCCCTCTGTTCATCAATGGTCGGAATGGATGACCTATCTAAATAAATAAACTCGGATCGGAAAAGTCCAATGGAGTTTAAAAAAGCATGACTAAATGACTCTATCTCTTCCCCAGAGCCAACATTGATTAAAAACTCAAAATCTTGGTTTTTGTATTCAGATAAAGTAAAACTATTTTTAACTTCCTCTTCTCGTTTTTTTGTCTCATTCAAACTCTCTATTACATCTTTATCTGGATTAATATTTAACTTTCCAGTAGCCCCATTAAGTGCAATTAAGTCATCATTCTTTATCTCTTCTATGCTTTCTCCAACACCAATAACACATGGGATGCCCAAGTTTTTTGCAACAATAACTGCATGAGAAGTTGGGCCACCATCTCTAAGGATAATGCCAGTAACGTTTGCCATATTCATTGAGGATGTATCCGCAGGTGTTAAGTCATCTGCGACTAAAACAGAGTTTTCTTTTAGTTCAACTTTTATCTCTTTCTCCTGCATTGTATTTATTAAATGTTTACCAACTGAAATTATGTCTTCCGCTCTTTGTTTGAAATACTCATCTTCCATGCTTGCTAATATATTTGAACTAGAGTCGAAGATATTATAAATTTCTTTTACTGATGATTGATTTTCAGCTGTAATTTGTCCTGTGATTTCTGGGTCTTTAAGAATTAAAATATAGGCATCTAATACTTCGGCTTCTTCATTTCTGTTATTATTTTTAAAATCTTCAATCTGTGACTGAAATTTTGAAGTAAGTTTTTTAACTGCCTCATTAAATGCAATTTTACTCTCTGCGTTAAGGTCAATCTTATTTTGATAAACGAAGGCATTTCCAATACAACTTCCTATAGATACACCATTTCCGTTAACACTTTTCATTATTTCATCAAGTTACACGGAAAAAAAGGTTTTTGCAATGTTGGATTACTTCAAAATCACATTATTTTTAATATATGAAATATTTACTTCTAAATTTCAAAGAGATGCCAACATATGGTTGGATTGAATACTCTGAAGAAAAAGGGCTCGTTCTATCTGAGCAAGAGATGTTCGGTAGTTTTCTAGACATAAAAGATTTGGTCAACAACAATACTTGTATCGTTGTTGATACACTCGCAACCGATGAACCTACTCTTTCCATCTCACTGGAGAATATACTAAAGTCAAATTACTCTATTACAACACAAAAGGTAACCAACGCTTTAAAAAAGATTGACTCTACAGGTAAAGTGGTCAGTCATCTCAATAGGGAAAACTATCAGAGACTTTCAACTCCGATTAAGGCAAGTGGCCGTTCAATCATTGAATACTTTGATGATTACTCTTCATGGGATTTTGAAAAATACTTAAAGTTAAACAACCACTCCTATAAAGATTATCAAACTTTTGAGGCTGAATTAATCCTGAAGTCAAAGTAGATTTGACCAATACCTACTAATAAAACTAAAATAAAGCCTACTAACTGTTTAGAGGATAAGTTCTCATTAAGTAAAAAAGCTCCCAAGATAACCCCCGTAACTGGTTCTAAATAAGAAATTGTGCTGACAGCTATAGGTTTAATTACTTTTACAACGTACCAATAGGTTGTAAGGCCTACACCTGTCAAAAAGAATCCAAGAAAAATACTGACTGCAAAATTTTCAATCAACCACTCTCTTGATTCATAAGTAAACTTAATAAGAATAATAGAAGCAACTAACAGCTGAGAAAAAGCCACTTTTAGTCCTCCTAGTTGTGAACTAAATTTTTCCCCAATAATTATTATCAAAGACAAACTAATAGCACTTATTAGTCCATAAAAAATTCCCTCCAGCGAAATAATATTTGAAATATCTAAAAGAAAATACAGACCAATAAAGCCGATAGAAATTAGAAAAACTTGATAACTTTTTGGTTTATTCCCACGTAAGAATTCAAATAGTAAAACAAAAAGAGGGTACGAAAAAACTAATCCTATGCCGACTGCAATAGAGTTTAATTCAATTGACTCAAACATTGTCACCCAATGAATCGCAAGAAGTGGTCCTAAGATTAATCCTGGTTTAATGAGCTCTTTTATATTGAGATTTTTTCTTAACAATAAAGTAGCGAGGAAAAATGTTCCTAGAAATGTTCGTATTCCGACAAGAGATATAGAGGTAATATCAGATGTCCGTATTATTAATGGAATTGTTCCCCAAGAAATAGCTAATAAAATTATTCCCGAATAGGCTTTTGTTGTCGGTTTCATTTACTCAGATTGATTTGAGTAATTTGTAAATTGAGTATATTCCTTGCTGAAATAGAGGTCAACTTTACCAGTTGAACCTGATCTGTTTTTAACAATATTAATTTCTGCAACACCTGGTTTTTCAGTCGCAGGATTATAATAATCATCTCGATAAATCATCATTACAATGTCGGCATCTTGCTCAATTGCACCAGACTCTCTTAAATCTCCTAGTCTTGGTCTCTTGTCTTCTCTAGCTTCTGCTGCCCTGTTTAGCTGAGAAAGGGCAATTATTGGTACTTTTAATTCTCTTGCTAAACCTTTTAAATTTCTGCTGATTTCAGCAATTTCTTGTTGTCTATTGTCGCCGGAATTGCCTTGCATTAGCTGAATGTAGTCAACGACTATTAAGTCTAGTTTCTTAGATGCTTTTAGCCTTCTAGATTTTGCTCTAATGTCTGTAACAGTAATGACGGAAGCATCATCAAAATACAGTGGCATTGTGTTTACTTTCGATGCAGCTTCGACAACTCTTGACCATTTTTCTGGACCAAGTTGACCTTTTCTTGCATCTCCGGAGGCTACTTTTGCTTCTGAGAATAAAACTCTTTGAACTAATTCTTCTTTTGTCATTTCAAGAGAGAAAAAAGCAACTGTTTTATTTTCTTTCGCAGCATTAGTTGCAATATTAAGTGCTAGAGATGATTTACCCATGCTTGGTCGAGCAGCAATAATGATTAAGTTACCATCTTGTAATCCAGCTAAGGTGTTATCTAGATCAACGAAGTGGGTTGGTAAACCCGAAAGTCCGGTACCTTGATTTTCAATTTCCTCGATCTGCTCGATTGCTTCATTTAGAAAATCTGCAACACCAATTAAACCGTCACCAATAGCATCATCTGAGGCATTAAATATTGATTGCTCTGCTTCATCCATAACTGAAGAGATGTCTTTATCTAAGGTGTATGCAAGCAGTTCGATTCTTCCACTGGCTTTTAGTAACTTTCTTCTATTCGAGTGTTCTAGTACAATTTCAATATATCTTTCAAAGTTTGCTGAACTGGGAACATTTTCAACCAAACGGGCAATATATGAAGCATTTAAACTTGTCGTATTCTTATTTTTGAATACGACTTCAGAAACCGTCACACTGTCGATAGGTTTTCCAGAATCAAATAATTCCTTCATAGCCTCAAATATTTTTTCATTATTTGGGCTATAGAAATCTCCGGGCTTTATTGCCTCCATTAGTCTATTTGAGGCATCCCTTGATAAAAGTGCGCTACCTAAAAGAGCTTCTTCTGCTTCAATACTACTTGGTGGAGCTTTTTGAACTCCAAATGAGTCACTGGATGAAACTGCTTCTGGTCCAGCCATTATTTTGTTTCAGGAACTATTTCCAAAGTTACGTCAAAATTGACATCTAAACTTAGTTGTATTTTGACTGTATGTAAACCAATCTCTTTTACCTGATTTTCTACAATAACCTGATTTTCTTCTAATTTAAATGTTGAAAATTTTTCAATTGATTCAATTATTTGAGCATTAGTTACAGCCGCATATAATGTTCCTTCATCAGTTGAGTTTTGAGCTATAACTAAATGTGCATCTGCTAGTGCTTGCTGAATAGAATCAGCTAGTTGGCTGCTTTCTTCAAGTACTGCCTGTCTCTTTTCTTGCATTCTCTCAGCAATTGTTACATTTTTTGCTGTAGCTACCATAGCCATATTTTTTGGTATTAAGTAGTTGCGAGCATAACCTTTAGCAACATTTATAATATCGCCCTTGCGACCTAACTTGGATATGTCTTGTTTAAGTATTAACTTCATCGTCTGTTATAAGATTGTTTGTAAGTACTTGTTGTTACATATGGAAGTAGCGCAAGTTCTCTTGCAACTTTAACAAGACGTGCTACTTTAGCTTGTTCCTGTTTTGTAATTCCTGTAATCAAACTTGATCTTATTTTACCTCTGTCTGATACGAATTTTTCTAATAGCTTTACATCTTTATATGTAGCTCTTGAAATTTGTTCTTTTGTTACTCTTCTTGGTTTCGGTGCCTCATATTTTGAAGCCTTAAACTTTGGAGCTCTTTTTTGACCTTGTGCTTGTCCCATTTACATACCTCCTAAAATGGTGCTTCGTTCTCTTCAAAATTATCTCTAGCTTTTGGCATATCTGAAGATCCTGAAGAGCCTGAATCTACACTTGCTGTTGCCCACTTTAGAGCTGGTCCGATTTCATCAATCACAATGGAGACTTTTGATCGATTTCCACCTTGCTGATCTTCCCAAGTTGAATAATTAAGTTTTCCAACAATTATTACTCTCATACCTTTTGTTAAAGATGAACTTACATTTTCAGCTTGTTGTCCAAAAACTACACCGCTGAAGTATTGTGGGTCATCATCAACATTTACCCATTCACCATCCGTAAATCTTCGTTTTTTAGGTCCTGCAAAGTTGATATCAAGGACTGACATTCCCGAATTTGTTGTTCTTAGTTCAGGATCCATTGTTATGGTTCCAACTATTGTTACTGTATTATCTACCATGTTTATACCTCTAGCTTTCCATCTTTAAGACTTTGTGTCTAATCACATCATCAGATATTTTTAGCACTCTATCAAGTTCACTTGGCACTGTTGGAGGTGCTTCAAAGGTTGTTATAGAATAGATACCTTCATTAAAAGTTTCTATTTGATAAGCAAGTTTTCTTTTTTGCCAAACACCTTGCTCTGAAATTGAACCACCATTGGTAGTAATTATTTCAGTAATATTATTGTGAATTTCTTCAACAAGACTGTCGTCTGCTGTAGGTCTTACGATTGAGACCAAGTCATATTTAGTCATTTTCTCTCCTATGGACACTTGTACGTGGCTTCTTTTGAAGCAGGTACCTTATAATTTAATACTAGAAATAGCTTATGACAGAATTTTTTTAATTTCTTTTTTCCATTCTTCTAGGGATTCTTGTAAATCTGCTCCCATGGCATAAGAATGATCTTCAGTTGGAAATTCATTATTTTGGACCTCAGATTTATAATTCTTAAGTGCCTCAACAGTGTCTTCATATTGCTTTGAATATCTTTTAACAAATTTAGCATCTACATATTCCTTTGACTTCATTCCCAAAATATCGTGAAGTACAAGTACCTGTCCATCTGTGAATTTACCAGCACCTATACCAATTGTTGGTATGGTAATTGCATCAGAAATTGATTCAGCAACTATAGAGGGTACACCCTCAAGTACCATTGAAAAGCAACCTAGTTCTTGTAGAAGGAGGGCATCTTCAAATAATTTCTTAGCCAACTCGAGTGTTTTACCCTGTACCTTGTAGCCACCCATCATGTTTTTGGACTGGGGAGTAAGTCCTAGATGACCCATTACTGGTATTTCTGCATTTACTAAGGCCTCTATGGTGTCTTTTCTTTTTGACCCACCTTCAACTTTTACAGCATCAGCTTTTCCTATTTGTATAAACTTTGCTGCATTCCTTAAGGTGTCTTCTGCTCCTATGTGATAGGACATATAAGGCATGTCAGCCACTACGAGTGAATTTGGCTTTGCATTACTCACTGCCTTTACATGATGTAGCATTTCTTCAACTGTAACTGAAAGCGTGTCTTCGTGACCCAAGACTACTTGAGCAAGAGAATCTCCAATTAAAATAACATCAATATCTGCTTCGGAAGCAGCTTTTGCTGAGGGGTAATCATAGGCCGTAACCATTGAGATATTCTGATTGTTTTTTAAATTTACAATATAAGGTACTGTTTTTTTCATTTTTCCTCTCTCCGCTTTAAAAGTCGAAGGATTAATATAATTTTATTATTTTTACATAATTAAGCAACTCTTAATTTAATAACTGAGATATATATCATTTTTTGTAGTTTACGATTCTAATTATTATGCAATAACATTCATAATATGAAGTTTTTAAAATTCGCACTCTTATTAATATTGATATCATGCACAGCAACATTAGAAACTGCTGAGAAAGAGATAATTATGACAACTGAAAATGAAAAATCAACTGATACTGGAAATCAAAAAGCATATTTTGCCGGTGGATGTTTTTGGTGCATGGAGCCACCTTTCGAAGCATTAGACGGAGTTCTCGGTGCAACTTCTGGATATATGGGTGGCACAACGGAAAATCCTACCTACGAAGATGTCGTAACTGGAGAAACTGGGCATGCAGAAGTTGTGGAAATATTATATGATCCAAATGTCGTCACTTACGAAGAGCTTCTTGAGGTGTTTTGGAGAAATATTGATCCAACTGCTCTGAATTATCAGTTTGCAGATGTTGGCTCACAATATAGAACTGAAATTTTTACTGTAGGAGAAGATCAAATGCAGGCTGCTGAAACCTCTAAAAAAGAACTTGGTGATTCAGGAAAATTTGATAAACCTATAGTGACTGCAATCTCTGCTGCACCTAAATTTTATATTGCTGAGGAATATCATCAGGATTTCTATAAAAAACAAGCCATGCGATATGAAATGTACGCAAAGGCTAGCGGACGAAAAGGATATATTGAAGATACCTGGGGTGACGACTAATCACGAATAGTTTTATATAGTGTTTCTTTCCACTCGTCACTATCAATTTCCCAAATAACGTTAATATTTCTTTCCGTGTAGCTCCAATGCTCATCTATATGAGGCTCACTTTCGCCAACATGTAGTTGATCAACAATAGTCATTCCTCTAGCGGGTCCATCTATCACAACTTGAACGTTGTGTCTTGAGACTTTTGTTGTCACAGCTGGATTTAATGCTACTGCCATCGCTACAGGATCGGGTAGTCCAAGACCTGGATCTCCCAACCAATTTTGGCTTGAATCAAGAGCATGTTTATTACAATCTATTGTGAAATCTGCTTTTTCAGTCTTAAAGCTATATGCAAGCTCCATTTCCTCTTCAGTTAGATTTGCTTCGCCTCTACATAATTCCCAGCCCACCATGGCAATATCATGATGCTTCGATTTAAAAACTATATCTGCGGCTTCAGGGTCACACCATATGTTGTATTCAGCTGCCGGAGTTACATTTCCAACTGTATTTGAAGCCCCACCCATGATTACGATATTTTTCAGTTTTAAAAAAGAATCAGGATATTTTTTTATGAAATTAGCCACATTTGTTAATGGACCTAGGGTAACTAAAGTTATTTCGTCGGGATGTTGATTAATGTGATTATTTAGAACCTCAATAAAATCTTCATTAGTTTCTTGAAGTTTTGGTGCAGGGTAGTTCATGTTGCCCATTCCATCGGGTCCATGAAACCAATCCGCATGTTCTCTTTTTTTTACAAGGGGCGCATCTGCACCAACATAAACTGGAACATCTTTCTTACAAAGCTCAACGGTATACCTAGCGTTTATACTTCCCTGTTCAACAGACATGTTTCCCGAAACAACGCTGATTCCTAAAACTTCAACATCCTCCCACTCGAGGGCCATTAATAATGCGACAGCATCATCAGATGCAGTATCTGTATCTATAAAGTATTTATTTTTCATATGTTATTAAAGGATATCAAAAGTATTTAAAAGATTCTTTTAAATAAATAAGTAGTTTTGAAATCTGGGTTATTGAGTATTCGCTTTTTTTAAATTTATAAAGTTTGCAAAGATAATTAATGCTGCACCCAGGTAGATAAACATATCACCTTGTTCTGAATAAAACATAACTCCTATTAATACAACAATTGGTAATCTTAACAAATCAATCGGAGCAACTACTGTTGGCGGTGCAAGTGATAAAGCTGTTGTTATACAGTAGTGAGCACCTAAACCAGCAAATCCAATTACTACAATCCATACAATATTTTCTGTTGTTGGTATATCTAATCTTCCATCTAGAAGGGATGTAATAAGACCAAATATTAATTGCATTGCAGTTAAGAAAAAAAGAATAGTTAAAGTTGATTCGGTTCTTGTAAGTCGTCTTGTGTAAATATTTGTTAACGCAAAAACAATTGCAGAAATAGCTGCAGCAATTAACCCTAGATTGATACTTTCAATATCTGGTCTAACTGTGATCAATACCCCGATAAACCCTATACATACTGAGATTATTTTAAATTTATCCATTTGTTCATTAAGCATTAAATATGAAAATAGAACTATCCATATTGGCATTGTAAATTCTAATGAGGTGACTTCTGCAAGAGTTATTGATGCTAGTGCATAAAGCCAAAGATTCTGACCAGTAAAATGGGCGACATTTCTTTTTAAGTGTGTACTTATTTCCTTTAAATTTATTTCATGCAGTTGATTCTTCTTTACTAGAAAAAACAAAATAATAGATACCCCTATTACACTTCGATAAAATAAAATTTCAAAAGTATCTATTTGGAGTGAAATCTCTTTTCCTGCAACAGCCATTGAGGTGAGGCAAAAAACTCCCCCGACCATCCATAAAGAGCCCTTTATCGTATCAGTCACAACCTATAAACTTCCACAATATTTTCTTAAAATACCTGTAGGGTAGCTCTCGCTAACAACGAAATCTGGATCGGGTGTTAGGGTGTTCTGGGATTTTGAGGATAGGAGATCTCTGTATTCATCAGATGTTCTCCAGTATTTGATGCTGTACTCTTGATTATCCTCCCACCACTGAACCTCCTCTTGAATTGTCCAAATATTATCAATAGATATCAAATGTTTTTCAAGGGCAGTATTAGCATTTTTTGAATCTAAGAAATTGTTATAAAAGCCATCAATTACACTCTGCAGCTCTGAATTATTGATTACATAATTAGTAATTACATTATCTAATCCATCAAGACCAATTTTGTTAATCCTTAAAGCTTCATTAACATAATCTAACTTTGTGGCATCGACATATGAATAAGTCCTGTAGATTTCACTTTCATAAGCTTCAATTTGAATCTCATCAAATACTCTTTCAACCTCATCAGCTAGTTGAATACAATTGTTAATTTTTGTATCTGAAGAAGATTCGACACTAGTACAAAAAATAAAAAATAAAAATAAAACTAAATACTTTTTATTGGTCATTGTGCCACCCTTTATTAAAGGGTAGAAGAAATATCGGAATAATGGTAAAGACTAGAAATAGATTTTGTGCAGTATTTAATGAGTAGGCTTCAATAAAATAACCCGTGACTGTCGACCCAATAGCAATGCCGGAACCTACAGAGCTGGCCAACCAAGAGAATGCCTCAGTTAGCTTTCCGCTTTCTGTGACATTTGATACGTAACTATTTGCAAGTAAAAATATAGGGCCTATTCCCAATCCGCAAAGAAAACCAGAGAAGATAATAAGATTCCTAGTTTCAAAAAAATAAAATGTGGAAACTGACAATGCAAGAAGTAAAAATACAAAATTATAATTTTTTAAACTCTTCGTATTTTTAAAAAAGTATCCATAAAGCAATGCACTAACTAGTGCTGTAAAACCGTTAACAAGATAATAAAAGGCGGTTAAGTTTTTTATATTCCCGATATCTTCTTTAGCAACAACAAATACCGAGATACTACTTAAACAGGCACCAAGAAAAACTAGTGAAACTAGAAGTACTGTTTTATTTTTTGAAAACCATACAGAAGTATTATTAGAAGCCATTTCTTTTATGTTTCCAATATCAATACTGTTCAAGAAAACGACTCCAATGGTTCCAGCAATGGAACTGACTGCAGCAATATACAAAGCGACTATTGGATTTATATAGTTTGATACGGTTGCAAACACTGATGGACCAATTAAAAAATTTAACTCATCAATTGAAGACTCAATTGCTTGTACTTTTTGATTATCCTCTTCTTTTGTAATAGCTTTCCAATTTCTACGGGTATATGCACCAATGTTTGGAACAGAGATACCCAAAAGTATTGAAAGAAAAATATATATAAACTTACTTTGATAATCACCAAGAGTAATTAACAAAGAAGCTGTTACAAACCCAGTTAAGAGAACGCTTACAATTTTTTTTTGACCGAGCTTATCTACCAATCTGCCATTTACAGGTTGTACTAATGCATTTGAGATACTAAAACTTGCAGCCATTGCCCCACCTATTGCGTAGGAACCTGTTTTGTAATTTCCAAATATAACCATACCTACTTGAAGCATTGAAAAGGGAGCTCGA
Organism: Actinomycetota bacterium; assembly: GCA_014239265.1. GTDB lineage: Bacteria > Actinomycetota > Acidimicrobiia > Actinomarinales > Actinomarinaceae > Actinomarina. Next base: position 33,753 of record JAAZZH010000003.1, read on the forward strand.
CCAAGTGCTCCAAAAAATATTAAATTTTTAGCGCCATTAAGACTTATTAATTTTTTATAAGTTGCTTCCATAGCCATTAGTACATTGTTGTATGTAAATAAAGATACCTATAGAAAAGTTAATTAACTTAGTAAATCTAACAGCATATTCATGAATTTATCATTGCTAGATTTTGTAATTACCCGAACATTTTTATTCTTATCTTCAATATCAAAATAATCTACTATGGTCTGACCCCTAGTGATTCCATCTCTTGTATCAACTATTACATGTAGGTCTTGAGATTCCTCAATTATTGAATTATCCAGTGCGATAGCCATGGTTATTGGATCAGGTAAATCAAATCCGTAGAAGTCATACCATTCTTTTGTAAGATTTATTAGGACTTTTTGAATATCGACTGAGAAATCAGCCAACTTAGTGTTTAAAGACCTAAGTTGTTCAATCTCATCCTCTTTAAGCATTGCGTATTTATATGAGTTATCCCATCCAACCATTGTGAGTTGTAGGTCTGAGTCAAAAACTATTTTTGCTGCTTCCGGGTCAACCCATATATTAAACTCAGCGGCGGCGGATACATTCCCTGTTCCATCAGAAGTTCCTCCCATGACATAGCAGTGGTCAATCTTCGAACTAATAGAGGGGTCTTTCTTTATTGCTAAAGCTATGTTGGTTAGTGGGCCCAGTGTAACAAGTGTTATTTCCCCAGGATTATTGTTAATTGTTTTAATAAGATAATCTACAGCTCCTGTTTCTTCATATTTTGATGATTTAGAAACAATCCCAATATCACCCATTCCATCTACCCCATGCACTGACTGAGCGCTTGCTGATACTGGACTTAAAGATTTAACATGTTCTGTAAATTCTTCAAGAGTATGAATTTCAATATAATCACGCACTAAAGGCTTCTCTGCACCTGCATAAACTTTTACATCCTGTTCAGCTATTTCGATTGTTGAAAGAGTATTTGTTATCCCTTGTGCAAGGGGTACATTCCCTGAAACAACTGTTATCCCTAAAACTTCAGTCTGGGGATGCAGGAGAGCCAAAAGTATAGCTACTGCATCATCTGAACCTGTATCTGCATCAATGATAAATTTTTTCATTTAGTACATAGTCGTAATCGTTAAATGATGGGGTCTATGAGTAGCGTGATACTGTTTCCATAACCTGTAATCAAGCTGGGGAATGATTATAGATTTTTCAGCAGGCCTTCTCTTATTAATCTCCTCAGTCAGTTTTGCTGTTATATATAAACTGGTACTCCTTATTTCAATTTCTTCAAGAGAGTCTCGGTCTATGATTTCGCCATTGGTGATTTTGTTTCGTAACTCCTCTGAGTATTCGACTATTTTCATGACCTCTAAAGCAACCGGAACAATGTAATCAGCAAAAGCACTCATCGAGTGCATATCCTCAATATAGAAATCTCCTGTTCCTGAAAGTTCGGCATGTATGCCCCAAAATGCTAGCTGAGCAAGCTTATAAAAATGGACATTATATTTTTCATCATATTGAGAAGTATCATCAAATCGTGGGAATTCTGAAGTGAGCCTTTCAATAAGTCCTTCCCCATTATCGTATAGTTTTTTTGGTCCAGCATTAATAAAATTAATCCAGTCACCTTCATAGTCAGCAGCTAGTTTTGCTCCCACATTCAAGAGTATGTCTAGTCTTTCTGACATCATTGGCATTTCAATATTGCCCTTAAATATATTTTTAAGCTGTTTGTCATTTAGACCTGAAAGTACGTTGCCATCATATAGCTGTACTCCAGATGATATAGCCTCCTGAATTTGAACATACATTGCTTCACTATCAGAGAGCACTTTACCTTCACGTATGATTTCATATTTAGTGCTGTTGTCAAAATCTGTAAAAGCAAAGTTAAGTGTATTAATCAACATTGTTGTTCTTATGTACTCATCAGGATTATTTTTAGATATATTTTGCTCTGGTGGTGGAAAGTCTTCGTAAGCAATCCAATCAGCCACATTCATAATCTGATCTAAGTTCAGGTTTATAGTTTGGAGATTCTCAATAACTGGATTCAATGAGCTAAGTACTTTAGAGTCCCAATCAATATTCATAGTTCAAATGATACTAGCCAAAAATAGTGTTGAAAGATATACTTTCAACATGAATTCAAAAATTTGTGTTATTGGCAGTTCAAATATTGATCAAATAGCATATACCCAAAATATTCCATCAGACGGTGAGACATTGTTTGGAGATTCGTTTCAAATGGGTTTTGGTGGGAAGGGAGCTAATCAAGCTGTTATGGCTGGGTTGCTTGGAGCTGATGTATATATGATTACTTGTTTAGGCGATGATGTTTATAAAGAGATGACGATAACCAACTACCAAGCAAATAATGTAAATACCGATCACGTACAACTGGTTAGAGGGTCTAGTGGTGTTGCCCCTATTTGGGTCGACTCAACCGGACAAAATAGAATAATTGTTATCCCTGGAGCAAATAATGAAATAGATGCTCAAAAAGCAATATCTTCAATGACAGAAATTGGAAACATTTCAGTTCTAGTTGGCCAGTGTGAAATTCCTATGGAGGTTAATCATCAAGTTTTCGAATTTGCAAAAGGTAATTCTATCACGACAATTTTTAATCCTGCTCCAGCAAGAAAACTTGAAAAAGACTTTTTGGAGCATGTCACCTGGCTAATCCCTAATGAAAATGAGTTTGAGTTAATAAGCAGTATGGAACCTAATGATGAAAACTTCTTAAGATTCAAGAAAGAAATTCCTTGTAATTTAATTGTCACCCTTGGTGAAAAAGGAGCTGTTTTAGTTGGTGATGATAAAACTCATCATTTTAGTGCACCAACAGTGGACGCAGTTGATACCACTGGAGCGGGTGATTCATTTATTGGAACCTTTGCATACGAGTTGTCAGAATCAAATTCCCCAGAGGAATGTATAAAAAAAGCAATACAAAAAGCTAGTCAATCAGTTACAAAAAAAGGTACTCAGTCTTCTTATAGCTAGACTTTATTTACAACTTCTATTGATCAATAGTTAAGCTTGATTCTAAAATAATATTTGTTGCATTACTAACAGCGTCCAAATACGTGTCTTTATTAAGAGCTTCTTTTCTAGATTGATCACCATATATTACAAGAAGTGCTCCAGTTCTAACTCGTCTATAGTTTCCTACTACGAATAAAGCTGAAACTTCCATTTCGGAACAAAGGACACCACCACGTACCCAAGCTTCCCATTTTTGATTTAAATCATAAGAGACTGGCTTGGAGTCAGGGTCATGTTGCCCATAAAAAGAGTCTTTTGTTTGAACAATGCCTATGTGATAAGTGCTTCCCTTATCTTTTGCAGCTTGTTCTAGCGCGAAAACCATGTCAGCTGAACCGACAGCAGGATATTCGATTGGCATATACTCCAAAGATGTTCCTTCCTGTCTCACAGCACCATTGGCTATTACTAGATCCCCAACTCTGGTATGTTCCTGCATGGCTCCAGATGTGCCTAGCCTAATCATTGTTTTGACACCAATGTTTGCTAACTCCTCAACACCTATAGCTGTTGATGGACATCCCATTCCGGTGGACATTACACTAACTGGCCTGCCTTTATAGGTGCCTGTGTATGTTTTATACTCTCTATTAAAAGCAACTTCTTTTGCGTCATCAAAATGTCCCGCAATAAACTCAACTCTCCCAGGATCTCCCGGCAGAATTACAAAATCTGCAACATCTTCTGGCTCAAGTCCAATGTGATATTGTTTTTGTCCATCTAGCATTGATTTTTTTTCTGTCATGTTTGAAATGATAATAAATCATTTATAAAAGGTCACTAAAATTTTTTAGAAATCTGTAGAAATTACTGTTAAAAGTGATAGTTTAATGATATGAATATTCCTGAAATTAAATTTCCAAATCTTGATGCAGATTTTATAAAAAACCCTTATCCACACTTAAAGATTTTAAGGGAGTCCTCTCCTTTACACAAAGATATAAATAGTAATCTAGTTCTAGTTACAAGATTTGAAGATGTTAAAGGTGTTCAAACTAGTAAAGCTTTTTCATCATCTGAGCCCGAAGACTTACAAACCTTTAAAAAAACAAATGAAAGCGGGGGGGATTACCCCTACTTTTGGAAAACAGAAGAATTTTCACTTTTAAATCTTGAGGGTCAGTTACATGGAGATCTTCGAGGATTGGTTGCGAAAGCTTTTTCAACTAGGCAGGTTCAAGAGCTGAGACCTTTTATGGAGGGAAAGTCAAGTGAGCTTTTAAACAATTTGAAAGGCAGTAGTTTTGACTTGTTAGCAGATTATGCACAGCCATATTCTGTTTCTGTTATTGGTAAATTATTGGGGGTTCCTGAGGAACAATATGACAATTTTTTAGATTGGTCTAACAAAATTGTTAAGATGTACGATCTAGAAGTTTCAAATGAAAGCTCACAGGAAGCTGAAATTGCAGCTAAAGAATTTTATTTCTACATAAGTGAATTAATTGATGAAAAAGTAAAAAATCCTGGTGATGATATGATTTCTAGGCTTTCACAGGTGACAGAAAATGATCAAAGACTAACTAAAGATCAGATTATCTGTACGGTCATACTTCTTTTAAATGCAGGACATGAAGCTACTGTAAACACAATTGGAAATTCTATTGTGGCATTAAGGCAAAATGATATTGATACAAAAGATCTTGATAAAAGATACGAAATAAAAAAAATAATAGAAGAATTAATACGCTGGGATAGCCCTCTCCAATTTTTTCAAAGGTGGGTTTTAGAAGATACAAGCTTGGGTGGATATAAGTTGAAAAAGAATTCGAAAATTGCAATTCTCCTAGGGTCAGCAAATAGAGATGAGCTTGCATTTGAAAATGGTGAAGAAATCAATTTTCAAAGGGATAACTTAAGTCACACAAGTTTTGGAGGTGGAGTCCACTTCTGCTTAGGTGCCCATCTAGCAAGACTTGAATTAGAAGTCTCATTCACGAATCTTTTCAAAAATACCATATCGTTACTAAGTGAACCCGAACGTACAGGTGCATTTGGAATAAGAGGGTATAAAGAAATTATCGTCTCTATTTAAGAGTCTATTTTATTTATCTCTTCTAGAAGATCGCCTATATTTTGTACAGTTGAGCTAAACATTCCTGCTGTAAATAAGTTCCTGTATCTTCTCTCCTCTGCTGTAAGAGCAATTACAGGTTTGTTATTAGCGTACATATATCCTATTTCTGAAGCTGTCCCTGAATCTATATCCTGACCGGTCACAAGTGCAACTACTAAATCTGATTCATTTAAAGCTTGAACATCGGTTTGGAATATAATATCTTTTGTTGATTGAGACATTTCGTTATTCTTTAACTCTTCAGGATCGATGCCTGTTTGGTCCCTATGTGGAAGAAAACAATCATACCCGTTTCCTTCAAGAACTCCTGCTATCTCTTCAAGATATTTTTTTTCATGTACGTTAAAAAGTGGTCCTGCAATGTATATTTTTTTAATCATATTATTTAAACTAAAAGCTTTTCGCTAATTCAACAAGGCAAAAAAATAGTATTTTTCTACCAATTATCTCAATAAGTCTTAAACTCTTTTTATGGGTACTTCTAAAAAATACGGTATGAATACCAAAGCTATTCATACCAAAAAAAGAGTTGAGCTTCCAACGGGTGACGTAATGCCACCAATACATCTATCGACAACCTTTGAAAACACTCAACCTGGTGAATATGAATACTTCTATGGAAGGAGTGGTAACCCAACTAGAGAACTTTTTGAAAGAACAATGGCATCTCTCGAAGGTGTGGAAGATTTTGAATCTATGCACTCATTTGGAATGGCCTCAGGAATGGCAGCTGTAACACTAATTGGTGAGCTGGTCGAACCTGGTGAAAATGTTGTGATTACCAGAGACGTATACGGAGGTACTACTAGATTTTTTTCACAGGTAATGACAAAAAGGGGTATTGAAGTAAACTTTTGTGATCTTTATGATGAAGAAAAGCTAACCTCTTTAATTAATGAAAAGACAAAGTTGGTGTGGTTTGAATCCCCTTCTAATCCAAGAATAAATATTTTTGATATTTCTAAATATGCAGAGATAGTTCACAAAAGCAATGCCTATTTAGTTGCCGATGGTACATTTACCTCACCATTTATAACAAGACACCTTGAACATGGTGTAGATATTGTGTTTCATTCAACGACAAAATATATAGGTGGGCATAGTGATACTCTAGGTGGTGTTGTAACAACAAATAATGAAAAGGTCTGGGAAATCTTATTTGAGTACCAAAAAACAAGCGGTGCGATTATGTCACCATTCGATGCTTATCTCTGCCAAAGAGGTTTGTATACGTTAGGACCTAGACTTGCCATGCACTCTGCAAATGCCCATAAGTTGGCTGAATACTTAGAAAACTCTGAACATATTAAAGAAGTTTTTTATCCAGGGCTACAAAGTAATCCTCATTACTTAATAGCTGAAAAACAAATGGACATGTTTGGTGGAATGTTAAGTTTCAATGTTGAAGACAATATAAATCTCAAATTATTTTGGGAGAACTTAGAACTTTTTAAATTAGCAGTAAGTTTAGGTGGCGTTGAATCATTAATCGAATTGCCTAGGCTAATGACTCATGATTCTGCTGAAGGGACTGAGGCATCAATTGATGATGATCTTGTACGAATCTCTGTGGGATTAGAAAATACAGAAGACCTTATAAGTGATTTAGAGTCCGCATTAAATGCTGCAAAGAAATAAACTTAATCCTTTCTCACTTGCTTTAATAAGTATTTTCACTACATTTTTACTATTTGTATTCTTTGGTTATAACGGATGGGGACCAGCGGCACCAAATGAGCAAGCTATTGGTGAAATTTCTAGATGGTGTGAACGTGTAAGTAGTGGATTCTTTAGAGAGCCAGCAAATACCTTAGGAAACTTAGGATTTGTAGTTGTAGGCTTGTATATGTTTTTCAGACTTTCAAAAGATGCAACACAGGGAAATGCCCCTCTATTTGGATCATTTAAGATTGCTCTTCTTTATGCCTCAGCCTCAACCTTTTTAGGTCCAGCTTCAATGGCTATGCATGGAACTCATACTAGATTTGGAGCGTGGTTAGACAATGTGTCAATGATTTCTTATGTTCTTATTTTGTGGATTTACAACTTAAAGAAACTCACAAAATTTTCTTCAAGGACATTCTTTATAATATATTCAACTCTTTTGACATATTACGCCTATAGCTATTGGTATCTTGATAGCGGATTAGGGGTTGGTGTTGACTTATTTGAACTTAGTATTGGTTTGTGGATTGCCACTGAGGTACTAGTGAAATTGCCAAACATCTATGGGAGACTACTTTCTGGTTTAACCGTCTTATTAACTCAACAGCTATTTGGTAGCTCTGTCATTGATTCTTTACAGAACCTACAGGAAAACTGGGAGATGCTTTTATATTTTATTCCAGCATTAATTCCTAATTTAGAAGGAGGTACTAAAAGAAAGTACACTCCGTGGTTCTTTATTGGTGTTGCTTCATTCTTTGGGGCACTTATAATCTGGGAAACTGGTGTTCCAGACCATCCATGGTGTGAGCCAGATTCATGGCTACAGGCACACATGGTTTGGCATTTACTTTGTGCAGCAGCAACTTTAAGTTTCTTTAATTTTTTTAGAACCGAAAGAACGATTACGGTCTGAGATACATTAGGTCTTTTTGATTTAGCTCAACTATTTCTCGAGAAAAGTAATTTGTGTACATATCATTCGATATCCAGTTATCAACCTGGTCATCATAGTATTTAGACATCACATGACCAGACTGACCTGATGGAAGTACAGTTCGTGAATTATCTAAATTACTAAGGTCAACAACCATTCTCATAGAAGGATAACTTCCTATTGTGAAATCGTCACCGAAACCCCAATCTGTCGAGTTAATAGAAAAGTTTGATCCGCTTGAAGAAACAGGGCCAATATTTACAAGATTTGTGAGTATTGGAATTCCGGCTTCCCCAAGTAAATTTGTAGGATAAGTAATAGTGTGTATTTCTCCCCACTCCCAATCATCACTATCTGTAGAGTTAAAAATTTCAATAATTGATTTATCAGAAATAGCTAAAGTTCTCTCTAAAATATCGGTCAAGTTTTCTTTTTCGGGTGTATTTATATCATCCCAAATAATGTGATTTGGATCTTTTAATAATGTCCTAAATATTTCAGAAGTAGAATCAGAATTACCTGGTTGTAAAGATAGTTCATTCCCAGCGTTATCAAAAACAACTAGTTCTTCAAAAGTTTGCCCAACAAGAGATTTATAGAATACCGCCCAAGCGGCCGCTCCTGTTGAATCAATATTCATTTCAAACTTATCGTCACTTATTGCCCATTCTTTTAGTTCTGTCAACACTTGCGAATCAATATACACATTATTGAAAACATAAGGTAAAACATACGCAGCTGAGTAATCAAAGTTATCAATTTGCATTGCCTGCATGTCATCTACAGAAATTTTATTTATCATATATTGGTTAATTACTCGCTCAATGGCTTTGGCCCTATAGCCCCTAGCGTAATAATTTGGCCATGGCTGATCTGGATGAACAGATTGATTTGCGGTAATGATATAACCTGAAGAAGGATTCAAAGAATATGGAAGGTCTTCAAATACTACAAACCCCTGCCAATCATTTTCACTAAACCAACCTTCAATTGGCAAGTCTCCGTAAAGTCCTTCTTTTCTAATTGGTAATTTTCCAGGTGACTGATATGCTATGTTTCCATCTCTGTCGGCATACAGCAGATTCTGAGCAGGAACGTGAAACTTTCTAGTCGCTTCTCTAAATTCTTCCCAGTTAGATGCATAGTTAAATTCTCTAATTCCTACAAAGGTTTCCCCAGGCACTAGTGCCGACCAAGAAAGAGAAACTGCAAAATCATTAGGTAACTTGATGCGTGCCTCTTCTCTAAAAGTGCTTTCTCCCTCTTCTGATATTAGGTTTATAGGGAAGCTTCTGTCTGAAACTACGGGTCCATGGTGTGTTTCTCTAACTTCAATAACTATTGGTTCTGAGCCTGCAACTTCAATTATCTCAGTTGTTCTCTCCATATCAATCCAAACATCATCAACTTGGTACTGGTTTTCGTTGTTTGGATTAATTTTTTCAATGAATAAGTCTTGTACATCTGGACCCATATTTGTGAAACCCCAAGCAATATCACTGTTATAACCAATTATTACATATGGGGAACCAGCAAATGAAAATCCTGCTGAGTCTAGCTCACATTCTCTATTTTTAGGAAAGCAATGTAATCCATTTTCGTACCATATAGCAGGCAATTGCACCGATAGGTGTGGGTCGTTAGCTAATAATGGCAACCCTGTATCTGTGAGTGTCCCATCAACCACCCAGGAATTTGAGCCTAATGATTGATTAGTTTGCATGTTTTTAGTTACATATTTAATAAAAAATGATTGTGTCATCTGCTGAAAACCATTTGCTTTTCCACTGGAAGCAAATGAGCCTTTTCCTTCCCATTCTTCAACAATGTAAGGATGGCTTTCTGGATATGGTGGAGTTAGTAAATTATAAATTTCCGGTGTCAAGGTGTTATATGTTTTTGAATTTGCTATTTCAGAAGTGAAATTGCCATTTAAATCATATGCCATCATCTTTGCCCAAGCTAGTGGATAGTAGGGTTCATATGTGCCAACAACATAGTCAGGGTTTATAAACTGTAAGACAAAATGTTCGAGGCTCAATCTATTTTGTGGGCGTGATTCAATATATGCATTAACTCCATTTGTATAGTTAATTAAATCTTGTTTAAATTTTGGTTCTAAGTTTTCGTATTCTTCAAGTGCGATTTTGTGAAAACCAAAAGTCCTAAAAAGTAAGTCGGCTCCAACACCAGGTTCCCCAATTAGAGACGCCAGTCGACCAGTACTTAGGTGACTCCAGAATTCAAGTTGCCAAAATCTATCCTGTGCGTGCACGTACCCTTGAGCAAAAAGAATATCATCTACATTTGTTCCATATATATGAGGTATACCTCTTTCATCTCTTATGATTTCGACAAAGTCAGTAAGGGGAAGTCCAGTAACATCGATTTCATGATCTGGAAGAGGCATTCTAAAAATTACTATTCCTACAATTATGATTAGTGCCTGTATGCCAATAATTGTGACTATTAGCCACTTAAAGAATTTTCTCATAAATCTCCCCCTTCTTCTAATTAGATTAGGTGTTATAAGTTAAGGTTGTCTATCCAGTTTGATATTTCTTTTACAGTATTTAAATAAACATCCAGTGCATGTTCATCTGAATCATATGAAGATCTACTGGGGTCAATAAAAGAATTGTGAAGTCTATTTCTTGCGTTCGGAAAAACTGGACAAGTTTCTTCTGCAGAGTCGCAGACTGTGAGCACATGGTCAAATTCCTGATTAATAAAATCATTAACTAATTTAGGATACTGCTGACTAATATCGTGGCCAATCTCTGCCATAGCTTTTACAGCATATGGATTTACTTGAGTTTCAGGATGGGTTCCTGCTGAGTAAATTTCAGCATCTGGGTATTTATTTTTAAGTAAGCCCTCCGCAATTTGAGATCTACAAGTGTTTCCAGTACAAATAACAATGATTCTCATAGATTTATTCTATTCGTTTTATTACTCTAAATTTATGTATTCAGAAGCAAATAAAGAAAAAAAATTTACTGAACAGATTGAAAAGTGGATTATGTACTTTTTATATGTGTTATTTGGTGGTTTGTTTTTCTTAATTTCTCTTCAGGGGTCTTGGAGTGAAGCGGTAATCTTACTACCTGTTGCAGCTTTTACAATACCTCTGACAAAATGGGGAATGCGCTGGCAAAATGAAAGGTACATTAGAAGCGCACAAAATCAGGACGATTTAAAAATAGTAATGGCGAAATTAGAAGAAATTGAAGTTAGAATTTTAAAATTGGAGGAAAAATGATATCACTAGAGTTAATGGCAAGCCATATGGCATGGGCTAACCAAGAAATTTACAAAGAAGTGCAAAAATTAGATGATAAAGTTCTGGACTATTATGTTGTCGATCCTGAGTGGACTGTTAAAACAATCATGATTCACATCGCAGGAGCTGCACATTTATATGGGCAGAGATTAAATGGTGATCCTTTTTCCCGTTTTGAATTAAAAAACACTGAAGGTTCAGAAATGATAGATGAGCTTCTTGCAGAACTTAACAGAATAGATAAAAGTTTAATAGAAAATGTTAACAGGGAAGATGGGGAATTTAGCTACACAACTTCAAAAGGTGAACAAACTGCAAAAGTCTCCGAGGTTCTCTCTCAGATGATTTTTCACGCAGGCGAGCACAGAGCACAGATTGTTGCTGCATTAGATAAACATAATGAAAGATCAATTAATTTAGATAACTATTCAGTTTGGGGTTATACCAAAAGTTTGAGTTAATGAAGAAAAGTTAGTATTGATTTATAAATCTAGGCCTAACTCTTCTGCCGTATAACTCCATAATTTTTCCCTCAAGTCATCTTTATAAACAAGTTTGTTAAGTTTTTTTGTTGCGGGCTTTCCGTAAATACCAAAAACACTGGGTGCATATGTTTTTTTAGCTGATGTGTGTTTTGAGTTAATTGCTTTGAGAATGGGTTCCGTTCCTGTGTTAATGTTTGTAGATATATAAGTGAAGGCTGATTTCCTTATATTTGTAACTTTATACGGCCTAGATTGTCTTGATTTTGTTATACCTGGATGAGCAATTGCGACAGAAACTTTATTACTAGTTCTTTTTTCAAGTTCATAAGCAAACATTGACCTATACAAATTGGTTAAGTTGTATCGAGTACTTGAAGAAAAATTTTCCTTTCTGTGAAGATTTTCTAGTTGTATTTTTCTTGCGAGGTACATTGAAAGGCTTGAAACCTGTACAATCCTTCCCTCGTTCTCAAGAAGATTATCTAGAAGTTTTAAGGTGAGTCGGTATGTGCCAAAATAATTCACTGCAATCATAGACTCGAATCCCTCTTCTGTAAGATTGAAATCTTGATAAATTAATCCAGCATTATTGTACAAAACATTCACTCCGCTATAAGATTGAGAAATTTCATTAGAAAAATTATCTATACTTATAGAATCTGAGAGATCTAACTCTATAAATGTTGCATTTTCTCCTAAAAACTTTTCAGCCTGTTGTCCTTTTGTTTTATCCCTACAAGCAAGAATAACCTTGTAGTTATCATGAACTAATCTCTGAGCAACAGAGAGCCCTAAACCTTTGTTTGCACCCGTAACAATTGCTAGTTTTTTCATAATTTTTTAACTCCTTCAATTCTATACTTAAAGGAATGTATTATTTGTTAGCCTCTGGATTAGTTTTAATTATTTTCAGATATTTTAATCTCATACCAAGTCTGTCGAATAAATTTTGGAGATATGTTGATTATTTATTACTAATTTCTGCTTTTGTGACTCTTTTATCAAGGATTCCACCATTCTTTTCTGGAATACTTCTGAGTGCAGTTGTTTTTTTTGCTTGGAGAAAAGGCTGGCTTGATAAATTCCGTTAGGGAATTATCTCCAGTAAAACTTCAACAGGCTGACTAACCCAAACATCAAACTCAGCAATCATCTCATCAGCTGATTTTCCAAAATTAGATTTGAAAGCTTCTTCAAATCCAAGATCTTCAATTTGTGTCCAAAAGTCAACTCTGAACGTCTCTTCACTTGTGGTGTGAACCAAATAAGCGACAAACCAAGTTAAAACATCGTAGCTTTGGAATGATTCGTTATACCCTAACTCTCTTAAGCTTCTTCCATCATTGAGGTATGTACTAATTGTCTGAGCTTTATACTCCATTTCTTGTTTGAGGTATCCTGGATCGATTCCTGGTTCTTTTGAATACCAGTACTGTGCCATATATTCTGCTCCACCCTCCATCAAAAATGGAACCTGTACTTCATCACCATTGAAATACACATTACGATTACTAGTTCTCCAATCACCATCTGTATCTGTACTTGGAATAGATAGGTTTGCGTGCTGATAAACATGGAAGTATTCATGAAGAACTACTTTTTTATAGTCATCTTCTTCAGGACCTGGATACTTGGCAGACATGACAAGCGCGTTAAAGTAATATCCTAAATAATCTCTAATATATGAACTAACAGCAGCTCCTCCATCATCAATGTATCTATAAAATGGAGACCAGCCATTACCACTTCCATAAGGATCTCCGTTTGCACAATCCCATTCTTTATTCCAAGTTGGGTCTTTTTCAGATCGTACTTCACACCATTTTTCGTCTAATGATATTACTTCATCACGACCAGAACCAACAATCCAAATTTCAAGTGGTCCATAGTTTCCCCAATATCCTATAGCCTTGTCAACCCACTCAACAGTGATGTCAATAGTTGCTTGTGAAACGTCAGAGGCAGCATATACTTCCGGCTTAGCATCTGTAGCTCCCCAAAAAATTGAATTTACTGAATCTTCTTTTACTAATTTTGATTCCTCAAGTACCTGATTTTCTTCTTCAGCAAATTCCTCTTGAACTGTTTGTGTTTTCTCATCAACTGAAGATGGTAGAGATTCCTCTGAACCTCCACAAAAAGATACTAAAAGTAATAAAATTAATGTTTTTTTCATCTGTAATACTTATTATTTTTTAACAACCAATTGATTGCTAAAAACAATCCAATAATAGCAACCAATACTGTAAAATTTGGAAAGTTCCAAAGGAAAATTAAGGAAAATATAACTGTAAGGAAAATTACTAACAATTTTTCAGCTAACTATCTTTTGTTATTTCTATAACCTGCCCAGAAAGATTTTTTAGATTTTTGTTATTAAAATTTACAATCCACAGAAGTACATATAAAACTCCTACTATAAAAAATAATAAAGCATAACCTCTTCCAGGTCCGGTTCCTACCAGGGGAGACAAGATATCTGCATTTTCTGGATAAAAAGTGAATTCTAAGTAGTCTCCTAATGGCCCAGCAATAATAACCCCTAGAGGACGTAACATTTGAGCAATCGTACCTCTGAGTGCCAAAGCTCTACCTCTAATATCTTCAGTTGTAATGGATAGCCATGCTCCAGAAGATACAGTATATTGGACTGTTCCACTCACTCCATTGATTATACCGTGAATGCATAAGAGAAATATACTTGGCCTTATTGACCCTAAAATTAAACTTAATCCACTTAACAGTCCCATATATATAGCAACCTTTAAATTTCCCTGAAGTTTATCAGCCAATCGTAAAGAAATAATTGAACCAAGTAGAAAAGCCAAACCAATACTCGACTCAACAATACCAAGCCCTCTTGCATCAGTAAAGCTCAGAATCATTGGGGGTAGCAGTACTGAAGTAAAACCCCACAAAAAGTTAGCTATCGAGAGAATGGAGACTAAAGCGAGTAAGCCTTTTTGTTTTTTTAGCCAGCTATAAGCTTCAACTAAGTCAAAATAAACATTTCTAAAACTTAATTTATCCTTAACTTCCACTTTCTTACTTTTGAAGAAAGTTATAGTTGCTATCCCAAAGATACACGTAATAATGTCAACAAGTATTACTCCTGGTAAACCAAAGAATGCGTAAATAAAAGCTCCTCCTATTGGCGCAATTAGAACAGAAATTGCTTCTGCGCTTTCAAATAAAGCTGATACTTTTGTTACTTCATTCTTTTTAACAACATCCCCCAAGAATGCACTCCAAGTTGTCCAGTGAGCTATTTCAAAAATTCCAAAAGCAAGTGCAAATGGTATCAAAAGAGTTAGTGTCAAAATATTATTCAATGCAAGATATCCAACAATGCACATCAATACTGCAATTGTTAAATCGAAAATAATTATTAATCTTTTTCTGGGAAACCTATCTGCGAGCACTCCTCCAAAGGGTCCAGTAACAACACCAACTATTGCAACAGTGAACAAAATCGTAGAAAGGGCACTAGCTCTTCCTGTCGTTTCATATACCCAAACTCCAATAGCAAAAAAAGACATACCTGAACCTGTCCAAGATATTGTTTGTCCAAACCAAAGTAAATATATTTTTTTATCCATAGCCAATCAATTTTAACTGAATCTAAAATAAGAGAAGTTGTAAAAAAGGAATGAAATGAGCATTGCTCTTATTACGGGTGGATCAGGGCACGTTGGAGCTAACTTAGTAAGAGAACTAACCGCACAAGATTATAAGGTACGGTGCATAGATTTTGATGGAGATCATCGAGCCTTTGAAGGGTATGATGTTGAGCTTATTACAGGCAGTGTCACCGATATTGACACTTTAGATAAAGCATTTGAGGGAGTCGATGTAGTTTTTCATACTGCAGCAATTATAAGTTTGGAGAGAAAAAATAAAAGTCTTATTCGCTCTGTAAATGTTGAGGGAACAAAGAATGTGTGTAAAATGTCACTCAAGCACAGTATCAGAAAGTTAATTCATTTTTCTTCTGTTGATGCGTTTATACGTGAACCATTAGAGGACCCTCTGTTGGAAGACAGATCACTTGTTGTGGACCAAAATGCTGTTCCTTATGATTTATCAAAAGCAGATGCACAGAGAATTGTTTTAGAGTATTGCGATAAGGGTCTTGATGCATCCATAATCCACCCTTCAGGAATTTTTGGTCCCAACGACTTTAAGCCAAGTTTGTTTGGGCAGGAATTTATAAAAATTGCTAATAGCAAAAGACCTTTCAGTATCAATGTTGGATATGACTATGTTGATGTTCGTGATTTGAGTAAAACAGCAGTGAACTGTATTTCGAAGGGAGTCTCTGGTCAAAATTATATTGTTGGAGGTAACTATATGGATTTTGTCTACATGGCCGATGTTATGTCTCAAGAATTAGGAAGAAAACTTATAAGAGGAACTCTTCCATTTGCAAGCATCTACCTTTCTCTTCCGATGTATTATTTACTTTCATTTATTACAAAAACACCAAGAGCTATCACTCTTGATTCAATTCATACAATAAAAGTGCAAAATAAAAATATTCCAAGCCAATTATCCAAAGATCAACTTGATCACACTCCCCGCCCTATTGAGGAAACGATTACGGATACTCTTAAGTTTTTCAACGATGTTGGGGCCATAGCGTAAATTTAGTCTAAGAGTGACCGATATCCTAGCTATTAAAAGATAAGGAATCAAAAAAAAACTATTTTTTCATGCTTTCAGGTTGAAATTTTTTGCATTTCTCCATAGGTTGAAGATAAGAACAACTAAGGGGGAATCTTGTGTTGAGTAAGGAAGCTGTAAAAGCAAAAAAGAAATATTCAAAGCTAGGAACGGTTATTAAGTTGCTAGTAGTTGATCCTAAAAAAATAAAAATGTGGAAAGTTAAATTACAGAGGTTGAATTTTAATCTCATAGGAAAAATCAATCCAAAGTCGGATGGCGCTCACAAGGAAGAACTCACTCTTGGTGGTATTAGAACATGGAAAATAACTACTCCTAATTCAGATCCTGAAAAAATATTACTTTATTATCACGGAGGTGCCTATCAAGTAGGCAGTCCAGAGGGTTACTACCCTATGTTGACTCATTTAGCCAGAGAAACGGGTTTTACAATCTATATACCAGATTACAGACTCGCTCCAGAACATTACTATCCTGCTCAAGTTGAAGATGGGGTTAAAACATTTGAAGCATTAATCAATGACTTAGGATACTCTCCGGGGCAAATAGCTTTTGGAGGAGATTCTGCAGGTGGCAACATGTCCCTTGTTACACTTTTAAAGCTAAAAAGCGAAGGAAAGAGTCTGCCAAGTGCAGTCTTTTGCATATCGCCTTGGGCTGATCCAGCTGCTACTGGAGATTCTTACAATGACGAGATGTGTTCCAAAGACTTATTGCTGGGTCCTATTTTTACAAAGATGTGGAGTGATTTTAACCTTGATGGCTTTGCGGGATATTTTGTTCAAGATGAAGACTTAGATTCTGAAAATCCTTACATATGTCCGATAAAGGGTGACTACACAAACTCTCCTCCCATTATGGTACAGGTTGGTGCTCATGAATTACTGCTCTCAGATTCTCGAACCTTAAAAAATGTCTTTGAAAGAGATGGTGTAACTTACGAGTACAAAGAATGGGATGAATTGTGGCATGTATTTCAACTTGAAGCGGAAATGCCTGAAACTATAGAATCATTTAAAATGTTTGGAAGTTTTTTAAATAAATATATTGGGGTTCCTGTTTAAGACTAGTTACAGCTAGTTAGTCAATCTCATTAACTGAGAGGAAAGAGTTTCCTATCATTATTGAGTCTTCTCCGAGTTGTTTAGCTTTTCGTGCAATAATTCTTACAATATCTTTAGATTTATCAACATCACAGATAATCGAGAGTTCGACTGATTCCTCGGCCATGCCTTTCCACATTCCTTCAAGTTTTAGTATTGACCAACTGTCAACAACTTTAAGGAGTTGTGGTTTAGACTGTTCAACAACTTCTGGGACTGTTCTTATCTTAAGCTCTACATCAAACATTTTGTTAAGTATGACATTAATTTAGTACTAACGAGTTTATTTTATTATTTTCTTCAAAAGAATTCGACTTCAAAAAAAAGATTAACTTCTGTGCTCTCTAAATTCTTTAAATAACCATGGAATCATAAATAACGCAGCAACTGGATCAAAGTACCAGAGACCAAAGAAGTAATTAACGCCGACGCCAACTAAGACCAATACTGAAAGATTTAAGCAAAATAATGTCTCCTTTGCCTCAGCAATAATGACTTTATTATTTAATTCTTTACCAAGTTTTAATTTTCGATAACCCAATGGTCCTTCAACAAGAATGGATACACAGGCGATGATTATTCCATAAATAGAAACTTCAGGTTTATTTGTATTTAGAAAATCCAATGCTGACTTTGCAAGGATAAATACAATCAATACTAAAAAAGAATAGGCAATTAACTTTTCTGCACGATCATGAACTTTTTTATTGGTTGAAGAAATTCCCCAGATAGCAATTATGGATGCAAAGATTTCAATAAAACTATCTAAACCAAAACTAAGTAATGTTGTGGAGTTGCTCTCAACGCCAAAATATAATGCAAATACTCCTTCTAATAAGTTGTAACAAATAGTAAATACTATAAGTTTTTTAGATAAAATTATTGATTCTTTCACAAGAATTAGTATAAATGGAGTAGTTAACTACGAATATTTCAATTAGTAAGGTTATTTTTTACTTAAAGCGTTCATAGCACGCTATATAAACTTTTGGCGTAATCGTTGTAATGACTTTTGTTACAGTTTCTACCGGAAAATCTGCGAGTCTTCTAAACCTTAAACATGATTTCCCCATATCTAATTTACCAACCTCTTTAATCGCATCTATTGAAAAAGAGGCAAACAGTTCATCATCACAATACACTCCATGTAGGTATAGGGCAAAGTGCTGTTTTTGTGCCGCTAATGACATAACGCTGAGTGGTTTTTTGTTATATGTAATTGGATAGTCTTTTAAAGGTATTTCATAATTTATCATCCCCCAATCCATAGTTTCTTTAATGCCTTTTGGAAGGTTGTTTCTAATCAATTGACGAACTGTTTTAATGACTTTGCGTTTTTCTGGTTCCAACTCTTTTAAATATTGTTGGACGGTTGTAGCTGATGAACTTACCATATATATCTAATTCTATCTCTGTATAAATTAAGGTTAATTATCGACGCTCAAGGTAAACAATGATTGCAGCTGCAGAACTAATCTGAATTAATGTGGAAAACAGGTTTTCCACTCCAAGAATATTGGCAATTATTCCTCCCAAGAAAGAACCTGTAATACCTATTACTGCAGTCCTTCCCCACGTCATCGGATTTGGACCAGGAATAAGGATTCTTGCCAATGCACCAATAATAAGTCCTACTACTGCGAACTGAAATATAACTATAAATGTAAGTCCAAGAAAAAATGTTCCCATATTTTAAATTGTAAATTACTCAGGTTTATATTTTTATTTTGAGTTTTTTGAAAATTTGGTTGTAAATAGTTTTGATGAAATTAAGCTTCCTATGACTGGTGCTAACACATAAAAGTAGATCTCCCTTGTCTTGCCACTTACTAAAGCAGGTCCAATACTTCTCGCAGGATTTAGTGAACCTCCTGTGTATTCTCCAATTAATAGTGCGGAGATAAATACTGTTCCCCCAATAGCAATTCCATAAATATTATTTTCTTTTCGTGTTACTTGTAAGATTACAAACATCAAAAGACCAGTACAAAAAGCCTCCAGAAAAAAGCCTTGGCCGACATCAACCGAAAGAGTCGTTACGCCAAAGCTATGCATTCTTCCAAATAGTGCTACATGCGTCTGGGATGCAAGCATTCCACCTAAGATTTGTATTCCAATATAAAAAACTGAATCTTTAATTGATATTTCTTTATTCAATAAAAATCCAATTGTTACAGCGGGATTAAAGTGTGCACCAGAGAATCTACCCAACAAGTAAACAAAAATTGTTATGGTTAGTCCAAAAATTATAGGTATCAGAGCTGAAGATAGGTTTTCTAACTCTGAAAGTATAATGGCGCCACATCCAAAAAAAACTAAGGCATAGGTTCCTATGAATTCAGCTAGGATTGCAGGAACAGTTGTTTTGAATCTCATAAGAACACAATAATTGAGTTATGATTTTGGTATGTTAAACGGAAAGCCTTTCAGAGAAACTGTAATTGATTTATTAAGAGTTTTTATATTTATTATCGTTGTTTATTATCTAATAGATATTCTTGTAAAAAATTAATTTAAAAAATTTAGATATCGTTAATAAATGTATCTTGAAAACTTTGTCTATTCACTAACTCAACCACACCAGATTCAGTTACTGCAACCACACCTGACTTTGGCACTCTGTTGTAATTACTGGCCATAGCAAAGGTGTATGCACCAGTTGAAGTTGACATTAATATATCACCTGACTGAGTGTCGCTGGGTAACATTGCCTCTTTTACAAGTAAGTCACCACTTTCACAGTGTCTTCCAGAAACTGCATGCACCATGTCTTCCTCATTTTTTCCACCAGAGATATTGAAGAGTTTGTGTTCACTACCATATAATGCTGGCCTTGGGTTATCAGACATGCCACCATCAACAAGAATATAGGGTTTCTCTCCACGATCATCTTTAAGTGCACCAGCAGTGTAAAGAATAACGCCAGGATTATTAACTAATGCTCTTCCCGGCTCAATCATGACTCTGTAATCATCTTGCCAGTGTTCTTGTATACCAGCATGAATAGCATCAGCATAGACTTTTAATTCATGGTCTACTTCATCACCTGCATAGGGTGAAAAGAATCCACCTCCAGCATCAAAGACAACTTCTGCTTGAATAGCAGCACGATGCTTATAGAGAAACTCTGCACACTCACTCATTGCTTTTTGATAACGTTCAGGATCTTTTATCTGACTACCAATATGGACATGAATGCCTGAAAATAACAAGGACGGTGCATCATAAATTTGTTTCAGGGCCTCTTCAGCAAAACCAATAGAGATACCAAACTGTTGGTCATATCCTGTGGTCAGTACCATTGGATGTGTTTCAGCTCCCACATCTAAATTGATACGCATAATAACTGGTTGTTGTCTGCCTAATTTAGAGGCCGCAGCTTCCAACATGGGAATCTCATAACGATTATCAATAGAGATGTGTCCACCTTCGTTTTGCATGAAAAACTCAATTTCTTCAAGGCTTTTATATGTACCGTTAAATAGCGTGTTTTCTAAGGTCCCCGTGACTGCTTGTACAGTTGCCATCTCTCCACCTGAGACAACATCTACTCCCCAACCTTTTTCATGTAATTCTTTTACCAGAGCCTTACAGATAAATGCTTTTGCAGCGTATCGAAAAAGAGTCTCTGAACCAAAAGCATTTGAGAAGTGATCAATATTATCTTTGAGGTGCTCCCAGTCGTACACATACAATGGTGTTCCGTATTCTTTACCAACATCAAGCAATGAAGTATCTCCTATGTGAGCGACTCCATCTTTAAATGAAAGATTAGAGGGTAAGTAATTCATTTTTTAAGACGACGCTTTATCCATGCAATATCTTTTTTCTGTGCCTCAACGCCACCTGGAGTTTCAACAATAATGTCTGATTTACAGTTCTTAATAACGTACTCAAGCTCTGCTTTTGGAATATTACCTTTACCTAAATTCTCATGTCGATCTCTGCTGCTTTCAAATCCATCTTTAGAGTCATTGAAGTGAACCAGGTCTATCTGTTTAGTGAGTTTTTTAAATCCTTTTACTGCTTTTTCTGTGGGGATACCTCCAGCCCATGTGTGGCAAGTATCTAAACAAAGTCCAACATTCAAGTCACCAATCACTTCCCAGAGTCGTTCAATAGAGTCCATATAACGAGCAACAGAGTTTTTTCCTCCAGCAGTATTTTCTACCAATACTCGCATACCTGTGTCTTCTACAAATTCAATGGCTTTTCTCCAGTTATCGTATCCCTCTGCAATATCTCCACCTTCACCAACAGAACCTCCGTGAACGATAACCGCTTTAGCTCCAAATGAAGCTGCTACTTTACATGTGTCTTTAAGTAATTTTCTACTGGGATGTCTTACTTTATTGTTAGGTGTTGCCACGTTAATTAAGTAGGGTGCATGTACATATATAGGGCCTTTGTAGGCTTGCAATGCATCAATATCTTCACGGGGTTTAGGGCTCTTCCACATTTGAGGGCTAGAAACAAATATTTGGAATGTATCACCTTTGCGGAGTTTAATCTCCTCAATTGCATTTTTTGAAGGTATATGTGAACCAATATTCATGGGTATATTATAAAGCAATTATAAGTTGTAAAGAAAGAAATTATCCCATTACCTGTTCTGAACCAACCAGGATATACACACACTGTGGATTGGCAAACTGTTCATTATTATCTACAACAGTAATTTCCAGTGCATTATTTACATTTTTAATTTCTACACTTGCACCCTGAGCTGTGCTTAAATCAAGATCAAGGCAGATATTCACTACTTTAATATCTGCAGCGGTAGCACCTTCAACTAACCATTTCTTTGTTGGAGCTTGTGTTGGTCCAGTATTTAGTGAGGTTATTGTGTAATTCGTCGTTACACGTTCTGTGAAAATAAGGACTCCACCTTTTCGACTACTAAAATTACCAAATGCCAACAATTGTCGACCATTAGATAAATCAAGAAAATCAGGGTCACCTCCTGGTGGAAGGTACTCTACTTGAGACCAAGTAACTCCATCAGGTCCTTTTCTATACTCCATGTAATCATATGTAGGCCAGATCCACTCTACAACTCCTGTTGCATTGAGCTTAATTGCTGGGTTTGTAGTAACGTCTGTATCTCCACCATAAGAACGATCTACCTGGACACCCCAAGTAAGACCATCACTTGAAGTTGCTACACATGCTCTTCTGTTGAAGGAACCTGAAGGACTCACTAACTCTTGAACATGAAAAATCCAAGAACCATCATTGAGTTGCGTAATTGTAGGATCTCCTAACGGTCCAAAAGAGTTTCCATCACTATCCTTACAGTCTGCTTGTAAAAACCTTGGAATATCCACTTTTTGAAAATTTACTCCATCTGAGGATTCATACTTAACTAAAGAGTCTCCTGTTGATGAAAGCTCCCAACCCCATGCAGATACTTTTCCATCAAATACTAAGGCTTCAATAGGAGACCTAACTGGAACTCGAACACCAGACTCTACAACCCATGTTCTCCCACCGTCACTAGACACCGCAGAGTGAATTAGGTTATCGTACCCACTTATACCTGCTTGCGGTTCATTACCATTCTTAAAATATACCCTGAGTATCCCTTCACTAGTTTCTACTATTGATGGATCGGCAATGTTTCCTAGACTATTTTCTAAACTTCTTATCGAACCTAGGTAAGAAAGGTGCATTGAGCTTAAGGTAGTTTCTTGAATTATTGGACTTCCTTGACCGGGTTGGTTGCTTTCTCCTAAAGGAGGTTTACTGCCTGCACTTCCCGGCTGACCTCCTGGCATACCAGGGTCTGGCGGAGGCGGTATATTGCACCCTTTAAAGGATTCTTTGTATTGCTCCTGAATTGACCCTCCTGAAAGAAAATCTTTCTCCATCTGTCTAATAACATCAGCTCCTGCTTTATCTACTAAACAAATTTGTTCTCTTGCAAGTAAATTAAAAAAGATGCCTTGGGGGAACTCATTTAATAATTCTTTAACGATGTCTTCAATTGACACTGTATCTGAGGAAGTTTTTTTAATGTCTGTGTTTTCAGACTCCACACTACCTTGTGTTTCTTTTTGGGTGGTTGCTTTATCATTTTCAGTACTTTGATCTGACACAGGTTGTGAACTGTCACCTCCACCAGCACAGGCAACAACTATAAGAAAACTTACTACTGCGGTTACTGATCTGGTATTTTTTTTCACCTAGTTTGATTATATACAATTCTTTTTTCAGAAAAAATTACGATTTCAGTAATTTGATTATTTTGAAGGCAGAAAGCCTAGAAGCCTATTAGAAAACTTATACTCGCCAACCCAGAAATGATATCCGTCCCAACTAATTCCTGATGCCATCTTTGTACCCATATTTGTTTTATCAGTTCTTCCTCCAAAGCTCATCGTTGGGGAGCTACCAGCTAAAGCATCTGAAATTGAGTTCCAACCAATAATCTTGTCGTCGCTTGGGATAAAGAATCCTTTTTCATTGAAGCTTACTTCTGACGGGCAGTCCTGACCTGGTACAGTTTGGTATGAAGGTGCACTTAGAGAAGAAAGTTCTAACACTTTGAAACTTGATCCACCTGGATAACAACCAATTGCTAAATGTGTATCATTCATATCTATTCTTCCTAAGTTTGTAAGATTTGGAAGTGAATATGTAGGGTTGTCAGATTTTTCAGGAACACCCTCCCAAATATAAATTGTATCCGAGCCTGAATCTGCAACTGCAAAATAACTGCCGTTATAAGCTATTCCTCTTACACCTTGAAATGTGATATTGCCAATAGACTTTTCATTTAAATCAAAACTGTAATTACCTGTGTTGATTGTATCTTCAATATCGCTCCATCCAAATACACTGTTACCGCCTGCTAAATAAATCTCTTTACCGTGAACAACTAAGTCCCAAGGTGGTTGATCGAACCTTCGCATGACTATATCTGGTGTAGCACCAGAACTTCCAGGAAGCTGTTTCCAGATTGAAAGCGATCTATCGAAATCAGATGAGACAAAAAGCATTGAGCCATTAGAGTCAATTATTGGATTTTGAATAATAAATTCGTCTATCAAAGGGTAGTCTGTCGGTTCATTAGCAAGCAATGCCCAGTCTGGTTTCTCTGTTGGAGAAGTAGGAATTGTATCAAAAACAGATATTCGGTTTCCATTATATTCAGCAACAAATAATTTACCATCTACAACTGTTGCTCCTCCATCATCTCCGCCAGCCCATCTATGGCCTTCTCCTGGATTAGCTATTTTTACATTTACCTGTAACTCTTGCGTACTGGTAAAAAGTTCATCATAAAAATACATAGTCTCTCCACCTGCAGCAATACCATAAATTTTTGAATCATGAATAGTGCCTGCGAGCCAGTTGTCTATACAGGCATCTGGGTCTCTTGAAGATGTTGGCCATGAAGTCCAAACATGAGTTGAGCGAGTTCCGTTTGACCCTATACATGGACCATTTGCATTTTCATCACCAAGCATTACATAGTTACCATCTGAAAGAATAGACCTAGGAGTACCAACTTGACTCGATGTTAAAACAACATCTGGCGATGTGGATGGACCTGGAAAAGAGTTCCAAAATAAAACTGCTTTTGCGACAGTTGCTGTAACAACAACTTTCGTGCCATCTGACCAAACACCCCAAGGCCACGAGTCACCAAAATTTACATAGTTAGTAATTGGGAGTGCATAATCAGCAGTCTGGCCGGAAGATGTAGGAAAAGATGTCCAAACAAGGACTCTATTATTATCTGAATCCGCTACTAGTACTTTTCCATCGGGAGTAATAATTACTTGACCTGGAAAATCCATATTGTTTAAACCAGTTCCAGAATTATGTGTTGTAAAATTTGCTTGTCCTAAAACTAAATCTGGCGGTGTGTTTGATGATGGAATAGTGTTCCAGATTAATACTCTATTGTTAAATCTGTCAGTAACGGCTAACTTTCCATAATTTGCTGAAATTGAGACAGGGTGATTTAACTTGTTAGCACCTCCTGCATTATCAAACCCATACCCGGAAAGTAGAATGTCTCCTGTTTCATTTAACCCATAGCCAGTTTTTCCATTTGAGGTAGCAACAGAGTAACTTGGAGAGTATTCATAAATACTCAAGTCATACCATGAACCCGTGTTTTTTTCGTCATCACGATCTTGTTTAGAGTTCCCTGAGGGAGGTGTTGCCTCGTCACCATTATTATCGCCTCCTCCTGCAGGTGGTTGAGCTACATTGTTTGAACTACTTGGATCTTCAAAACATGCAATCACGATTCCTGACTCAAAACTATCTGGGTTTAAATCAGTGACTATATTTTGATAAATCTCTGTTGGCAATGACTTAGAGATGCACTCTAAAACCTCATCTTCTGCTTCTTTTAAGATTTCTACAGCTTTTTCTATATCAACACCACCATTTTGAGGTGGTGGTGGATTGTCTCCTCCTTGAGGTGGTGGCGGATTGTCTCCTCCTTGAGGTGGTGGCGGATTTTCTTGTTTTTTATCATTCTCTGGTAAATTTTCCTCTCCAGGAGGAAGTGAAGAAGGCATATTTTCCAAATCTGGAGGGTCTGTGGGAAGCGGATTTTCTATAATTTCTGAAGTATTTTCTGGACTAGAGCAGGCTTGAAAGAGTAGAAAGAGTATTAACCCTATATTTATTGACTTTTTCATATATATTCTATTATACGAAAATTTAATGAAATATAAATATTTAATAAATAATCAGTAGACTTATTAGTAAGACTTCCTTTTGTGTCTTGAACCATTCAAGCAGGGCACGATAAACCAAAAATTACAGCCACAGGGGAGTCATTTGTATTTTTCCGTAAATTTAATTATTAATATGTATTGTTACGTCTTTTTTAGGAAAAGGGATGGGTGCCGGATTAATTATTAGCGGTTCAGTGGATGAAATCTCCTCAATATTAGAAACCAGCTTATATATGACATTCTTAAATAAATAACTAGCAAAGAATTTTCCAATACATGTATGTGCTCCTCCAGAAAATGGATAATAAGCCTCATTTGGTTCATCTATATTTAAAAATCTCCTTGGATCACACTCTTGAGGATTATTAAAATATCGCTCATCATTGTGCAAAACTAACGGACCAATAGCTACATAAGTTCCTGCATCTAATTCATAGTTGTCAACAACGGTATCTCTCATGACGTATCGTAAAGAGAAAGGGACAGGGGGGTACATTCGCATTGTCTCTGAGAATAAAGATTCACCCTTGATACCATTTTTTAAATCTGAAGTATCAGTAAGTGACATCCCTTTTGCTTCCTCTCTTAACTCTTTATAAAAAGCTTTATCTGTAGAAAGGTGGTGAATAGCAGTAGTCAAGGTACTGGTTGTGGTGTCATGTGCAGCAAGAAGTAAAAATATCATATGCTCTGCAATCTCATAATTGCTTAAGCCAGCCTCATGTTTATTTGTTTTAACTAATTCAGCAAACAATGTATTTGACTCAGTATTTACATTTTTCGCCTTGTTTTCAAAATACTTCAGTAAAGACTGTCTCGCTTTAAGGCCTCTTCTTAATTTTGTAAAAGGAAGTGGAACTCTGACTACAGAGGTTGCAGATTTTATTGCATCTGTGAATAACTTCTCTAATTCTTTTTGTCGAGAGGTGTCAACTTCATCAAAAAATAATTGAAGTGAGATTTTGAACATCAACTCCTTCATAGCTGAATACAGATTAATTGCTTTACGTTCTTGAAGCTCTTCAATCCATGTGTCGAGTAGGGGTTGTACAATCTCTAAATAGTTAGCGAGAGCATCTCTCCTGAAAGAATCTTGAAGTAGGCCACGATGGAACCTGTGGTCATCAAAATCTCTTAACATCAAACCATTTTCAAATGTTTTCCCTAAAGAAAACTCCCAACCATGTTTAGATGAAAAATTATCTTCAGCATCTAAAAAAATATGCTTAGTAGCACTAGGGGTCATAAACATGGTTACTCTTTTGTGCAAAATAGAGATCTCAAAAATGTCTCCATATTTTTCCTGAAGGTTTTTGACCATAGACAGAGCATTGTTGTTAAATTTTATAGAGTGACCAAAGAAAGGGTTTCCTTTATCTAAAGGGGGCTTAATCATCATATATTTACAACTTTAAATAAATTAAGTCCAGAAAGCAAAAATCCCAGTTGATCTTGCGACCCTCCGGGATTTTCTACACTATTTCATTTTCGGTCTTGCGACTTCTTTTTCTTTAGTGTTTAATAAATTTACCTAATAATGGTCAGTTTGGCAAGAAAATTGAGCTTGTTTTTTTCGCGAACTTTTATACATAATACTTATATTTTTTTAAGTTATTTGAATAATATTCACTTATGGAAGTACGGATTGTAACTAAAACTGACTGGTCTAAGGTAAGAGAAATTTATCAACTTGGAATTGATACAGGTGTTGCAACATTTGAAACCTCTCCTCCTGTTGAATTTCAAACATGGATAAATAAAGTTGATAAAGAGAATGGGTTTGTATGTATCAAAAATGAGGAATTACTCGGTTGGGCAACATTAAGTAAAGTTTCATCAAGATGTGCTTATGAAGGGGTGGGTGAAGTTTCAATTTATGTAGATCCTAAATATCAGAAACAATTAGTTGGGGAAGCCCTCTATGAGACTCTTGAGCGTTCTGCTCTGAAAACTGGGTATTGGACTTTACAAGCACAGCTATTTACACAGAATGTTGCTTCAAAGGCTTTTTTTGAAAAACATGGTTTTAGAGAAGTTGGCATAAGAAAAAAGATTGGTCAGCTTAATGGTGAGTGGGTAGATAATTATCTGTTTGAGAAAAACTTCAACTAAAAGCAAAAATCCCAGTTGATCTTGCGACCCTCCGGGATTTTCTACACTATTTCATTTTCGGTCTTGCGACTTCTTTTTCTTTAGTGTTTAATAAATTTACCTAACAATGGTGAGTTTGGCAAGAAAATCATTAATCTATTTTTCGCGAACATTTTAGATATTTAATTCATTTAGTAGGCTCTCTAACTCGTCTGCCTCAATGTTTTCGACAAATACAGAATAGGTCTCATCATTAAATGTAAATTTAACATAGTCTTCATGCAGAACTGCTTCCTGCAGGTCTTGTATGTCTTTAATAACTGTAAGAAGTTTTTCAGAAGTTCTCATTGCTATTTTATGTTCTGATATTTCAAGAACTGGCTGAAAAATACTTTGTACAGCAGTAAAGAGTTGGAAACCCCCAACGAGTAAAATGAGATAGTATAGAACTTCCTCACGGATGTTTGACCCAAATTCATTCAGTGAAATATAATTTTTTAAAAAATTCCTAAAAGGGCCATTAAAAATATTATCAATAGACACATAAGTAAGAGAAAAGCCAGTAAGAAGTATCGGCAGCATCTTCTGCGGTGATCTATAAAGTTTTCTGTTCATTATTTTATTTCTTTTCCTATCAGAATAACTCAATTTGGCTATTGTTTTTGTAATGGAAATTGTACTTATAAGACATGGTCAACCAGAGTGGTTAAAAAATGATCAATATAATCTCGATCCTGGTTTAACTGAAAAAGGAACTAAGCAGGCTCTACTATCTTCTAGTATTTTTACTAAGGGGGAAGTTGATAAAATATGGGTATCCCCACTTTTACGCGCCCAACAAACTCTTGCGCCGTTTAAAGAAGCCGGTATAGCTGAAGATATTAGTGTTCACGACTGGCTGCAGGAAATGCGAGACAATGAAGAAGTAGACCTCGTTGGTAAGTCAAATAAAGAAATTGAAGAATTTTTCATTGAGCGTAATAGTAGGTCTTTTGAGGAATGGTTGGTCAGCAATCATGGTGAGTATATGAAAACTTTTAGTGAAAATATAATTACAAAGCTTGGTGAAAATCTTTCAGAGCTTGGAATAGTCAGTATTGACAGCAGATATGATAGACTTTTTAATCTTGAAAAGAATGAGACAGAAAAACTCATGATTATCTCTCATGCGGGAACAATGTCTGTACTTATTTCTTATTTTTTAAATGTGCCTTTGTATCCATGGACGTGGAGACAGTTTCTACCAAGACATGCGGGTCATACAATTTTGAAATCTACAAAAATTTCATCAGGTCATTTCTTCAGATTAAAAGAATTCAATAATGTATCTTTTATGGATGGGGACGAACTTAAAACTTACTAGTTTAATTATTAATAATTTCCTTAGTAACAGGACTAACACCTAAGCCGCCAATCATATAACCAAAAAGTAGTGGCACGGTAACAAGTCCCCCTAGACCATAGAATCTCCAAACCATCTCTTGCTCAAAGTAAATACTTGCAGCAAATAGGTAAAGAACGAAAAGGAGACCATAAGAGCCTGCAACTAGAGAAGTAGCTATTTGCATTTTTTGTTTACTTTCTGAGTTGTAATACCAATTAGTGATTCGAGAAGCTAAATAACCAAATAATACTCCCCAAAATATTTTTGCAGCCATAAGTTCTAGATCACCAAGTACAGAGTGGAAAGATAGATATAAAAATGACATGGTGTACATCATGAATATTTGATTTTTAGTAGGTTTAAATCTAATGATGAAAACGAATATCAGACTTGCTAGTAATGCCTGGAAAAATAATGAACCTGCTGCAAGTTCTTCAATCCCGTACCAAAAGAATTCTCCAACATTCAGGTAAGGGTGTAGAAACTGTGTAATAAATGTAATCAAACTAAAAGCAGCACCGACTGTAATTACAGCAGGAGTATCTAGGCTTTCTTTATTTGGTCTAGAAGCAAATACGTAGGCCAACATCAAAAAAGCACCGAGAAAAAGCATTAGGTGGGATGGAGACACTAATGGTTCAACTCCCTGTTCTATTCCAAGAAAGGTATGCCAAAGCAAATCGAGTCCACCACCAATTCCAAAAATAACTGCACCCAAAACACCAATGTCTATTCTGTAATCTTTTATTGAATTTTTAATATACATTGTGGAAAGTACAGAAAACGCATATCCGGAATACAACACAGCATGCCATGGCGTAAAAAAAGTTTCTAAATCTCCATTGAGGTAACTGTGAGCGCTTGCATCAATCCATGTTCCTATAAGGAACCAGCTCATAGAAAAAATCATTAAGTTTCTGTGTTTTGAGTTGTTTATTGGTACGGGTGCTAATTTATCAAACATTTTTATATTTTCTATATTATTAGATGGTAATACAAATAACTAGCATGAAACACTTTAAAAGAACTTTAACCTTGCGCAACTCAATCTTTTTGGGATTGAGTTCAATGATTGGTGCCGGTTTATTTATAAATATTGCACCTGCAGCAATTATTTCTTCTTATTCTTTATTGTTTGGGTTACTAGTTGCTAGTACTTTAGCATTCTCGAATGCTAGCTCTTCTGCACAGCTCGCAAGACTCTATCCCAAGACAGGTGGTACCTATGCATATGCCAGAAAAGTTTTAGGGAACTCTAGCTCACTTATTGCGGGTACAACTTTTATCATTGGTAAAATTATTAGCTCCATTGCTATAGCTTTAACTTTTGGACACTATTTATATCCATCATCACACAAGATTGCAGGTATAACTTTAGTTTTTATTGTTGGTACTGTTAGTTATTTTGGTGCAGCGAAGACTGCCTCTGTTGCAAAATGGTTTGTCTATTCTGTATTGGGTATTCTTCTGTTCTACATTTTTTCTGTAGTTTCTTCAGATAATTTTAATTTTGTTATCCCTATTACAAAAGGATTAACATTTGAGTCATTACTTTTAAGCAGTAGTATTTGGTTTTTTGCATTTACTGGTTATTCTCGCTTGGCAACATTTGGTGAGGAAGTCGAGAATCCAGAAAAAATTATTCCAAAAGCAATTCTTACGGGTCTTGGGATAACTGTATCGATATACTTCTTAACTACTTATGTCACATTGGGAATTATTAATCCGGACATAATTCAAAACTCTTTAACCCCGCTTAAAGTTGCTTTTGATATATCACGATTTTCTAATTTTTCATTTCTAATTTCCATAGCCTCAACAATTGCAACAGCTTCCGTGCTGCTAGCACTCATACCGGGGATAAGCAGAGTGGTTGTTGCCATGTCTAGAGATAACTATCTACCTAACTCTCTTAGTAGTATCCACAGTAAATATAACTCAGCTTATATTGCAGATATTCTTGTCTCTATTGTTGTAGTGGTTGGAATATTGTATTTTGATGTAGTTGAAGCAATAAAACTAAGCTCTTTCTTTGTTCTCTTGTATTATTCAATTACAAACTATTCTGTAATCAAAATTGAAGAATCTAAAAGACTTTACCCTGTGATAACTGCATATTTTGGACTTTTTGGATGCTTATTGCTTGCATCCTCACTTTTTATAAATTTGATTAAATAACTTCACAATAAATAAAGTTTGTGATTTTTTTTTCACAAATAAATTATTCTTGTGAAATTAGTGTTGTTTAGAGTTGGTTAGCTTGATGATAGCTCTACCTTCATCAGGTCCTCGCATCATCATCTTTGCCATAAGACCATATTTCTTAGTTATTGCTTTTATACCATTCTGCTTCTCTACTTGGTCTTCAACAATTGTTGCATAGAGGTCTAAGTCCTCTGAAAGTTTTTGTGAGCCTGACTGATTAGTTTCGTGAATCGTTGCTTTCCCATTATTTCTAATTCGCTTAACTTTTCCGGAGACCTTACCTGTTGTCACATATAAGGCATCCTCGATCCCAACAACCCAAACAGCTGTCGATACTGGAGTGTTGTCTCGCCTGT
Organism: Actinomycetota bacterium; assembly: GCA_014239265.1. GTDB lineage: Bacteria > Actinomycetota > Acidimicrobiia > Actinomarinales > Actinomarinaceae > Actinomarina. The sequence goes on from JAAZZH010000003.1 coordinate 65,775, forward strand.
AGGTAATTAGGTTAATGTACTGAACAGTTGAAAAATCAGTTAATTTCATAAGACAACCATAGGTTAAAAATTATTTAATAGTAGCTCAGGTAGCTGAACGAGTCTTCTTGCCAGATAACCATCGGATACAAATAAGTAAATAATGAATATTGCAGTTATGATTATCCTCATCAAGATTCTGTTATTCATAAATAGCTCTCTATTTATTTCTAAGTCCAAAAAGTGGTCTCAGAAATTTTATATTTTTAATGGCATGGTAAATCGTCAAGCTTAAAAAAACTATTAAGAATAGAACTAGAGGGAATTTAATAATTGGATGGATATTTACGCCTGCAAAGTAAGACATTAATGCCATCTGGACGGGTAGGTGTACGATATAAACCGGATAAACAGCTGTCTTGTAGTAGGTGAGCTGAGGTGAATTTGTATTTAAATAGGTCGCGCCCAATCCGAGCATTGCGAGTATAAAATTAAATGACTCAAATGCAATTAAGCGATTATCAAGAGCTAGGCCACTTTCAAAACTATTTATTAATCTATAAAAATACAAACTAAATCCTAAAAATAGATGTATTTTCCAATTTCTTTTATTTGAATTCCAGAAACTATCACCCTGAGAAACAAGGACAATACCCATAAAAAACCATATAAATCCCAAGACAAAACCATGACTGGTATTTGCGTATGAAGCATAGTCTATATTGTTGAACAAATGTCCCTCTAAAATTACTGGGATAGAAAACACAAATACTCCAGCAGGTTTGTCTAAAAGCTTTGAAATAATATTTACTTTTGAATCTTTATTTGAAATTAGATTCAGTAAAGGAATAAGCACCAAGCAGTAAAAAAGAATATTTTTTAAAAACCATAGATGAATGCCATCAAAAATTGTATACATGCCTATCCAAAGATATTCATCCGACCACCCCTCATAATAAGTTGCAGCTATTGCGACAGAGGCAGCTCCAAAGGTAAGCGATCCAAAAATATAAGGAAGCCCCAACATTTTTAATCTTTCTTTTAAGATTTGAGATTTACCTCTTTTTTGAAAAGATAAACGGAGGGCAATTCCAGCTATCAAAAAAACAAGGGGAATTCTCCAGGTGTTCAGAAAGCTGAGAATAATCCATAAACTATCTGTGACTCGTTTGTTTTGAACAAATGCGATATATGGAGCAATAGAAGTAAAAGAAATTCCAAGGTGATAAAAAATAAGTAAGAACATTGCAATAGATCTCAATGCATCAATATCATATCTTCTTTGGCTAGGCATATAAGCGTATTCTATTGAGTTTTATATTTTACTAATCGGCATACTTTTCGGCACCGGCAAAATGGATTGATACATAATCTTCATCTCCAACAACCCAACTATCATGTGGTTTTTGTGAAACATAAAAAAGATCTCCTGCTGTAATTTCCCTCACGGGTTCACCTTCAATTGCAACTGTTGCAGTGCCTGAAATAACCATTCCTAAATGTTCCGTCTCACAAAATTCTGTGCCTGAGAGTGGAGAGACGTCCACAGACCATTTCCACCCTTTGTAATAAGTAGCTTTACCTATCGTCATGCCGGGTAAGTTAATGACTTCGTATTTTCCTTTATCGAATTCTCTGACTTCATCAGGGTTGTCAAACCTTTTTATTATGTAATCATCCATTTCTATAGTGGGGAGTCTCCTTCGTTAAAATCTCTAAATAGACTAGCTGCAAACACGGGTCCCATATATGCTAACGTCTCACCATCAAATAAATCAGATTCTGCTTCACTATCTAGTGCTGCTTGTAGTTTCTCTACTGCGGCATCCATAGCTTCTTTTGAGTCCCAAAAGTTCCAACTAATAGCACTATTACCATCAAAGACTGCTCCTGTTATTTGAAGACCATCTGAATCTTCATAAATAGGTTCTACCTTTTCTTTTAAAAAGTTTAAGACTGCATCGGTATCTTTAGCGACACCCACAACTAATCTTAAGTAACTTGGTTTTTCTTCACCTACGCCTATGCTTTTGTAGACATTTCCAAACACTGCATCACCTTCATAAATTACCGGTGGTGCGGCCATGAAAGATGCTGCATCTGCCAAAGTTGCTTGAATTTTTTCAGCTACTGCTTCTACAGCCTCTTTACTTTCCCAGGCAGCCATATTAATAAATGAGGTTTCCCCAGTTATAGCAGCAGTCATTGAAAGTAGCCCTGGCGTGTCATCAAAAGATGTCATAACATTTTCTTTAACAAATGATACAGCCTCATCTTTTTTTCCATCCTGTAAAGCTGGGATGGTTATTCTAAAATACATATTTTACCTTTCTTGTGTAGGTGAATTATCCTTCTGTTTTCTGGTAGTTACCTATCGCATCTCCTATTCCAATCATGAAGAGTGGGTAAAGGATAACTCCTCCTAAAACAAATAAAGGTGCAAATACCACTTGAGGAACTAGTCCAAATAAAGTGAGAATTTGTACTGGAACTATTATTCCAGCAAAAATTTTACCAACATTCTGAGTTCTCTTGCTTAGTAAGTTATTGTGATCACGTGTAACTAACAGATATGCGTAAAGACCGTAGAGGATAAATACAGTGTTATTAAATGATCCTGAAACTGCCCAAATGGTATCAGTATCTAAAACTGTTTCGAATACACTGTTGTAATTGAAGACAGCACCTAACGCAAAAAGCATTTGAGCACAAACAGCTACAAATAATACATTGTGCATATGAGCTAGGTCAAAAGTCTTTTTTACGTCAAATACAACATATATTCCCATAAGAACACCTGATGTACAGAATGCTATTACAAAGTTTAATATCCCAGTAATTGGCCCATAAGTTGGATCAAATCCAACAGCATCAGGTCCCACTAATAGGGCGATTATTACAAAGTTAATCAACACTGCAACAGCTACGACTCTCGTGAGCATTTTAATATTTTTTATTTCGTCCATAAAAGTGTCCATAAATTTTCCTATCTCTAATTTTTATTTATTAAGGGTAGATTACAAAAAATTTATATTGCTTGCAGAGAAATATGTTAAATAATTGTTAAACAGATTTATTAGATATTTTAAAAATTTAGTTAATTATTGACTTTACCAATGGCTTGACTTTTTCACCAATAAGAGAGTATGTCTCCATTAAATCTTCATGCGTTAATCCAGCATTATCAATTTGAAAAGTAAAGCGTGAGATTCCGCCCAATGCTTCACTGTGTCGAACTAGTTTTTCTGCTACTTCCTGAGGGCTACCAATAACATAAGCTCCTAAATCATCTATTTGCTGCTCAAATCTCTCCATGGTTACAGGTGGCCAACCACGCTCTTTACCGATCTGATTAAACCAAACACGATAACCTGGGTAGTATTTTTCAATTGCTTCTCCTTTTGAGTGAGCTACAAAACCTAAAGAATGTAATCCAACTTTTAAAGATGACTTTTTGTGCCCGGCTTTTTCTGCAGCCTCATAATAAAGATCGACCAAAGGTCTAAACCTATGTGTCTCTCCTCCAATGACCGCAATCATGAGAGGTAACCCTAACTCACCAGCTCTTACAAAAGAGGCAGGTGTTCCTCCTACTCCAACCCATATAGGTAACCTTTCCTGTAATGGTCTTGGGTATATTGTTTGATTCTCTAATGGTGGCCGGAAATTACCTGACCATGTAACTTGTTCTTCATCTCTAATCTTTAATAATAAATTTAACTTTTCAGCATATAGGTTGTCATAATCAGCAAAATCAAGGCCAAAAAGTGGAAATGCTTCTGTGAAAGAACCTCTACCAGCTACGATTTCAGCTCTTCCATTTGAGATTAAATCAAGCGTGGCATAGTTTTGAAATAGTCGAACTGGATCCATTGCACTAATAACAGCTACTGCACTTGTAAGTCTTATATTTTCAGTTTTAGCTGCTGCTGCTGAAAGAATATTATGTGCCGCAGAATCTAAAAACTCTTCTCGATGGTGTTCTCCTATCCCAAAAACATCTAAACCTACTTTATCTGCATGTTCTATTCTCTCTATGAGCTCGGACATTGCATGTGCATCATCTACGACATTACCTCCTTCATTCGTCTGAGTTTTCTTGGCGAATGAATCTATTCCGATTTCCATTTTCTCTCCGTGTACCTAAAGGAATATTCTAGTAAAATACTAGAACATTCCTTTTGTTGTATTTTATTCTTTAGAAGTAGATTTCTTCTTTTCTTCCCACTGTTCTGCACTTAGAGAGTGAAGGCCATGACAGAATCCGGTGGTACTTCTTCCACATCTACATTCTTTAGGCACTGTTTACCTTCTTTCTCCATTTCCTTATTCTTGGTAGTTGCCATTTTGCTAATCCAGTCCAGAATGCTAGACCACCTGAAAGCATTACAAGGCTTACCATCATTTCAGTTGCTGTGTTCCCAAGAACTACTGTGTAAAAAAAGTAGCCATTTATAGCTCCACCGAAAAACAAGTGGACCCATCTTAAAATTGAATTCCAATTTTTCATTTTCTCCTTATATGTTACTTGCAAACCATACACCTATTTTAAATATAGTACACACTTTTTTTATAGTATATAATTTATAGTACACATACCTTTAGGTTCGTGTATAATTGGAATATGGGAATTGAGTATAAAACTGATTGTCCAATAAGGGCTGTTTTGAAAGTATTAGGTGGGAAATGGCCACTACTTGTATTGTCAAAGTTAGAAGAATCTAAGAGATTTAGTGCTATCAAGAGAGAAATCCCCGAAATTTCAGAGAAAATGCTAATAGAAACTTTAAAACAACTTACTGAAAATAAACTTGTAACAAGAAAAGATTTTAAATCCATTCCTCCTCATGTTGAATATAAAATTACAGATAAAGGTATGAAGGCCATGGAAGCAATCCCATTAATGAGGGAAGCTTTAAGGAGTTAAGAAAAATCTTTTAAAGTCTTTATTAAACTTTTGATAAGATTTTCAATATCTTCAATTTGAACACTTTCATTCGGAGCATGGGCGTTACCCATTTCTTCATCTCCAGCTCCAACAAGCACCAACTCTGCATTAGGGAACTTTTCTACAAAGTCATTAGCAAAAGGTATTGATCCGCCTACACCCATATATGCTGCATTGTTCTCCCAAACCTCTTCAAAGTTTTTAACTAATATTTTAGTAAATTCTTTATTAGGGTCTGCAACAATGCCTGAACCCATTGCTTCAGGTTCAAAACTAACCTTTGCACCCCATGGAATATTTTTCATAATATGTTCTTCAAGCATTTTCATTGCGTGTTCAGGATTTTCAGTAGGTGGTAATCGCAAACTTACCTTAGCTTTAGCATTTGGAATAAGTAAATTAACAGCTTCATCGGTTGAAGGCGCATCAATAGCTAAGATGCTTAAAGCTGGCTCAAGCCACAATCTCTTGGAGATACTATCTAGTTCGAATAAATTAATATCCTTGGAGCCAAAGATTTCCTTTATGTCTTTTTCTTCAAGTTCTAATACTTCCATATCGCTTGGGGTTAACCCTTCAATTTGCAGCTCGCCTTTTTCATTGTGAAATGAAGCAATTATTTTACTAAGTACCATAAATGCATCCGGGACAACACCTCCACCAAGACCAGAGTGAACTGCTCTCATTGGTTGTTCAACAACAATAACTCCGTCTACCAGTCCCCTTAGAGAGGTTGTCACTGTTGGTGTGCCTATTTTAATGTTTCCTGAATCTGCAATGATGATCACATCTGCTTCTAGATCATCTTGATACTCATCTAGAAACTCAGCCATACATGGAGATCCTATTTCCTCTTCTCCTTCGATAAATACTTTTATGTTTACTGGGAGATTATCTTTTAAAGCTTTTACTACTTCATAATGTGTTACCACGCCAGCTTTATTATCTCCAGAACCTCTGCCATATAGTCTTCCATCAATAATTTGTGGGGTAAATGGTTCTGTCTTCCATTTGTCAATATCACCGACAGGTTGTACGTCGTGGTGGGCATATAATAAAACTGTTTTTTTCTGTGGGTCAATTGCCGTTTGAGCTAATACAGCTGGTCTACTATTCCCAGATGTAGCTATTTTGGTTTCTAGTCCTAATTCTAAAAATAACTTCTCTACATATTGAGCAGATTTCATCACATCTTCTTGATGACCTTGGTCAGAACTTATTGATTCAATCGCAACAAGTTCACTTAAAATTTCGATGGTATTTTTTTCATGCATAGTATTAATTTTATACGCTTATGTTTTATTTGTTATTCATAAGAGATTGCTTCTAATATATTTTGTCTAGAAGCTCTTATCGCTGGGAGTATTGCTGCAACTACTCCTGCCACAATGGAAATTCCAATCCACATAAGTGTTTGTGAAATTGAAACTGCAAACACTGTGAATCCATCATCAGCTAATGTTTGAATTAAACTCCAAGCAAAAAATATTCCAAGTGCCGTTCCTAATGCTGCTCCAAATATAGAAATTATTGAAGACTCAATAAATATCATTCTTCGAATTTGTTTTCTATAAGTTCCGATTGCTCTCATCAATCCAATTTCTCTAGTTCTTTCATAAACAGAAAGAGAAAGTGTATTAGTTATGCCAAATAGAGCTACAAATATTGAAATTGATAAAAAGCCATAAATTACATTTAACAAAAGCTGAATCTGATTGTTTGCCTCTTCGACAAGACCGTCTTCGTCTCTTATTTCAACACCAGGATATTCAGCAACAAGTGCATTTATTTTCTCTTCGAGAGCATCTGATTTTTCATTTACATTGAAATAAAGTTCCGTATCTAATGATTCCTCACTGAAGAATGAGCTATTTTCTAATAGAACAAAAAATTCAGCCGGGGGCTGAGTTGTCCAGTCAAAAATGTAGGAAACAGTAAAAGTAAGTTGTCCCTCTTCTGGGATAGTTAAGAGAACTTCGTCACCTATCTGAAGTTCTTCTCTCTCTGCTGTTTGTCTTAAAATTCCAAGTGCATTTTGCTTGAGAAAATCTTTACGACTACCTGCAATATCATCTGTTTTAACCAAATCGAAAACAGTTTCGTCAACAGCTCCAAGTATTAAAGGTCGGTCATTGTAACCCACAACTGTAGCTCTTGTCCTCGATAACTTGGTTACTTCATCTAGTTCAATTAACTCATCAGCGAGTCCGGTTGGAATTCCGGGTGATGCAAAAACATTTGCAGCTCCAACTTGGTAATCAGCAAGAATAACTTCGCTTATAAGTGATTCTGCTTGAGCTTTAAATGAAGTGGTTATTACATTTGCTAGAGATATTAAAGTCAGGCCGATCATTAATGCTGAAGCTGTAGAGGCCGTTCTTCTTGGTGTTCTTTTAGAGTTCTCAGTAGCTAGTTTTCCTAATATTCCAAAAATTAGTCTATAAATTCTATCAAAAAGAAAAACGAAAGGTTTGGTAATTGAAGGAGTAATAATTGATATACCTACAAATACAATTCCTGCACCAAATCCAACTTGTTGTAAACTAGAAAAAGTTGGGAGGTCTAAAAAGTCATACAGAACTCCAAATAACATCGTAAAACCAAGTCCAGAAACAGCTATTCCTACAATTAATCGAGTAAATAGGGATTTTCGTCTTGGAGTTGAGACACTGTCTCTGATAGCTTCCATTGGACTTACTTGTGAGGCTTTTCTTGCAGGAAGTAAGGATGACAAAATCGTTACTGTTACCCCAATAATTAATCCAGTAATTGCAGCTTCCGTTGTCAATACCAAAGGACCATCTGGAAGACCGAATTCAAAATATTGCAATCCTTCTTTTACAGCTACTGCTAAACCAATACCTAATCCAATACCTAATCCTGAGCCAATGACTGACATGAATAATGCTTCAGAGATAACAAGTCTGTATATCTGTCGTTTTGACGTACCTAGAGCTCTAAGCAGAGATAACTCTTTTGTTCTTTGTAATAATAATATTCTAAAAGTATTTTGAATAATAAAAGCACCGACGAAAATTGCAATACCAGCAAAGACATTCAAGATTGTATTAAAGAAGTCAAGGCCTTGTTTAATGGAGTCTGCCTGCTCTGCTGCTGCTTCTTGTGCATTGATAACGTTCAGGTTTTCACTATCTAGATCTGTAATATTATTTTTTATATCGTTAACGTCAAAATTATTTTCAACAACAACATTGATTAAATCAACTTTTCCGACTGAGTCAAGAAGTTGTTGTGCAGTTCTAAATTCAAATAATGCGAAAGTAGCACCCCCAGCAGCAAAAGCTGAGTCTGCAATCCCTACGATTGTAAATGTTGCAGGTGTAGCTCCAGCTAATACTGTGACTTTGTCTCCTATCTTAAATTCAAAGTTTTCTGCGGTAACCGTGTCCATTACAACTTCTTTTTTATTTACTGGAGCTTTTCCTTCTAGAAGAGTCCACTGTTTTGAATACTCACTGCTATCCCATGCAGTACCAAATGTCGGTGCAAATCCATTTGATAATAAGACTGTTTCTCCGTCTACAACTTTTATGAACTGTGCAAAGCCAACGACCTCTCCCCAGGCTGCCTTAACTCCTGGTAATTCTTTAATTTCTTGAATTCTTTCGTCGGGGATTTTCTTTACTTCAAAAGATATTGGTCCTTGGCCACCATCTCCACTAAATCCTTGTGCAAAATCTTCTTGAACAGGTTGCACTACAAGATCTATGCCTTCATAAATTCCAGAAAATAAATTATCAAAAGCCGATTTGTTGCTTTCAGAGAAAATATTTGATGCAATGATAACAGCAACACCAAGAATTATTGAGGAAGTAGTTAAAAATATCCTTACTGGATAAGTTTTAAGATTCTTCCATGCGATTAAGAAGAGGGGGCGTTTTGTAAATCCAAACATTATGCGTTAGTTAAAGCTGTAACCTCTGCAACAATTTCTTCCTGTGTTGGTTTTTCTAAATCACTTGCTATTCTTCCATCTTTAAGCATTACAACTCTTCCAGCAAAGGACGCTGCATAGGGATCGTGTGTAACCATAACTATTGTTTGATTTAGTTCTTCAACAACAGATTTCATAAACGTTAATAGTTCTCTACTTGATTTTGAATCTAAGTTTCCAGACGGTTCATCAGCAAAAATGACTTCTGGCTTGGTTGCCATAGCGCGAGCTGCCGCAACTCTTTGTTGCTGTCCTCCCGAAAGTTCATTTGGTCTATGTGTAAGCCTGTCAGCGATATCTACAGTTTCTACAACTTCTTTTACCCACTCCAGGTCTGGCTGTCTCCCTGCTATTGAAGCAGGTAGTGTAATATTTTCTTCTGCAGTAAGCGTGGGAATAAGATTGAATGCCTGAAAAATAAAACCAAAGCTGTCTCTTCTAATCTTTGTTAATTCTTTGTCATTTAGTGTTGCAATATCATTTCCTTTTAGAAATATTTTTCCTGAAGATGGCCTGTCTAGTCCGGCAAGACAATGGAGAAGTGTAGATTTCCCAGACCCAGATGGTCCCATTATTGCCGTAAATTCATTTTCTCTAAATTCGATATTAATGTTATCAAGAGCAGTAACACTTGTTTCCTTCTCTCCATAAATTTTAGTAAGGTTATTTGCTTGAATTATTTTTGACATGAGACAATATTAGGTAAAAGATGGTTATATCTATATTTGTAAAGATTATGTTATTTTTTTCCACCTTAACTTTACTTTTTAACTCAATGTTGTTTAAATTCTATGTATGTACAAAGTAAACAACTGGCATTGGTGGATCCTACATAGGTAGTGTCTAGTTGGTTGTTCTTTAGTTAAACCGGGCACCGCCCGGTTTTTTTATTGAAGTGTCACTGAAAATAATATCCGGGCGAAACCCAGATAAAAGACTTAAGCAGATTGTCTAAGTAATTTTATTAATTTATGGTGAAACTATAAGTCTTGCAAATTCAAAGCCACCATCATGATCTTCTATCTCAAACTCTCCAGCAATTTTGAGTTCTAGCTCTAAAACATTTTGCTTATCTGGATAAACCATAAAATGAATGTCATACCCATGAATATGAATTTCTTTTTCTACATCTGAAATGAAGTGGATTTCAATTTTTTCACTTAATTTATAATTTAAAACTTCTAATGCATTTGGTACATCGTTTGGTACAAAAACTTCAGCTTCTTCATCATGGTGACCTTCTTCTTTATGATCGTCATGTCCTTCATCATCATGGTCATTTTCAAATGTTAGTTCTGGAACAGTGGTTGTAACAGTTTCAAAGGATGAATCGTCTACTGTGATCGTAACTTCATTCTGAGTTGTGGAGCAGGAAATTAGAAAAATAAAACAGCATAAAAAGTATTTTTTCATAAAGCTAAATTGGTTATTTTATTCATTTATTAATTTAGGTTTTTGCATAAATTTATTAACAGTAAAAGATAAAATAAATATTGATGAAGCAACTAAAGACATAGTTGGCCCTGAGGGAAGATTGAAATAATAAGATAAGTACAGACCTGATACAGATGAAACTGCTCCAAAAATTGCTCCGACTTTTATGGAACTTAAGAAAGTTTTGGTAACCAATTTTGCAGACGCAGCAGGAATTAATAACAAACTTAAAACTAATACTATTCCGACTGTTTGTAATGAGCCCACAATGGTTAAAGATAAAATTATAAGGAATAGATAATTTAAAAAAGTTACATTCAAATCTCTTACTTGAGCTCCGATTGGATCAAATGAATAAAATAATATTTGTTTAAAGAATACAAAAAGAATTGCTAGAACGGTTACAAACAGAATAAAAATTACAATAACGTCAAAAGAGCTTACTGCTAATATTTGACCGAATAACAAGTCTTCTAAATTTATAGAAACTTCAAGCACAGAGATTAAAACAAAACCCAAAGCGAAAAAAGAAGAGAAAATAATTCCTATCGAAGTATCTTCTCCAATATTGCTGTTTTTAATTATAAACCCAAGAAATAAGGCTATAACAATGGCTGCAGGGATTCCTAGTTCTGAAATGCTGAATCCAAAAAAGACACCTACAGCAATAATAGGAAGTGTTGAGTGTGCAATAGCATCAGCCATAAATCCCATATTTTTATTTATAGTGAATGAACCAAGAATTGAAAGCATAACTCCAGATAGAAGGGCTGTGATTAAAGCACGTACCATAAAATCATATCTTAAAGGGTCTGTAAGGATTTCAATTCCCATTATGATCACCATGATTACCAGGGGTATGTTCTTTGAGTATTTGAGTATGGGAACCATACATCTCCTGAATAACATCTTCAGTTAATACCTCTGAAGGATCTCCGAATGCACAGCAGTGTCTATTCAAACATAGAACTTCATCAAATTTTTTTTCAACATTATTAATGTCATGTGTAGCAATTAAGATAGTCTTTCCATCTTGCTTTATACCGTTAATTAATTTCATAAGATCATCTTCTGCGCCTATGTCCACGGCACTAAATGCTTCATCTAATAGTAAAATATCTGCACCTTGAGTTAATGTTCTCGCTAATAAGACTCTCTGTAACTGTCCCCCGGATAAATTATTAATATTTTCACTGATTTTTTCTATCAAGCCAACTTTGTTAAGTGAGTCTTCTACTATCGCATCATTTTTTCGATTTGAAAATGGATTAAAAGTATTCTTCGTAATTAGTCCCATCTCAACTACTTGTTTAACAGAAAGGGGGAAGTTCCAATTTATTTGGCTATTTTGTGGTACATAGCCAATAAAACTCTTTGCTTCATTAGGATCCATTCCTTTTATTTTTAGTGAGCCATGTGATAATGGTGTTATTCCGGCCATAGCATTGAATAACGTAGATTTTCCACCACCATTTGGCCCGACGACTGCAACCAGTTTTCCTTCAGTTATAGAAAAAGTAACATCGTCAAGAGCTAGGGCGTCACCATATTGTACGCAACAACCATCTGAGATTATTAGACTTTTATTTGTAATTTTTTTGCTTTCTTCCTTGAGCTTATCTTAAGGAAGGTCTACTAAGTTTTCTACAATTAACTCAACATTCTCAGTTAACCAGTCTGAATAAGATTGATTTTCCCTAAGAGTCTCTACCCATAGACCTGTAACAGTTCTTATATTTGCTTCAGCAGAAATCGTTTCTGCATACACAGATGGTGCTTCAGACTCAATAAAAATAACTTTTACATCATTGTCTTCAATAACATCAAGAACATCTACTAACTGAGCCGGTGAAATCTCATCAGCTGAGGTTAAGCTTGGAATAATAGTAGTAAGCACTTCAACACCGTACCTGGCTTCAAGATAACCAAGAGACTCATGAGTTGTTATAAGTTTTCTATTTTTAGAAGGCACTGTTTCAATTAATGCAGATACTGTCGAATCTAATTCATTCAACTCGCTGATGTAAGCTTCTCCTGCAGTTTTATATGCTTCAGAGTTGCTTGGGTCAAGCTCTATAAGTTGATTTATCATTAATTCGGCTGCAATGGCAACTCTTAATGGATCAAACCAAAAGTGAGGATCTTCGGAACCGTGACCATGTCCTTCATGTCCATCTTCGTCATCATGATCGTCGTGACCTTCTTCATCATCATGTCCATCTTCGTCATCATGATCGTCGTGACCTTCTTCATCATCATGTCCATC
>JAAZZH010000003.1:78455-99698 GCA_014239265.1 Actinomycetota bacterium
CTTCGTCATCATGATCGTCGTGACCTTTATGTCCTTCTTCACTGAACTCGATTGGATTTATTTCTTCTCCAACTTCAACCAACACGGCTGCTTCGTTGGAAGTATTTTCAACTAATTTGATTAGTGCTGATGGCTCGTATTTAAGTCCAACGTAAAATACTATGTCTGCATCAGCAATTTTTGAAGCATCTTGAGGTGATGGGTCGTAAGTATGTGGGTCTACTTCTGCTGGCATTAAAATAGTTAGGTTGATATTCTCACCACCTATTTCATTAACAAAATCTCCTAGCATTGGGGTAGTAACTAAAACGTTTATTTTATCTGAGGTAGCTTCATCTGTTGTGCCGGTACCACAAGCAATTAAAATTACAGATAGGAGTAATGCTCCAATTTTGTAAATAGGTCTTTTTCTCATTAAATTTCCTTAATTTTTTTGTTTAAATAATATCAATAAATGAGATTAAGTCTCATTTATTAGTTTGTCAACAGTAAATGAGAATAATTCTCATTTATTTATTTAGATTGATTCACTATAGTTCTTCTATGGTGAAAAATTCAGAAAAAATTTTAGCAGACCACAATGTTTCGATTACCAATCCAAGGGTTTTTGTATTAGAGGTTCTACTTGAGAATAAAGGACCTATTACTCTCGATGAGCTTCAATCGACCCTTAAAAATAAGGTTGCAAAATCTACCCTCTATAGGGTATTAAATGACTTAAAAAAGATTAATATTTTAGATGAATTTACCTCACCAGAAAATCAGACAGTTGTTGAACTTTCTCTTAGTGAAAACGATCATCATCATCATGTATTTTGTACTAATTGTGGAGAGGTGGAAGATATTACCTTAAGTGAAGTATTTGAAAAGCAGCTGAGTGATGAAATTACTAATATTCACAAGACATCAAAATATTTAATCAAAGAACACACACTTGAATTAATTGGTTTATGTTCGGATTGTGATTAACTTTTAGAGAAGAAATCCTATTATTGAAGCTTGTATCAGAAAAGATTCAATTACTTGAAAAGTATGCATTTCAAATAAGTTGTTCATTAAGGGTACAATAATTGTTGTTCCAGAGTCTGTTTGAGCAGCAATTTGCATTACCTCTACGCTCGTTTGTTCAACTACATTACATGCTATACACATTTTAAATAACTCCTATAGATGATATTTTAGTCGTTATGTAATATGTAGTAAAGAATAATGAAATTATTATTAACTTTAGATAATTTTCAACATGGAATAGGAAGTGTTGGAGATTTACCAATTCCATTTGAAACGGTTTTAAATGTTTCAGCTTTGGTTATTGTTTTAACATTTGTTTTCTTAAAAATTTCCTGGAAACAATCTGTTCTAATTGAAAAAGAAGTGATTGTTGAGCAAAAACTGCCTATTTTGGGAAAAGTGTTCGGTGGACTTATTTTGTCACTCCTAATCCTTCCAGGTTTTATTGGAAATGAGGAAGCTAAAACATCTATTACTCCTCTTATTATCTGGGTATTTTTATGGATAGGGGTTCCAGTACTAGGGCTTATTTTTGGTGATATATATGCAAAATTTAATCCTTTATCCCTATTTCCCTCAGTTGAAGAAAAAGCATCTACTGTATGGGTGGCTTCTGGTTTGTTTTTAGGACTGACCTGGTTTGAATTGGTATGGAGAAAGCCAGGTAATCCTACTCACATTGGTACAGTCTTTGTCTTGCTACTACTTGTAACAACAGGATCAAGAATTTTACTTGGTAAGACCTCGATTGAGGTTGATCCTCTTCATTTACTTCATCACTTATACGCAAAACTACGATTTACTGTTTCACGACCAGTTTATAAAAATATGCTTGAAAACATAGCCAATCTTTCAAACTTTAAAGGAATGGAGTATTTCATACTGTTAATGATTGGAACGGTTACTTATGATGGATTGAGAGGTACCACTTTTTGGTACAACTTATTTGGTTCCTCAACATTAGATATGGGGTTTTCAACATTTGCATTTTTTGGAATCAACATAATTATCATAAGCTCATACCGGTTTGCATGTTGGTTTGCGTTGAAGGTGAGTGGAGAGCAACAAGATCTAAATAAAGTGTCACTTTTATTTGGACACACAATGCTTCCAATAGCTTTTGCTTATCATGTAACCCACTATTTAAGCTTGTTGTTGTATGAATCCCAGACAATTCTTTATAGGTTGAATGACCCTTATGGTGTTGGTTGGAATCTATTTGGGGTTGAGGAGATTACAATTAATTATTTCTTAACTCCGGTTGGTTTGTGGGGTATACAAGTATTCGTTACTTTAGCTGGACATATGTTGAGTGTAATTCTAGCTCATGATTTAGCTATAAAACTTTTTGGACATCATCAAAGTGATAAAACACAGTATATTTTCTTATTAATCACGGTCGGTCTGACTTTACAAGCGTTATTCGTACTTAGTGTTCCTTAATTCTTTTTCTTACTCTCTAAACTTTTTACACGTTCTGCAATTGGTGGGTGTGAATAATAGTAAGAGCTATATAAATTATCCGGTGTTAGGTTTGAAGAGTTATCCTTACTCAACTTAAGAAGTCCTGAAATCATACTTTCAACCTCTGTGTACTCAATTGAAAAATCATCAGCAGCAAATTCTCTTTGTCTGGAAATATAGGAGGTAAAAGGTTTAGTAAAAAAAGTATATGAGCCGATAACAAGATAGAATAGTAAGAATTTAGAATATAGAGTTATTTCATCTAAACCATGTCCATAAAAGAATTGATCGGCCATAAAAACCTGACCCAAAATATAAAAACCAAGAAAACCAAAGAAAATAGAACTTATAAGCGTTCTTCTAATGTGTCCTAATTTATAGTGACCTAATTCATGTCCGAGTATTGACTCCATTTCTTTTGGAGTGATCGTTTCTAATAATGTGTCATAAAAAACTATTCTCTTGTTGTTTCCAAATCCCGTAAAAAATGCATTTCCATGCGAACTTCTTAAGCTTCCATCCATAACAAAAAGTCCTTTTGCTTTAAAGTTAATTTTGTTGAGTAGTTTCTCAATAGGTTCTTTAAATTTCTCATCAGTAATTGGCTCTAGTTTGTTGAAAAGTGGAAGAATCAAAACGGGATATAAGTAAAATATTATGGCTTGAAATAAAAACACTGCTACGAAGGCATATATCCACCAGTTATCTCCAAGTCGTTCAATTATTGAAATTACAACAGCATATAGAACTGAGGAAAAAATAATAGAGATTAAAAGGCTTTTTATTAGGTCTTGAATAAATGTTTTCGTTGTTGTTTTATTAAAGCCATATTTTTCCTCAAGATAGAAGGTAGAGTATATGGCTAATGGAATTTCTATTATTTCATCAATTAAAACAATAAATAACCCAAGTAAAATAATCCCTACAACATTTGACTGAGTAACCTCTTGGACAATTTTTGTTAGAAAATTAAGTAGCCCACCTGTAGTGAATAACAACAAAACTCCAACCGAAATAAGGGCTGTAAGCATTGAAAATCGAATTCTCTCTGTATTGTAATTTATTGATTTTTTGTATTCTTCTTCTGTCACAACACCTATAAAACGCTCAGGTATAGCTTCTTTATTGTCATCCATAGATTGAATATTTCTCTGTTTTAAATAAGTTTCAAGAAGAAACTTAAATCCTATGAACAATGGGAAAAGTACATTGAAGTTCAGATCATTTATTAGTTCAACTAGATTCATAGATGTTTATATTACCTTTGTTTGAATTGTAAGGAAGGGGGTGAACTATTTACCAAATCTTCTTTCGCGCTGTACATATTCCCTCAAACAACGTAAAAAGTCGATTTTTCTAAACTCTGGCCAAAAAACATCCTGAAATATAAATTCTGAATAGGCACTTTGCCATAACAAAAAACCTGAAAGTCTTGCTTCTCCACTAGTTCTTATAACTAAGTCGATATCAGGAACTCCTGGTGAATACAGGTGCTCTCTAAGATCTTCATCTGTCATGTTTTCAATTAGCTCATCAATATCTCCATCTTTGTTGTTTTTAAGCAAACTTTTAATTGCATCTACTATTTCTTGCCTACCACCGTAACCAAGAGCTATTGTTAGAGTTTTTTCTCCCCCACCTCTGACTTCCTGAAGTCTTTGAATAGTTTGTTGAAGGTAATCAGGAAGTTGATCAAAACTGCCAATAAACTGTATTTTAAAGTTGTCTACAATATCGTCAATGATTAACTCTTCAAAAAGTTCATTTACAACCTTGTAGTATGGCTCTAATTCTTCTTGTGGTCGTGATAGGTTTTCTTTGGATAGCAACCAGCTTGTTATATGTTTAATTCCTAATTCATCACACCAAGAAACACATTCTTTGAATCTAACCATCCCAATTCTGTATGAGACTTCGTAGCTTAATAACTTTTCCCTCCGCGCATATCTTCTGTGACCATCGTGAATAAGCCCTATGTGCTGAGGTAATTGTTTTGTTAGAAGTTCTTTTTGAAGACGTGATTCATAAATACCATAAACAAACTTTGGTGAGACCATAGTTAACTACAAATATTTTCTATTTCGTCTATGCTTCGAGGCAATGCTTCAGTTAAGTTAACTGATTTATTTTCAGTACAAAGAATATTATCTTCTATTCTTACTCCAATACCTAGTAAGCTTTCTGGAATTTTATGTTCAACAGTTTTGGCTTCTCTCATTTCTTTTTGCTCCAACCTTGTAGCAGCCTCCATACCCATTTCTTTTCTTCTTACTTTTATCTTTTCAGGATCTCGTTCTAATAGGGGAAACTTGATGACTGGTTTTGATGGCCTGATGTAAATACCGGGTTCAATTGTTGTAACCATACCTGGGGCAAACTTTCTTGGTTCATTGTTCAACTCATTACTCCCAGCATCATGAACATCTAAACCTAACCAGTGACCTGTACCGTGCATGAAAAATTGAAAGTAGTGCATCATTGAAATTGTATCTTCAGTATTATTCGGAACCAATTCTAAATTGACTAATGATTCTGCAATGGAAGCGATAGTTTCCTTATGAACATCTTGCATAGTGTTTTGAGTTGTCACCATTTCAATTCCTAAATTTTGAGCTTTCAACACTTCTGAATAAACTGCTTTTTGTTCAGGAGTATATTTTCCGTTTATGGGAAAGGTTCTTGTAATATCTGATGAGTACATTCCATACTCTGCAGCAGCATCTATTAATAAGAGTTTTCCATCTTCAAGTTCTTCTCTGTTTGTGGCATAGTGAAGAATACAGGAATTGTCACCTCCTGCAACTATTGAGTTATATCCAAGTCTCTCTGCTCCGAGGTGGTAAAAAGTCTTTTCCATTTCAGCAGCAACTTGATATTCATAAGCTCCAGGTTTTGTAAACTTCATTGCAGCAAGGTGGCCTTCAATACTTATATCACATGCTTTTTGTAAAAGTTCTAACTCGCCCTCCTGCTTAATTAACCTTAATTCAGAAAGTATTGGTTGAAGTGAATGTAGGTTAGCCTTACTAAAGTTTCCTCCCCTTTGGTCATAAGGAACTGCAAGATTTAAAACCCGTTGGTCTATTTCTTGAAAAGAACTTGATGAATAATCACAATAAATGTCTGTATAACCTTTTAGAAGATTTATTAATTCACTTTTATATTGTGTATTTGAATAAGCGTTCTTTGCTCCATAAAGATCTACAGCGCCTTGTTGCCCAATTCTTTTTCCGTCCCATGTTTCCATTTCTTCATTTTTATCCAAAACAAACATATGGAGTTCCGGCATTGAATCGTTAACTAGTATTACTGCGTGAGCATCAGGTTCTGGCCACTCTGTTAAATAATGAAAATCAGAAAACTGACGGAATGGATAGTTTGCATCATTGTTTCTATAAATAGTTTTATTTCCATGGAGTAAAACTGCACCATTTTTAATAGTCTTTGCAATTCTCTCTCTAGCTTTTTTTGATAAATTCATAACTTCATTAAGGATAATGTATCTATAGGTTCTTTTGCCAATACTATTTATAAAGAAAAAGGAGCGACTAGCGCTCCTTTTTAAAAACCAGTTTAACTGGAACTCTACTTCAGATTTTCTGCTGAAGCTTTGCCATTTTTTTCTACAATCTCAAATTCAACCTCTTGATCTTCTTCAAGATTATTCATTCCAGCATTGCGTACTGCGGTGATGTGAACAAACACATCTTTGTCACCATCTTCAGGTGCTATGAAACCATAGCCCTTGGTTTGGTTGAACCATTTTACTTTGCCCTTCGGCATATATTCTCCTTATTAGTGTGTGTCTTTCGACTAGATTACTTTAGTAGTAGAGATTATTTAAATATAATTTTTATTTCGAGTTTTTTTAAGGTAATAAACAGCTTTTAAAGGGGTTTTTCTGTCTTTATAAATAAATTGTATACATTCAGTGTTAAAAAAACTCTCAGCCAAGAACATTTTCGATATTTTTTGAAATTATTTTGGCTTTTTCTTCACTGCTTGAAATAATTAAAACTACGTTGTCACCTGCTAATGAAGCTATTACATTATCTAAAAATAGATTATCAATAGCTTCAGCAACTACCTGTGCTGCCGCAGTGGTGGTTTTAACTACAACTTGATTTAGTACTGAATCTACTTCCAGAACAAAGTCGTTTAAAGCATTTATAGCAATTTTTCTATGGGCATTATTATCTTGATCTTTTGGTAAAACATAAACTAATAGACCATCTTTTTGTCTTTTTTTTATAGCCCCCAGCTCACTTAAGTCTCTTGATAGCGTTGCTTGAGTTATTAAAAGACTGTTTTTCTTCAACAGACCCTTAAGTTGGTTTTGAGATGAGATATTACCACTTTCAATCAGGTCAGCTATTATTTTTTGCCTTTGTAGGGTTGACTTTGTCATTGTATAAATATACATTAAAATGCATATTTATACAATTATAATTTTTTAAAAATATCTTTGGCTAACTGGATTGCCTCTTCTTTAGAAACTTCGCCTTCATTCAATCTCTGTTCATAAAGAGCTTTCATTATTATTCCAACACTGGGTCCTGGTTTCAAGTTAAATAGTTTCATTATGTCATCACCAGATACTGGAGGTCTTAAGTTAGAAAGTTCCTCTTTCTCTTTAACTTCTGCAATCCTTGATTCCATATCATCAAGATATTTGTTAATTTCTTCGTACTTATTTTTATTTTTAGTTGTTATGTCTGCGCGAACTAAATCATTTAACTGATCCATCATTTCACCAGAATCAACAATATATCTTCTTACAGCTGAATCTGTCCATCCCATTTTAAAAGTGTGAGGACGCAAGTGATTCTCTACTAGTAAGCATATGTCCTGTATTTCTTTTTTGCTGAATTTTAATCTCTTTAGAATTTGTTTAGTCATTCTTGCTCCAACAACTTCATGGTGTCTAAAATGAACTTTTCCATTTTCTATGCCCTTCGTTTTTGGTTTTCCAATATCGTGTAGCAAAGCACCTAACCTGGAAACAATATTTGGTAAAACTCTGTCTACGACAATAAGAGTATGCTCGTATACATCTTTATGGTGATGTTTTGGATCAACTTCAATTTTCAGCTCATCAAGTTCAGGCATTATTTTGATGCTTAATCCACTTTCAACGAATGCTCTTATACCCAAAGATGGATTGTCCCCAATTAAAAGTTTCGTAAGCTCATCTCTAACTCGCTCACTACTGACTATCTCGATTCTATCTATATTTTTTTTAATGGCTTCAAAAGTATTCGCGTCAGGAGAAAATCCGTGAGAGCTTATGAATCGACAAGCTCTAAGCATTCGTAAAGGGTCATCTGAAAATGAGATATCTGCGGAAAGAGGTGTTGTTATAACTCCTTGAGATAAATCTTTTAATCCTCCGTAGGGATCAATTAACTTATTCTCTAAAATATCATAGGCAATTGCGTTGATTGTAAAGTCTCTTCGTTTTAAGTCATTCTCTAAATTGTTTGAACTAATAATATCCGGTTTTCGTGATGTTTCTTCATAAGAATCTTCTCTAAAGGTAGTTATATGTAAAGAAAAATTTTCATACAATGCCTCTATCGTTCCAAAAGCCTTACCAATTTCAGTTGTCTGAAATCCATTTTCTTTAAGTAGTTTCAATGACTCATCAACATTCGCGTCAGTAGTAAAGTCGAAATCTTTAGTTGCAATATCCAGTATTCCGTCTCTTACCGCACCACCAACCAAATAGAGCTGATAGCCTGCATTTTTATAAAATGTCGCAACATCCTTCAAAAATGGGTTTTCATTTAAAACTTTTAATAATGTTGTTGGTACCATATTGATAGCTTAGAAGAAGATTGGAAACTATACAGTATGAATTCTAAAGTAGATTTTGCAGCTGGTGGAATTGTTTTTTATAACAACTTAATACTTATTGTTAAAAATAAAAGAAATGATGGAATCGTAGATAAAAGTTTTTGGGGCTTTCCAAAAGGACACTTAGAAGAAGGTGAAAAACCCACCGATACTGCAGTTCGAGAAGTTTATGAAGAAACTGGATTCAAGGTTGAGTTAAATCATGATAAACCTATTGCTGAATCCAGATATCAAATCAGATTAGTTGATGAAGTAATTAATAAAACTGTGTGGTTTTATGAAATGAAAGTTATCAAAGCTTTTGAAAAAGAACCTGACAGTGAGATTGAAGAGTTGGCAATTGTTGGCTACGAAGAAGCAAAAAATTTACTAACTTTTGAAGAGGATAAAAAGATTTTAAAATATGTATTTAACAAATGAAAAAAAACTAAATTACTCTTTTAACGGATCTTACTATACAAGAAAATGGAACGACTACTACCCATATGTATATTTTGAGAAAGTTTACGGGGGGCACGGTTTATTAAAAAAGTTCTCAAATATTTCAAATAATACTGGTGTAATCTTTCATTCTTCAATGATTTCAGAAAACCAAATAGCTTCTTGGGAGTCAGCAGGTTGGTGTATTTATAAAAAGCTATATGTATGTGATCAAATTATGAGATATTACTCCAGTGACAAAACGGATGGTGTAACTAACATCACACACAAAAACTTAGAAGTAGCTGATTTTCAGTATTTGTTAAAGCTAGATGAAAAAATATTCGACCGCTATTGGAGAAACTCATCTAACTCTTTTCATGAAACTTTAAAAAGCTGTGTAAATAATCATCTTTTCCTTCAAAAAAATAATGACAAGCTTATAGGCTATGCAATTTTAGGAGAAACTAGAAAACTTTCATATCTTCAAAGAATTGGAGTGGATAAGTCTTATCAGGGGCTAGGTTATGGAGAAGAATTACTTCAATCGGTTTTATTATTTAGCAAGGAAAAGAAATTTCTAAGTATGAAATTAAACACCCAAGAAACAAATGAGTCTGCTTTAAATTTATATAAAAAAAATGGGTTCCGTGTTCAAAAAAATAATCTTGTCATTATGAGTAGTAGTCAAAATAGTGAAACATAAAGTCTTACAAGAATAAACCTATATCGCTTATTATTACCTTATGGAAGATGATAAATTTTTAGAGACATTTGAAAGCCTTATTAAAACTATAAAAGATTTAATAGTTAAGCCTGTCAAAAGGTTTACGGGTTTTGCTAGCCTTGGCTTGCTTCTAATTGTTTTGCTTCTGACAGCACTAGTTTTTTTATTTATGGGTGTACTGAAAATTATGCAGGGTTTGGGTGTCCTTTTAGGAGTAAATCCAACAGGATTTGCCTTATCAGCATTAGGTATAGTTTTTTTAGTTTTATCATTAAACAATTACAGAAGGAAGAAAAAAAATGCATGAAGTAGCAATTATAGGTTCGGGCCCAGCTGGATATACAGCTGGAGTTTATGCTGGAAGGGCTAATCTGAAGCCAATTTTATTCGAAGGTCTTGAATCTGGTGGTCAACTTATGTTGACAACTGATGTAGAAAATTATCCAGGATTCGAAGATGGAATAATGGGTCCAGAATTAATGCAGGTTTTTAAAAAACAAGCTCAAAGATTTGGAACAGAGATAAAGACTGAAACCGTTGATTCAATTGAAAGAATAGATGATGGATTTTCATTAAAAACCTCAAAAGAGACCTACCAATTTAAAACAGTGATTCTTAGTACTGGCGCTTCTGCAAAGTGGCTTGGAGTTAAGGGTGAAAAAGAACTACAGGGATACGGTGTATCTGCCTGTGCAACTTGTGATGGTTTTTTCTTTAAAGACCTAGAAGTGGTAGTTGTCGGTGGTGGTGATTCGGCCATGGAGGAAGCACTATTTTTAACTAAGTTTGCAAAAAAAGTCCATGTTGTACACAGAAGAGATTCTTTCCGAGCAAGTAAAATTATGCAAGATAGGGTATTAAACCATGAGCAAATAAATGTACTTTGGAATAAAGAAATTACTGAAATTAAGGGTGATAAAAAGGTTTCATCAGTAACAATAAAAAATTTGATAGAAAATACAGAAGAAGATATGAATATTGATGGAGTTTTTCTCGCTATTGGACACACACCAAATGTTTCTTTTCTTGAAGGTCTTCTTGAGCTTGATGATAAAGGTTATATAAAAACAGGTTTCACTACAGATACCAGTACTTCTGTACCTGGTATTTTTGCAGCAGGAGATGTTGCAGACTCTATATATAGACAAGCAATTACTGCTGCAGGAACAGGTTGCCAAGCTGCGATAGACGCTGAAAGGTGGCTCGACAATTAGTCTTGATGTCGCCTCTCTATTAAAAAGTCTTTCAGCTGTTGAATTAGATGACCTTGTTAATAAATTAATTTATGCAGGATATGCTTCGTCTGCAGACACTGGTGAGCTTTTTTCTGCTGTTTCTCTTTTTATTGATGATAAGAATTTGGATTTAATAAAGAGTAAGGAAGACCTATGGTCAGAACTTATTAATCATGGATATAAACTAGGAGATCGTATCTTGAATTTTTCAGAACCAGAGTTACGGGGATCTGATGTAGAAGAACTCCAAGAGCTTTTATCTAGACTTGGTTTTTACTCAGAACCTATAAATGGAGTTTTTAACATAGGTCTTGAGACTTCTGTAATTAAATTTCAAGAAAATAAAGGTTTATCAGTAGATGGAAATGTGGGTCTTGGGACAGTTCATGAAATTAGAATGTTAATGAGGCCAAACTTAAATACTTCATTAAACGAAGCAATAAAGTCTATTGCTCCCAATTTAAATACATCCTTACTGGGTTACTCAGTATGCTTTGATTTTCCCAATGAAGAAGATTATTCGGTACAGATTGAAACTTATGAAGCAACTAAGGAAGTCTGTCTAAAAAATAACGTAGTTGCATCTTTTGCATCTGAAGTGGGAGTAGATGTAGAAGAGGAAAATATTATTAAGTATGTAAACAAACTTCGACCGACTCTATTTATTTCATTTAAAAAATCTGAAGAAAACTCAATCGCATATTTTAAGGGAAGTTTTACTGAAAGTAAGTTTGGTAAAGATATGTCTAGGGATGTTGGAAATAAATTAAAAATAACTCAATCAGGAAAAGCACATAATTTGTTGAAAAATACCAAGTCAGTGACATTAGTTCTATTTGGTAATTATTACCAATATGATAAGGTTGGGGACGTATTAGAGGTAATCTTAAGAAGTCTGAATAAAAGTTTTGAAAATTAATTTATTTTTTCAACAAATGTTCTCAGTGCCTCTGAAGAATTAAAGTTTAAAATAACTTTAAACTTCCCCCTTCTACTCTGTACTTCAACTTTTGATCCTGTTTTATCTTCAAAATAGTTTTTATAATAAACAGAAGTTTCATCTGAACTCGGTTCAGAGGAATTAATATTTCTTACTTTTTCCTCTACTTGTCTACTTGATAATTTTAATAATATAATTTCATCTAAGATTTTTTCTTGTATATTGCTGGGTAAGTTTATTAAAGGACGAACTTGCCCCATCGTTACAACATCAGCCTTTAGTGAAGAAATAACTTTTTGTGATAGTTTAGTTAACCTTAACGAGTTTGATACATACGATCTACTCTTCCCGACTAAAAGAGCAATCTCTTTAGATTCAAGGTTGTATGTTTCCACAAGATGCTTAAAGCCTGATGATTCATCAATAGCATTCAATTGTGCCCTTTGAATGTTTTCAACTAAACCAATTACCGCAGCATCTCTGGAGCTCACATCTTTAACTAAACATGGTATTTTTTCTAAACCAACTAATTTGGATGCTCGTAGTCTTCTTTCACCAGCAATTAATTCATACTTATTTCCATTTATTTCTTGAACTATTAAGGGTTGTAGTATTCCATTTTTGCGAATAGATTCAGTTAGTTCATTTAGTTTTGAGTCATCAAACTCTGTTCTAGCCTGGGAGGTACTTTCTTTAATTAGTTTAGTTTCGATTTCTAACGCGTTAAATTCTCTAACATTAGTATCTGTTATCAGGGAGCTCAGTGATCTCTTCATGTAGTCCAACCTTCCTTAGTATTTCATTTGCTAAATCAAAATATTCATTTCTTGATTTGCTATCTTCTTTAAAATCTATAACAGTTTTAGCATAAAATGGTCCGTCAGCAATTTCAGCTGTTTGAGAAATTTTTGTTGTTAACAATTTTTCTGCCAATAAGTACTCTAATTCTGATACAAATTCTAAATAGCTTGATCTTCTCTTGTCTATCTGGTTTAATAAAACGCCTAAAAATAATGGATTTGTATTTTGTATTGATTTTATCGCTTGTTTTGCAAAATTCATTGCTTGTGCCACACCTTCAACAGCTAGAAATTCAGGTTTTGCAGGTATTAAGTAAAAATCAGAAACTGCAAGTGCTTCTTGTACCAGTGAACTCATTGTTGGAGGTGTGTCTATGATAATCAGATCAAAGGATTCCAAATTATTCATATTAAAAGCTTGTTGTAACTTAGAACCTCCGACTATTTTTTCTTCGTTAAATTTCGAGATTTTTATATTTGAACTTAATATATAAAGGTTATCACTTATTTTGCCTGGAACTATGTCGTTTTTTTTCTCAAGTAAATCGATTGCATTTGAGTCTTTTTCAGGATTTTTATCATAATTTAAGTATGTAGATACGTTTCCTTGTGGATCTAGGTCAATAATTAAAGTTTTATATCCTATAGTAGAAAATATTGATGCAACGTTTACTACTGTGGTTGTTTTGCCAACGCCGCCTTTTTGACAAATTATAGATATTGTTTTCACTTAACTGTTATAACATCAATAAATCTATATTCATCTTTATTAACAAGAAATTTTTCTTGTTTCACGTGAAACGCTTCTTGAGAAAGTCTTTCTGTGTTTGAGTTGGAAGAGACAATAAAAGTATTACTTTTGTTATTTATCATGTGTTTTTCTAATTTCTTTATTAGATCATTCTTAGGAAGGTAACATCTCATTAAAAAGATAGAATTAACTTCCTGTTGAATAAACTTTTGAGCATCAGCTTTTAAGGCATATATATTATTATATTTTTGGGATGATATGAATCGCTCTAATTCATAAATTCTCTTTTGTTTAATATCAATTAAATTGATGTTTTTATTAGAGACAATCCCTACTGGTAAACCTGGTATTCCACCACCAGTACCAAGATCATATAAATTATTTTTTGAAAGTTTCAAATCGAGAATAATTTTATAAAAATAAAGCGAGTGGACAATAAATTCATCCCATATAAACTGATCGTTTTTAGAACTAATTAATCCAGTTTTAATACCCGTATTTTTTAACCAGTTGTGGTACGTAATTAAATTATCTAAGTTTTTAACTAAAAAACTTTTACCCCAATCTGGAATTTGGGGATCAAAGTTCATTCTTCTTCTTTTTTAGTTCCCTGATCTCCAGTAGAAGCAAAAACAACGGATCTATATGGTTCTCTGCCTTCAGAATAAGATTGAATTCCATCGATATCTGCAACTGCATCATGAAGTGTTTTCCTGTCAACCGAGTTCATAGGTTCAAGCATTACTTCTTGATGATCTTCTAAAATTTGCTTAGTTAATCTTTCAGCATAAATAGTTAGAGCTTCTTTTCTTTTAACTGCATAATCTGCAACATCTAGTCTTAATCTTGTCCCAGCACCTGTTTTTCTCTGAATGACAGTTCTCGTTAATTCATGTAATGAACGAATTATGTTACCCTTTTCACCAACTAAAGCCTCTGTTTGCTCACCTTTTACAGCTACAAGTAAGTTCTGTTCATCAAGTTCTCCTGTTACGTTTCCCTCTAGTCCAAATGATTTAATTAAGCCCTCTAAGAATTTAATTGAAACCTCAAGTTGTTCTTTTGGATCTGCTTCAACTCGTGGTTTTTTTTCGTAAGTTTTCTTTTTGTCGTTAGATTTAGGTGTTCTTTTGTTTTGGCTGTAGTTACGTGTATTACCACCACGACTATTTCCATCTCTGTTATTACTTTGTACACCATTTCTTACTGAAATACGAACTAATGCTTTTGTGCCACCAACTCCAAAAACTCCACCTTCTGGTTCTCTTAAAATGTTTATATTTGCTTGAGTTGCATCTTCAAGGCTAAGTTCTTTTAACCCTGCTTTTATAGCGTCATCAATGGTTTTTGCTTCGACTTCTACCCATTTATTAGACATTATTTTCTCCTTCTTTTTTTTCTGTTTTTACGAGGATCATCTTTTTCATCTTTATCTTCGGTTGATGTTTCTGATGTGTTGTTATCCTCTTTTTGATCTTTTTCTATTTCTTTAGTTTTTTGATTCTCTTCTATTTTTACTATTAAAGCTTGTTGTCCAATTCTAAATATATTTCCAGTTAGGAAATATACAACCAAACCAGATGGCAAAGTCCAGGAAATAAAACCAAAAAATAGTGGCATTATTTTTCCGATCATTTGCATCTGCTGTGCTTGTGGATTGTTTGAATTACCAGATTTTTTAGTTAACTGGTTTTGCTGAAATAGAGCTGTTAAAACGACGAATAATATAAGTATTAAATATGGAATTCTATCGATCCATGCTGCTATTTCTGATGCTGGGATTTGTAGATCCATAGTGTAAAACAAAACACTTGAGTGATCACCTAATTGAGTAAATAATGCAGCTTCCTTTGGTATAAAAACAAGTGGTTCTCTTAAAACCCTAAATAAAGCAAACCATATAGGCATTTGTATTATAAGAGGCAATACACAACCAAGTGGGTTTATACCTTTTGTTTTATATAAATCAGCGATTGCTTTATTTAATTGTTCTTTATCGTCTTTATGTTGTTTTTGTAGTTTTTTAAGTTCTGGTTGAATGTCCTGCATTCGTTTAGTAGATCTAGTCTGTCTTAATGTAAGTGGAAATATTACTATGTTAATAATTATTGTTAAAACTACAATTGAAAAACCATATGAGTTAGTAAAATCATAGGAATAGGACAGTAAAAATCCTATAGCAAGTGCAAATGGTTCTAAAATTGCCAATTTTTACCAAATTTCATGTATATTGGATTGCAAATGTAAATCCTTTTTAAAAATAAGGGTAGAGAAGCTATTAATCCTTTTGTTTCAATTGAATTTTCAATAACTTCACTACATGTCGGATAATATAAGCAATTACCTTGGCCAAAACCAAAAAAATTGACTAGCGATCTTATTGAAATGTAAATTAGTTTTGAAAGTTTCATTTAATTTTTAAGTAGGGGGTGAGATTTTAGTATTTCACTCATATCGTTTAGATTCAATTTGGAAGATTGTGTTGAACCAATTACGTATATGTCTATATTTTTATTTATCTCTAATGCCCTTACAGCCTCTTTTATCCTTCTTTTAAATTTATTTCTATTAACAGCATTTGTTCCTTTGCTTGATATGTTTATTCCAAGCCTTGAGGTATCTAATTCATTTATTTTTAGATAAATTCTTAAACCATTTGCCTTAATAGCGTTTTCTTCTTTTTTTAGGTTGTAAAAATGCTCACTAGTGTTTAGTGAAGTAAAGCTTACCAATTAGTTACGCAGAAATTATCTTGCGTCCTTTGCTTCTTCTCCTTTTAAGGATTTGTCTTCCAGCTCGAGTGCGCATTCTTAATCTAAAACCGTGTTTTCTACTTCTTTTCCTGTTACTAGGTTGATAAGTTCTTTTCATTTTTCTCCTGTTTAATCACAATAAAACAATAAATTATTTAAACAAACTAAATATAATTTTTTATTTAATCATCGCGAAAACCAAATTATCTTCGCGAAAACTAAATTAACTAATAATCGTAATCTAAAATTTAGGGAGTGAATTATAAATACTTTTATACAAAAAGAGCAGTAAAAACAATGTTTTTTCCGCATATTAAATATTCATAGTTATTTAAGCTTGCTTTTCGCACTCTATGAAAATTTTTAATTCTTTATTAGTTTTATATAGAACATGAATCACAATCTACAAATATTTAAAGAAAAAATACTTCAAGAGAACCTTAGTAAAACGGAAACATATTGGATTGATCAAATTGATTTTCAAATTGTAGATAATGATTTAAATTTATGTGTAAATTCAGAATTTGTAAAAACTTCTATCGAAAAAAAAGTTTTTGATAAGATATTAAACGTTTCAAAAAGCATTTCAGAGATAGATAATTGCATTTTTATTTTAGACCCGAGTAAAAAAGTAAAAAAAACGGAACTCTCTTCTCCTTTGGTTGAAGAGGTAATAGTTTTTGACGAAAAAGAGGTTGTAGAAGTAGATTTAAGTGTTTTTAACAACCTTTTAGTTGGTAGTTCTAATAATTTAGCAATTACCGCTGCGAAAAATGTTGTTCAGAGCCCTGGGAGTAGATTTAATCCTTTATTTATACATGGTAAACCTGGTGTTGGTAAAACCCACCTTTTGAAAACCATGGAAGAATCTTCGAGGTCTTCTTATTATATTGATTCAGAATCTTTTCTTGAGTCCTATGTGTCTGGAATTAAAAATCAGAGTATCGATTTATTTAAAAATAAAATTAGATCAGTAGATATTCTATTAATTGATGATATTCAGTTTTTTATGGGTAAAAAAGGTGTTTCGGAAGAACTTTTTCATACAATTAATTATTTCTTAAACAACAACAAGGCTGTTGTTTTGGTTTCTGATCAAAAACCTCAAGACTTACTAGGTTTTCCAGAAAGATTAATATCGAGAATATTAAATGGTCTTGTTACAGACATTGAGCAACCAAGCTCAGAAATTTTTAAAGATTTTTTAATAAAGATAAATGAAGAAAATAACAAAACTCTTTTAACCGAATCAAATATTGAAGATTTATCTAAGATTGATATTTCTAGTTTTAGAGATATTAATGGAATAGTCAATAGTTTGGTTATCAATAAACAAACAGGTGTTAATAATACAAATTATATATTGGGGTTAGTTCGCTCTTCTTTAAACCAAAATACTGTTGTTTTAACGCCTGAATATATTTTTGATTATGTATCAAATGTTCACCAAATTGATAAGGAACTTATTTCTTCAAAAAATAGAAGTTTAGAAGTTGGTGCGGCACGACACTTACTGGTTGCCTTAATGAGAAAACACACTGATCTATCGTTGTCTCAAATAGGTCTTTATCTTGGAAACCGTTCTCATTCGACTGTTTTGTCTTATTTAAATAAAGCAAAGAGTTCCGCTGTTGTGTTGAGGGAAATAAACAGTTTCGACAATAAACTAAATATGGTGGAAGCTTCTTAGTTTTTATGTTTGTTTTGTTTAAAGCGTTCAACAGTAAAAACTATAGTTTTGTGGGTTTAAAGAAAGTTTTCAACATGTCCGACGTCTTTATTATTATTAAATATATATAGGAGTAAAGTGAAGTTCAAAATAAAAACAGAAGATTTAAAAAACATAGTATCAACAGTATCAAGAATTGTTGACCCGAGACCCGCTTCCCCGGCCCTACAAGGTATCTACTTCAGAACCAAAGAAAACTTTATAGAAGTAATCGGTTCAGATTTAGACATTGTTATTAAAGCTAAATCCACAGCAGAGATAGAAGTTGAAGGTAAAGCTTTGATAAACGCAAGGGTCCTTTCTGATATAGTTAGAAAACTTCCAAGGGGCGAGGTAACCGTTTCAGACATAGGTAGTGAACTTAGGGTCGAGCAAAAAAAACTAAATTTTACTTTAAGAAAATTAGACGATCAAGCATACCCAGAAGCCTTACTTCAAAAAAATTACGATGAAAAAAACAGTCAAAGCGTTGAACCCAACGAACTTTTTGAGTCCCTTAAAAAAGTAGGTATTGCTGCCTCTCCAGAGGGTGGAAGACCTATTTTGACAGGAGTTTATTTCAACAATGCGAATGAAAAAACTGAACTAGCTGCTACAGACAGCTACAGGTTAGCAACACACGATTTAACAAACTTTCCAATTGAAGACGCAGGAATACTTTCTTTCAGATCCCTTAGTGAAACAGCAAGAATCTTTGAGCAAACAGAAGAAAAAATAGAAATTAACTCTACAGACAGAGAGTTACATTTTTATGACAACAAGTTTTCCGCTTCAGTAAGAAAACTTGAAGGAACGTTTCCTGACTATATAAACCTTTTCCCTAAAGAAAACCTTTTCTCCATAGAGGTTGAAAAAAATGACATTCTCGAAGCTTTAGATAGAGCAACCGTTGTTGCGGAGGGTTTTATACCAGTAAAAATCGAAATTTTGAACCCAGAGACTCTAAAAATAACAACAATCAATAAAGACATAGGTGGTGGAAACGAAGAGGTTTCTATAAAAACCCTTGGTTTGGATATAGGTGACATAACGGGGTTTACTATGTCGTTTAATCCCAATTACTTAATCCAAGGAATAGAGGTTTTAGACGGTAAAACTGTTTACCTACGTTTTTCAGGAAACGAAAAACCGGTCGTTATTCAAGGTGAACATGAAACTTTTAAATACTTATTAATGCCGGTTAGACCCAATTAATGGAATCAAAACACCCAACCAAGATAAACGCAGAAACAAACGATTTAGGTATCAGTTTTTCTAAATCAAAAAAAATAGAAAAATATTTCTCTAAAAATAAATATAAATGGTCAAAAGAAATATCCATTGGACCGGTGTTAAAAAACAAAGCTATCATTTATACCGAATCTTCAAGGGTTAAAGATTTAATTCAACTCGAAGAACAAAAAATACTTATAGACATCGAAAAAAAATCAGAAATAAAACTAATTTCAATAGATGTTCAAATATTGAATAACCAACAATAGCTTTATTTTTCTACTAAAATAGGAGTTCAGCAAGGGGCTGTACACAAAAAAATAGAGACGTTTCTTAGGAGATCTGTGCCAAAAAAAGATTCAAACACCTACGATTCTAAAGATATAAAAATTCTTGAGGGTCTTGAGGCCGTTCGTAAAAGACCCGCCATGTATATTGGCTCAACCGGTCCTACTGGCCTACACCACCTCATTTGGGAGGTTGTTGATAATTCAGTTGATGAAGCTATGGCTGGAAGGTGCACAGCTATAGAAATAGAACTCGAAAAAAATGGATCTGTAACTGTTTCCGATAACGGAAGCGGAATACCAGTTAAACCACATCCAAAAACAAAAGTTTCAGCCCTTACAACCGTCCTAACAACCCTTCACGCTGGAGGTAAGTTCGAATCAGGCGCATACACAGTTAGTGGTGGACTACACGGGGTTGGTATTTCTGTTGTTAATGCATTGTCGACATTTGTAAAGGTAGAGGTTCAAAGAGATGAACATGTCTGGAGTCAAAATTTTGATTTTGGAAAACCAACATCAAAAATTAAGAAAGGTAAGCCCTCAAAAAAAACTGGAACAAAAGTCAACTTTTTACCAGATCCAAAAATATTTACAGAAACTCAGACTTTTGAATACAACATAGTTTCAGAAAGAATAAGACAGACAGCATTTTTAAACAAAGGTTTAAAAATTGTTTTAAAAGATAACCGCGTTAAACCTGCAACAAAAGAAGAATTTCTATATAAAGGTGGTTTAACAGATTTTGTTGATTATTTAAACGACGGACACGAAGTACTTCACAATAAAGTTATTTCATTTTCAGATAAAGCAAAAGACTCCGAGATTGAAGTAGCAATGCAATGGAAAGCAGAAGATGAAGTAACTATTAAAAGTTTTGCTAATAATATCCACACCTTAGAAGGTGGAACCCACGAAGAGGGTCTTAGAACAGCTATTACTAAAGCAATAAATGATTTTGCAAAATCTAGGAATCTTCACTCAGATATCTCACTTACCGGTGATGATATAAGGGAAGGTTTAACTGGAGTAGTCTCTGTAAGAGTTCAAGAACCACAATTCGAAGGACAGACAAAAACAAAACTTGGTAACACGGAAATGAAGTCAAAAGTACAAGTTTTAGTGAACCAAGAACTTCCAAAATGGTTATTAAAAAACACAAAAGAGGGAAGAGCCATCGTAGAAAGGTGTGCACTTGCAGCAAAAGCCAGAATGAGTGCAAAGAAAGCCAGAGAATTAACAAAAAGAAAAAGCATACTAGAAACAGCCGGATTACCAGGAAAACTTGCAGACTGTTCTTCCAAAGATCCCTCTGAAAGTGAGTTGTTTATTGTTGAAGGTGACTCCGCTGCTGGTCCTGCTAAACAAGCACGAGAATCAAGAACACAAGCAATCCTTCCAATTCGTGGAAAGATTATAAACGTCCAAAAAGTTACAGAAAACAGAGCACTTCAAAATGAAGAAATTAGTTCACTTATTAAAGCTATAGGAACAGGTATAAACACTGAATATAAAGGAGAGGAATCTCGATATGATAAAATCATTTTTCTCACAGATGCAGACGTTGACGGTGCCCATATTCGAACACTACTATTAACATTCTTTTTTAAATTTATGCCTGGTTTAATTAAAGAAGGAAAAGTCTGGATAGCAGAACCTCCTTTATATAGAGCAAAATCATCAGGAGGTGTCAGTTATCTTAAAGACGATGATGAACTTGAAAAATTTAAAAAAGAAAATAAAAACAAAAAATTAATTATTTCCCGATTCAAAGGTTTGGGTGAAATGAATGCCGGAGAACTTTGGGATACAGCTATGAATCCAGAATCGAGAACTCTTATTAGGGTTAATATTGCTGATGGAAAAGCAGCTGAAGCAAAAGCTGCAGATATGTTTGAAGTTTTAATGGGTACTGATGTGTCGAGAAGAAAAACATTCATTGAACAAAATGCAAAAGACGTGAGATTTTTGGATGTCTAATGGTTGAAAAAAAACCCGCAGCTAAAAAACCCGCAGCTAAAAAACCCGCAGCTAAAAAACCCGCAGCTAAAAAACCCG
>JAAZZH010000040.1 GCA_014239265.1 Actinomycetota bacterium
GTAGCTGAAGAGGCTCCTGTAGAGGAAGTAAAAGAAGAAGTTGTAGCTGAAGAGGCACCTCTGGAAATAATGGAGAAAGTAATTGAAGAGGAATCTGTTGAATTAAAAAAGGAAAGCTCTTTAATCTTCATCGCTGGTGTTCTAGGTGTTGCCATGTTTACTTACTTCTTTGCATTTGCAATACCTAAAAATCAGACTGCTGATTTGGTTGCTGAGTCTCTAAATAATGAGGTTGTAGTAAGCCAAGAAGTATTAAAAGGTGCTCAAGTTTATAACGATTTAAATTGTCAATCATGTCATACACAAAATGTAAGACTTTTAATACCCGATTCACAAAATGGTAAAATTTTAAAAAATAAATTTGCCGATGAAATAATCATAAAGAACACTGGACTGCTTCGATTGGGCCCAGACTTATCGACATCGGCAACAAGAGAGCCTACTAACAATGAAAAATGGCTAACTAGATATTTAACAGACTCTGCGTCAGTAAGAGATACTATTCCTCACCCTAACTATGATTTCTTAAGCAGCTCAGATTTAGATTATTTATTAACTTATTTATTATCCTTAGGGGAAGTAAATGAATAAAAAACAAGTAAACAATGATTGGGACATTACAAGATGTTCAAAACCATTTTGTTGCCAAGAGGACGCAGAAGAATATATGACTTCTAAAAACTTTGATGGATTGGTGTTAGAACTCAATGATGGCACTATACAAGCTGTTTGTCCCACCTACCCCGCTGGTTATTATTCTGGTGCTAAAACTTTATCCAAAATTAATACGAAGGAAAGTTGCTGTGATATAAGTGGGTGAACTATTAGCTAAAGTAGCAGAGATACTAGGAGCTCCAGAGACCCTAGTTCAAAGGTCCGCCGAAGCAAGAGCTGAAGCATCTGGAAATACTGTTGAAGAAGTTTTACAATCATGGGCTGGTGGAGAAGCGATTGCCGCATCAGCGCCTGTAGCTGAAGAGGCTCCTGTAGAGGAAGTAAAAGAAGAAGTTGTAGCTGAAGAG
>JAAZZH010000041.1 GCA_014239265.1 Actinomycetota bacterium
CCCGTTTATGAAAATATTTATACCAAAGAGCAGATTGCAGATATTGTAGAATTTTTATTGACAGTGGAATACTCAGGTTCTCCAAATTCTAATGCCCTAAAAATTAAATAATAATGCAAGCATCCAAAAAATCTTTTCTAGTAGAATGGCTAACTACAGTAGACCATAAAAAAATAGGTATACTCTATTTTTTCTCCGCTATTTTCTTTTTGTTTGTAGCTGGCTTAGAGGCACTGCTTATCCGCACCCAGCTCATAGTTCCCAACAACGATTTTCTAGTGGGGATGGCTTTCAACAAGGCATTTACGATGC
The DNA here is from genome assembly GCA_014239265.1 of Actinomycetota bacterium. Classification (GTDB taxonomy): domain Bacteria; phylum Actinomycetota; class Acidimicrobiia; order Actinomarinales; family Actinomarinaceae; genus Actinomarina. The sequence continues at coordinate 313 of JAAZZH010000041.1, forward strand.
ACGGCACGACTATGGTTTTTTTGGTTGTTATGCCCTTGAACGCTTCTTTTTTTAATTTTATTATGCCCTTGCAAATCGGAGCCAGAGATGTTGCTTTTCCAAGACTCAACGCTTTTACCTATTGGGTCTTTCTCTTTGGAGGGATTTTCTTGCACGCCTCTTTTTTGATTCCTAACGCAGTCCCTGATGGTGGTTGGTTTGGTTATGCCAATCTTTCCTTAAAAGATTATCTGCCAACTTTGAGTATGGATGTTTGGCTGTTTTCGTTACAAATACTAGGACTTTCTACTTTGGTAGCTTCTTTTAATTTTTTTATAACCATCTTAAATATGAGAGCCAAAGGAATGAGTTATTTTAAAATGCCACTATTTACTTGGACTACTTTGATAACTCAGCTTTTGATTATTATGTCCTTTCCAGTAATAACGATTGCACTTGCTCTTTTGATGTTTGATAGAATTTTTGGAACGAGTTTTTATAGCTCTGAAGGAGGGGGCAATGTTGTGCTTTGGCAACATTTATTTTGGATTTTTGGACACCCTGAAGTCTATATTTTGGTACTGCCTCCGATGGGTGCAGTATCAGAAATTCTAGCTACTCAATCTAGAAAAAATATTTTTGGTTATCCTTTGATGATAATTTCGGTTTGTGCGATTGGATTTTTGGGCTTTTCTGTTTGGGCTCACCATATGTTTTCTGTAGGTATGGG
>JAAZZH010000042.1 GCA_014239265.1 Actinomycetota bacterium
CTCTTCTGACAGTCCAATGAATGTCTTGCGATAATTCCTCACAGGCTAATCGCCATCCTTCCTCGGTTAATATACTGAATTGTCTTGGACCTGGTTTTCCTCTAAAATCATCCTCCAAACCATATTCACAATTAACATGAGCCTGACTTAGGACTTCCATTTTTGCTCTTTTGGCTTGTCTTTTAGCAATACCTATAATTTGGCCAACTTGAATTGACATCTAATTACCTAAAACAATTTTATTAACTTCTTCCAGTTCACTCTCTGTCATTTCCCATGAAATCGCATCGATGTTCTGTTTTATTTGCTCAGGACTAGTAGCACCTACTAAAACTGAACCGACTTGTTTTTGTTGTGCAACCCATGCCAATGATAGTTCTAAAATATTTCTATTTATTGTTTTTCCAAAAACCTCTAGTTTTTCAATAATATCAAATTTACTATCGCTCACAAAAGCACCTCTCCATAAAGCTAATCTTGTGCCTTTAGGGGGGTCCTCATTTCTTTTGAGTTTTCCTGTGAGTAGGCCACTTTCCAATGGAAAAAAAGGTAGGATACCGACATTGTGTTTTGCACAAACAGGTACAATTTCTTGTTCCATATCTCTATTTAGAATACTGTAACGATTTTGCATGGAGATAAATTGTTTGAATTCTTGAGTTAAAGCTGTCCATCCAGCTTCAGAGACTTGCCAAGAGGCAAAGCTAGAAGAACCTATATACCTTATTTTCCCTGATGTAATCAACTCATCTAAGGCTGCTAATGTCTCATCTATGGGCGTTTCTTTGTCGGGGAAATGCATTTGATATAAATCAATATAATCTGTCTCTAGCTTCTTTAAGCTGTCTTCAACCGCCTTAACTATGTATTCTTTTGTACCTCCACCTTGCATGGAAGTTCTGCCGGTAGAAGGGTCAGTAC
>JAAZZH010000043.1 GCA_014239265.1 Actinomycetota bacterium
AAGAACCAGATCATCTCTAGGATCTTTGTAAAGATTTGCAGATATTGTAGAAATTGCAACACCATCAATATGATCTAGATCCTGAAAGTGACCAATTATTGACTTTCTATTTTGTGATAAAAGAAAATTTTTTAAGTTTATTGCCATACTATTTAAATAAGTTATTTAATACCTATATTAAAAATTATATTTAATTAATATATCAAAAACTGAAAAATTAGATGCTAAATCCTTTAAATTTTATATCAAAATTCATCAAATCAAGTAATCAAAAAGAACTTGATAGATTAATAAAGATTGTTTCAAAGGTAAACGAACATGAATCAAGGCTCGAAAAACTTAAAAATGAAGATTTCCCAATTAAAACTAAAGAATTTAAAGATAGGCTAATAAAAGGCGAAAGCTTGGATAAAATTTTGCCTGAAGTATTTGCTTGTGCTAGAGAAGCGGCAAAAAGAACTATAAACGAACGACCCTACGATGTTCAAATTATTGGTTCTATCGTTCTTCATGAGGGAAAAATAGCTGAAATGAAAACTGGTGAAGGTAAAACTTTAGCAATTGCATTAACTGCATATCTCAATGCCCTAGACGAAAAAGGTGTGCATGTTGTAACTGTAAATGATTATCTTGCTAAAAGAGATTGCTTAAATATGGGTCAAATATTTAACTTCTTAGGTTTAAAAGCTGGCTACATTAACAATGATCAAGATGATTATGAAAGAAAGAAAAATTATGAATGTGATATAACATATGCAACAAATAGTGAACTAGGCTTTGATTATCTAAGAGATAATATGAAATTTTCTTCTGAAGAGATAGTACAAAGATCTCATAATTTTTCTATAGTTGACGAAATTGATT
>JAAZZH010000044.1 GCA_014239265.1 Actinomycetota bacterium
CTCGTTGAAGGGGGTCCTGGTGTGCGTAACACAGTAGTAGTCACGTCCTTTCAATGTCACCCTGTCCTCGTCGGGGGTGACGATGCCAAATATCCTCATCTTGTAGAGGATGGAAGCATCGTGGTCCTCGTTGTAGACTGGAGTGAGCGTACAGTTGATAGCATTCATATTCATGATTGAATTGGTAGTTACTTTCTTTCCATCATTTTGACAACTAGATTTCAATTTTTTTGGAGGTTCCGTGATTTAGGGAAAACGTACGGTGCCTCCATTCAGAATGAAGATGATGGGAGACGTTGTGTTGATGTTGATGACTCTATTATGTTTGAGATGGTACTTGCGATATGGCCTTTTTGACCTCACTCGTTTACGGCGTCGCCTTTTTGGGCTGGTCGACTTAGGGGTACTTGTTGGCGTGCGTGGTTGTATACGAGGTTGTGCCTTGGGAAGATATTTGAAGATAGGCTTCTTGGTGGTCGCTATGGTAGTAGTTGTTGTAGTTGTAGTTGTTGTTGTTGTTGTAGTTGTTGTTGTTGTAGTTGTTGTAGTTGTTGTAGTTGTTGTTGTTGTTGCGTTGGGGGGACCGTATAGGAATTGGATGCCTGCTATGTCGTCAGGACCTATACCGTTCAAGAAGTCGAGGTGGTAGGGAAACATGATATCAACTAGTGTCGTATTAGGATTGTGGCCCAGACCGAGCGTATGTCCAAACTCGTGAACCAACACCCTGAAAAGGAAATTCTCATCAGTCCAATTCTCTGCAATGTCAAGGTGAACACGGCCATCAGGGGGGTAGAAGGCGTGGGCGAGTGTGCAACCGCTGCCGTC
>JAAZZH010000045.1 GCA_014239265.1 Actinomycetota bacterium
TAGCTTTCAAAGCGCCTTGTTTAAAGGCCATAGAGCCGGCGACCCTAAAAGCAACTTCACTAGAATCGACATCATGAAATGAACCATCATATAGACTAACTTTTACATCAACCACTGGGAAACCAGTAATAACACCATTTGACATTTGTTCTTTGACACCTTTATCAACAGCGGGTATAAACTCTTTTGGTATGACCCCACCTTTGATTTCATTAACAAATTCATATCCTGTGCCTGCTTCTTGGGGCTCAATCCTGATATAAACATGACCATATTGGCCTCTACCACCAGATTGTCTTACAAATTTTGCTTCTTGTTCAACATTCTTCTTAATGGTCTCTCTATAAGCAACTTGAGGTCTGCCTACATTTGCATCAACATTAAATTCTCTAGATAACCTATCTACAATAATATCTAAGTGTAATTCACCCATTCCTGAAATAATTGTCTGGCCAGACTCTTCATCGGTCTTAACTTTAAATGATGGATCTTCTTTGGCTAATTTCTGTAAGCCAATTCCCATTTTGGATTCATCTTCTGTGGACTTTGGTTCAACTGCTACTGAAATAACAGGATCTGGAAACTCCATTTTCTCTAAAGTGATAATGTTTTTTAAATCAGATAAAGTATCTCCTGTAGTAACATTTTTTAAACCTACTGCAGCTGCAATATCACCCGCACGTACCTCTTTGATTTCCTCTCTTGTATTAGAATGCATTTGAAGTATTCGTCCAATTCTCTCTTTCTGACTTTTTAATGGATTATATATCGTGTCTCCAGAGTTCAATACTCCAGAATAAACTCTAAAAAAGGTTAAA
>JAAZZH010000046.1 GCA_014239265.1 Actinomycetota bacterium
AAAGAAACGCTCCTACGTTGTTCATTCTGTGGAAAAACACAGGAAGAAGTAAAAAAAATAATTGCAGGTCCCACAGTCTACATTTGCGACGAATGTATCGACCTCTGCAATGATATTATGGAAGAGGAATATCAGAATGAGCATGCTGATGAGTTTCAAAAAGAATTGCTAAAACCTGCAGAAATTAAAGATGTTCTTGATAATTATGTGGTGGGACAGGATCGGCCCAAAAAGGTGCTTGCAGTTGCAGTTCACAATCATTACAAGCGCATCAAAGCTAATTTTGATAAATCAGAAGTGGAACTGCAGAAAAGCAATATTCTGTTGATTGGCCCTACAGGAACAGGTAAAACTCTGTTGGCGCAAACACTGGCACGGATTCTAAATGTCCCTTTTGCAGTTGCAGATGCTACCTCGTTGACTGAGGCAGGTTATGTTGGTGAAGATGTTGAAAATATTGTATTAAAATTATTGCAGGCTGCTGATTATGACATAGAACGTGCTGAGCAGGGTATAATTTATATTGATGAAATAGACAAGAAAAAGTGAAAATGTTTCAATAACGAGGGATGTTTCCGGAGAAGGTGTACAGCAGGCACTTTTGAAAATCATCGAAGGTTCTGTTGCAAACATACCTCCACAGGGTGGTCGAAAACACCCTCATCAGGAGACAATGCAGGTTAATACAGAAAATGTACTCTTCATTTGCGGAGGTGCTTTTACTGCCCTTGATGACATAATTAGAAGACGCATAGGTCGAAATGCCATTGGTTTTGGTGCAGATGTAAATAAGAAAACTCGGAA
>JAAZZH010000047.1 GCA_014239265.1 Actinomycetota bacterium
GTAGACCACACTGATGCAACTTAAGATAAGGACCACAAACAATCACAGAGCGACCCGAATAATCAACCCTTTTACCTAATAAATTTTGACGAAAACGACCCTGCTTACCTTTAATCATGTCCGCAATTGATTTAAGTGGACGTCGATTATTACCCATTACTGCACGTCCACGACGACCATTATCAATCAATGAATCAACTGCTTCTTGCAGCATACGTTTTTCATTACGAACAATAATCTCAGGTGCATCAAGCTCTAATAAGCGTGCAAGACGGTTATTTCTGTTGATCACACGACGATACAAGTCATTTAAATCTGAAGTAGCAAAACGACCACCATCTAATGGCACCAAAGGCCTTAAATCAGGTGGCAGGATAGGCAATACATTTAACACCATCCATTCAGGCTTGTTACCAGATTGAATTAATGAGTCAACTAGCTTTAGACGCTTATTAATTTTTTTCAGCTTAGTTTGTGATTTTGTGTTGAGTGAATCTTCACGGAGATTTGCAGCTTCTTTTTCAAGCTGCATTTCAGAAAGAACATCTTGCATAGCTTCGGCACCCATTTTAGCAACAAATTCGTCATCACCATATTCGTCCAGTGCATCGTAATACATTTCTTCAGTAAGTAGTTGTTTTTTAATCAAAGGAGTGTTCCCAGGATCAGTTACTAAGAATGCTTCAAAATAAAGCACTCTCTCAATATCTTTCAGGGTCATATCCATCAGCAAACCTAAGCGTGATGGCAATGACTTTAAGTACCAAATATGAGCAACTGGTGCAGCTAACTCAA
>JAAZZH010000048.1 GCA_014239265.1 Actinomycetota bacterium
CCGCGTTCCATTTTCCCAAAGGTATAAAACATCAGTTTCCTGTCCAAACAAAGGAGAAGAAAGAAGAAGTATTGAGAGGATGATGAGTAAGTGTTTCATAGTTTATTGGTTTGTTTTATAGAGGTTATGATACTTTCTTTTTCCTTCTACCCACCTGTATATGATGTTTCCGTAATTGTCGTATTCTGTTCCGTTCCATATTTCACCATTCTTCCAACTCCCAAAATACTTCCATCCATTGGTTGAAATCAAAACACCAAGACCACTTGGAACTCCATTCTCAACATCACCTTCATATTTTGGGTGAGTATCTTTATCTCCAACTCCTTTCCAAACATAAGGAAGGGTATTACCCCACCCATAAAGAGTTTCACCTTTGTGACTATCTCCAATCACAGGAGAAGAAAGAAGAAGTATTGAGATGAGGATGATGAGTAGGTGTTTCACTTGGTTTCCTAATTGTTTGGTTTTAGAGGGAGGTTATTTATATATTTTTTTCTCCATTCACAAACTTAATTATGATGTTTCCGTCTTTGTCGAATAATGAGAGGTTCAAAGGTTTATTCCCTCTAAAATCACCTACCAATTTTGTCCCATCAGTAGAAATCATGGTTCCTTGACAGTGAAAATCATTCCCCTTCCATTCCCCTACATACTTCCAATAGGGTGAAGTAACAGTAAAATGACCTTTTTGTTTCCCCATCTAACCATTCCCCGACATATTTTCTTCCATCAGGCCAAGTGTATGTCCCTTGACCATCATATTTCCCATCCTTAAATTC
>JAAZZH010000049.1 GCA_014239265.1 Actinomycetota bacterium
CGAATTCCCTGGTGATGATACACCAGTAATCTTTGGTTCAGCTTTGAAAGCATTAGAAGGTGATACCTCTGATATTGGTGTCCCTTCTATCCAAAAACTAGTTGATGCATTAGATTCATACATCCCAACACCAAAACGTGACACGGATAAAACATTCCTGATGCCGATTGAGGACGTGTTCTCAATCTCAGGTCGAGGTACTGTTGTAACAGGCCGTATCGAGCGTGGTGTCGTTAACGTTGGTGATGAAATTGAAATCGTTGGTATTAAAGACACACAACTCACTACTTGTACCGGTGTTGAAATGTTCAGAAAACTACTTGACTCAGGTGAAGCGGGTGATAACGTTGGAGTACTACTTCGTGGTACTAAGCGTGAAGAGGTTGAACGTGGTCAAGTACTTGCTAAAAAGGGAACAATCACACCACATACTAAGTTTGAGTCTGAAGTTTATATCTTAAGTAAAGAAGAAGGTGGACGTCATACCCCATTCTTTAACAACTATCGTCCACAGTTCTACTTCAGAACAACAGACGTAACTGGTGCCGTGCAATTACCATCAGGTGTGGAGATGGTTATGCCTGGCGATAACGTTAAGATGACGGTTGAGTTGCTTGCACCAATTGCGATGGAAGAAGGTTTAAGATTCGCAATCAGAGAAGGCGGTCGCACAGTAGGTGCTGGCGTGGTCTCGAAGATTACTGATTAATAATGAATATAACTTGTAGCTGCAGTATTTCTGTAGCTCCGTTTTTTTTTAGGAATTAATATTTAGGCAAGTGGCT
>JAAZZH010000004.1 GCA_014239265.1 Actinomycetota bacterium
ATGATACCTTCTCTGCCATTACTGCATCTAAGAGACTTGTTAAATCAAATGATGGTAGAAGGCTCATTAGAAGAATTGCTACCTTAACTTTTGTAGGGATTTTAAAGTTCCTTTTTGATACTAGATTATCAGATACCCATGGTATGAAAGCTATAAGAAATACATCAATTAAAAACCAGATTGCAAATGTTGTATCAACTCAAGATCTTTTTGATACTGAACTATTAATAAGAATAGAGAGGAGCGGTGAACGCATTCATGAAGTCCCGGCTGTAATAAATGAAATAAGACCCAGTGTTTCTGTCATCTATAAAAGAATCCCGAGGACAATCAAAAGTTTGCTTCGCTTAAGATCTCAACTTTCTAAAGAATCTTTGAACACAAAAAATTTATAAATTAGATACTTTATCGGTAAAATAATTCCGTTTATCAATACTGTTGCTAGTAAAAATTGTAATTCATTTTCTTGAATTGAAGGCTTGTAACTATCAATTGCATACCAAATCAGTAGTGGAAAGATTAGGTTAATTAAGTTTGTGACTACAAAACTGACAAACTCTTTTAAATTACCTTTTTTTGAAGAGAGCTTGAAAATAATCTTTCTTGATAAGAAGTAGGAAATTATTACACCAAAGAAAAATGATCCTATATTTGTAAGGTAGGTTCTTAATGGAATCTCAATGTTGCTAAAAATAAAAAATTGAAAAATATAAACTAACACCAACCCAAAGACAAGATTTACTCCACCAACAATATAGGTTCTAATCAACTGGGCAAATGCATTATCTTCCTTAATAAAAGGTAGCTTTTTTATATAATGAAATATCTTATTCAACAGCTTTCCTTTTTTTTGACAAGCTTACATACAACAATAATGAGGCTAGGGCTGTATAGAAAGAATACGTTTCGATTCCAGTTCTTACAAAAGTTAATTCTACATTTTCAGAATGAGGAATAACTGCCATAAATGATGGAGATATCCTGTAGGGGCCATCTCCATTTGTTATTTCCCAATTGGGAAAATAAGAAGTTTTAATCATGTGAAGTTCATTTGGCCTATTTGTAGTGAATGTAATACTGTTTGAAGTCATGTTGAAATTACTAATGTTTACTACATCCTCATTACTACTCACAATATTGAAATTTACACTTGGAAGCTCAATTATACTTTGTGTTTCAAGCTCGTCAAAGTTCTCATATGCTTCAGCAAAAAAATTATCATATTCTGTATTTCTGAATAAAGAACTTAAAGTACGATCAATAAATGGTATTTTTTCAAATGCAACTAACTCTTGATTTACTAATTCTACTTTTTCTGATTCGACACTAAACACCGTAAAAGGCTCTGAGGTAAAAAGAAATTCAAGTTTATCATTTTCTATTGCTTTTGTTGTAATCGAATCAGTGTATGACACAAAATAATCGACTCCTAAATCTTCGAGATATTCCTGACCTTTTTCAAAATTATTATTGATATATCTCAACCCTCCTACAGGATTAGACGGTCTCTCTGCCAGACCAGATACTGCGATAAAGTGAAATGGTGTTGTAATACTTGAGTCAAAATATAACCCCTCCATACTTGAGTGATGAGTGTAAAGAGGTATTGTCATTAGTACCATAGGCGTTCCATATTTATTTAAATCTGAGTTTGGCTCCCACATAATCCTTCCGGGAGAAAGAGTGTTTAAACTACTGTAAAGATTTTCTATATCACCCCACTGATCTTTGTTTTCATAGCCATTAAAGTTCCAACTCACCCAGTATGGTAAAAAAGAAACGGTGAAGATAATTGAAGCAGTAAAAGTCAATTTAAAAAGATTGGTAGAGGAAGAAAAGAAATATACAAAACCAAAAGTCAGTACAGATATTAAGGGATATAAAAATATTTTATAGCCAGAAATGTTCCACTTGTCTACAAAAGTAAGCAGGTATGAAAATAATATAATCATACTCAATATTTTTAATATAATTTGTCCTTGTTCATATCTAAAAATATTTATAACACTGTATTCAAATAATTTAAAAAATATAATCACTACACCCAGATTAAGAAAACTTACAACCCTTCCATTCCATAAAGCGCCTTCCGGGACATAGAAATATAAAAGGAGAGAAAAAATTACAATGAACCACTCAAAAAGTGAAGTCACTTTGAATGACATCACTAACTTTATATTAAATAATAAAATAATAAAAATAACAAGTATGTAGGGCGTAATATCACTTTTTACTAAGTCACTTAATTTTGTAAACGGTGTGTAACTCATATTTGTTGTGTACTCTAAATTAGTTATTAATGAGGTTGTAAATCTGATTGTTATAAATAGAAAAATTAAGCCGGAAGAGAACTTTTCTAATGTTGTGTTTTTGGCTTTGGTCCAAAAATATAAGTAGATAGGTGCATATATTAGGACAGGAATCAAGTGACTAAGCAAACTGAAGCCAAAGAATATTGCACTTACAACATGTCTATTATTTTTATCTGACTTAGTTAAATGAGCAATAGCCAAGTTAGCAAAAGCAATTGAGTATGTGAAGGAAAACTGACCCGCTAGTGTTGATGCAAGATTTCCTCCATAGATAGTAAAAGACTCCGTAAGAATATATGTTAAACCAGCAACGTAGCCAAAGATTGAAAAATTAGATTGCATGTTTCTGAATAATCTTTCAAAAGAGTAAATTGTTAACAATATTGAACCGATAACCATCAATTTAAAAGCTACACCATAAGGAAAAACTAAATTTAATACAAAAGTAACTATGGCTGGCAATGGAAAGTAAAAAAAGTATAAAGGATAACCCGCAAACCAATCATTCGACCAACCATTCAGTTGGAGGTTTAATGCAAAATTCTCTATAAAGTACTTTATAGGTACAACATGGGCACCCATATCTCCCCCTGTCGGCATTGTATTAAGAAACACAAGGTCTAGCCTGAGGATAAGAATTGCAACTAAGTAAAAATAGATTTGATTGAGGTGAGTTACAGGTTTGTTTTTAAACAATTTCATTTAATATTTTTCCTAAATACTTAGTTTTCCGCTTACCGTTCTCAGTCCACTCTGCATACCAGTAAGGACCGTGTGGACAAGAATTACAGGATTCTCTTCCGCATTTTATATCCTTGCTGCGATATGAGATTTTTGAATTGTTTATATCAAGGTTTAATTTATTATCTATTAAAAGTTTAAGACGTTTTAATTCAGATTCACTTAATTCAGCAATTGCTTCTATAATTTCTTTGTCTACCATTAATAAAATGTTACATGAATATTTACTAGATATAGGTTCGAGATGAAAAAGTTAGCTTACATTTCTGGAGGAATTGGTGGGGCCAAGCTGGCAAAAGGGTTTTATGCCCAAAAGAATATAGACCTATCAATAATTGTTAACACAGGTGATGATGAAATTATTCATGGTGTAAAGCTTTCGCCTGATGTAGATTCTGTAATGTATGCTCTCGCTGATATGGAAGGCGAATTTGGGTGGGGGCAAAAAGACGATACTTTCAATGTCAGCGATTATTTCAAGAATTATAAAAACCAGCAATTTTCAATTGGAGACAAGGATCTTGCACTGAAGCTATTAAGAAATCAAATGTTACATGATGGATATACTCTTACAGAAATTACTAAATTTTTGACTGAGTTTCATAACTTAAACTGTGCCTTACTACCAATGACTAATGATCAAATTAAGACAACGTTGACAACATCTGATAATGAGATATTGAGCTTTCAAGAATACTTTGTTGAACGAAAAGCGGAACCTGAATTAAAGGAAGTTGTATATAAAGGTGCTGAAAAGGCATCGATTACAGATGAAGTAAGAAAAGCTCTCATAGAAGCTGATCAGATTGTTATCGGTCCATCAAATCCAATTCTTTCAATTGGACCAATATTAAGTATCAGCATTATAAAAGAATTAATTTCTAGTAATAGGAATGTAACAGTTGTTAGCCCCTTTATTGACAACAAAGCCTTAAAAGGTCCCTCTGATGAGAATTTTAAAGCTTTTGGACTTGAACCTAATATAGAGGGGTTGAAAATTTTCTATAAAGATATCGCAAATAAATATATCGTTCATGAAAATGAAAAGTCTGACAAAAATGTCAAAACGAAGAATATTTTATTTTCGGATAAGGAAATTGCTGTTAACTTAGCCAATGAAATAATTAGTTATGAATGAAAATATTGTAAAGATCATACCTATTTTTGGTTTACCCGAGTTTAAAAAAAATGATAATTTGATTCAAATTTTAGACGTTGCTTTCAGTGATATTAAAGAAAAGTTTATGGAAAATGATGTTTTAGTTATCACTCAAAAAATTATTTCCAAAATAGAAGATAGAGCCATTGATTTAGAGGTAAATGACATATCTGAAGTGTTGAAGAATGAATCAACTGAAATTCTCAGAAAACGTGGAGAAACAGTGATTGCAAGAACGAAACATGGTTTTATATGTGCAAATGCAGGAATTGATAAATCAAATATTGACAAAGGGTATGCTTTACTTTTACCTGAAGATCCAGATAAAACTGCCCGTGCTCTTAGGCATAAAATTAGTGCTGAGTATGGAGTCAATATAGCGGTAATTATTAGTGATACATTCGGAAGAGCTTGGAGAAAGGGACAAACTAACGTTGCAATTGGTTGTTCAGGTATTGAACCATTATCAAGTTATATTGGAACCACTGACTCATTTGGAAATGACTTGATGGCTACTGAAATAGCAATCATTGACGAACTAGCAGCTGCATCGGAATTGGTTATGAACAAAGTTGATGATGTGCCTGTAGCTATAATTCGAGGCTATTCTTACAATTTCTCCGAAAAAGGAGTGAATGAAATTATTAGAGATGCTGACGAAGATTTTTTTCTCTAAGATTTAAGCCACTGAATAAGTTCAGTGATCCCATCATTAAGGGAAAATTTGGGATCCCATCCTAAAACTTTTTTTGCTTTTGAATTATTAAGTACGCTTCTTAAAAGCTCTCCGTCTCTTTTTGGATGATAGAGAACCTTGCCTTCATAACCTATCGTATTTTTTAAAGTAGAAACTAATTCATTTACAGAAGTTTCTACCCCTGTACCAATATTTAAAAATAAATTATCATCAATTTTAGAAGATTTGATTAATGCATCAACAACATCTTGGACATAAATATAATCTCTTGTTTGTTCGCCATCGCCAAACACTATAGGTTCAGCATTATTCATCATTTTGCTTGTAAAGATAGAAATAACGCCTGCTTCTCCATTAGGGTCTTGTCGGGGCCCATAAACATTGGAAAAATTGAGTATCGAATAGGACATAGTTGGAATATCCTCCAACAATAATTCAATAAATTCGTTCAATCTTTTCTTTGCAACTCCATATGGGGATTCAGGTTCTCCAGCAAAATCTATTTCAGAGGTTGGGATAACCTCCGGTTCGCCAAAAATTGTGCCACCCGATGAAGAGAACACTATCTTTCTACAATTTGTTGTAAGTAAAACTTTTATAAGTTTAAGTGGCTGCAAAATGTTGTGTTCAAAATCTAACATTGGGTTATCTACAGAGATAACCACTGAAGACTGGGCAGCTAAGTGAAAACATATATCTGGGTCAAATTCTATTACATTTTGTAATATGTTATCAGAGCCAATGTCATCGTAATAAATATTATTACTTACTACGTTAGAAATATTTTCCTTTTTGCCACTTAAAAGGTTGTCAACAACCATAACTTCATATCCGTCTTTAATTAAGTCCTCAACAAGATGAGAGCCAATAAAACCCGCTCCACCTGTAATTAGTGCTTTTTCTGTTTTCATTTATATATTTCTTCAGTAATTACCCTACCATCAGGTATAACGCTATCTTTAAGAATTATCGCATTAGATATTTTCACATCATTACCAATTTGAGAATTCTCAAACACTACGCTGTTTTCAATTTTGGTATTTAAACCCAAGGTTACATTTTCTGCAATCCAGTTATCGTCAATATCTGTATGTGCTTTTATGTATGATTCCCTTGTTCCAACATCAATCATATTGCCATCAACCTTATAACAATCTAAAAGTAAATTTTGTGCCAAAGAAGGAAAAACATCTTTTTCAAAGGAAGCTGGAATGTTTAGATGTTCTTTAATTTTCAATATATCCTTTTTGTAAATGTAATAAAAACCCATGCTGATATTGTTTCCATATTTTAAATCATCTGGCTTTTCAATAAAATTAATTATCTTGTTGTTATCAAGATGTAATACTCCAAACCTTGATGGATTGTCAACTTGAACAGAACATATGGTTGAATTTGAAGCATTTTCAATATAACTTATGAATGTTTGAAAATCCATGTCTAAAAGCAAATCACCGTTCATGCAAAAAAAAGTTTCCTCAAATGTCTCTATGTTTTGGACAATGTAACCCGCAGTGTCTAATTTTTCTGTTTCAAATAATAATTCAATAGATTTTTTTGCCTGATTTTGGTACTGTTCCCACTGCACCTTATGTTTAATGGAACATATCAACTTAAATTTACTAAAACCAGCTTGCTCAAGATTATCAAGAATTAAATCAACTATGGAAGTGCCTTTTACGGTTAACAAAGCTTTAGGGATTCCCTCTGATAATGGCTTAAGTCTTGTGGCTTCACCTCCTACCAGTAAATATATAGTTTTACTCATTCAGTAAAAGGTTAGTCAATTGGCTAAATTCAGCATCTGTTTCTAGATCATATATAGATGTCCATAGATGAATTGCCTGGTCTCGATCTAAATGACGTGAAGTATTCTTAATAAATTTTTCTCTAATGAGAGGGATTGCTTCCTGTCGTCTTTTTGGATGGCCAATTGGATACCTAACAGTTATTTTTTCTGATTTGCTGCCGTCTTCATACTCAAGATAGATACTGTTAGCAATTTCTCGTTTTTCAAATTTATAATAGGTTTCAGTAAATTCAGGATTTTCTTTTACGGTTATTTTTTTCCTCAGGTGCTCAATATCTTTATATCCTTCGAAGGTATCTTCATAACTATCACTTGTCACGTCACCAAATAAAAGTGCGGCTGCCACCATATACTCCAAGGAGTGATCTCTATCAGAGGCATTATTTAATATATCCTTATTACTAATAATTCTTACTGCAGGTTCATGTGTTTCTATTAAAATATTTTTTAAAGCATCTTTGTTGTTTAGAAACTCCTCTGAAAGCTGTACAGCGGCTTCAACAGCAGACTGCCCATGAAATTCAGCAGGATAAAGGACTTTAAAGAGAACATTATTAATAACCCAGTTTTCGAGTGTTTTGCCAAACTTCATCGTTTCATCTTGAAAATAGATACTTTCAAATCCCCAAGTTTGATCTTTTAAAATCCCATCATATCTTTCATCTTCAATAGATGATATTTCCGATAGTTCAATTGCTCTTGATACTGCATCACCGGCGGCCCAGCTTTTTCTTCTCCCAACATTTGGGGTGTGTCTGTAGCTTCTCAAAGTTGGTCCATCTAAAAGGGTATTATTAATTGTTCTGGTGACAATATTTTTATTACCACCTGAAAGCAAGTGAGAATAAACAGCCGCAGAAGCAATTTTTACAAAAAATACATGGTCGTAACCCTCTTTATTTAGAGATGTTCCCAGTGATAGAGAGCCTTGTATTTCATAAGTTTTCACAATAGCCTCAGATAAATCTCTAAACGTACCAGAGTTTGACATGAAATATGCAAACAATGATCCTATATTATCTGATGGATGAGCCCATTCTCTAGCTAAGAAAGTATCGTTATAATCATGCCAACGTATCAAGGTCGTAAAATATCTTCCCATATCTCTGTT
This sequence comes from Actinomycetota bacterium, assembly GCA_014239265.1. Classification (GTDB taxonomy): domain Bacteria; phylum Actinomycetota; class Acidimicrobiia; order Actinomarinales; family Actinomarinaceae; genus Actinomarina. The sequence goes on from JAAZZH010000004.1 coordinate 7,831, forward strand.
GTTATTTATATTTTGTGCAAACTTAAAAGGATTATTTATTTTTTGATGTTCACCTCGTGTTGCAAAAGCCACTGGTTGAGATCCGTCAGCAGCATCAAAAATACAGCCAATTGTGTCAAGGAGTGCTAACTTTGTAGAAATTAAGGTTTCCTTATCTAAAAGAACTTCTTTTTCTAAATAATTCGTGATTAAGTTGTTAAAAGATGACTCATTCAAGTTGTGATTATCTTTCTTGAATTCCTGTATATTTTGCAGCAGGTCTAATTAAAGTGTCTTGATTTCTTTGTTCAAAATAGTGAGCTGACCAGCCGACAGAACGACCAGCAACAAAAATTGGTGTGAATACGTCAACAGCAAACCCTAATTCAGAAAGTAGCAATCCTCCATAAAAATCTACATTTGGAAATAATTTTTTTTCAGAATCCATAATTGAGTCTATGGTTTTTGCTATTTCGTATTTATTAATAGATTCGTCTGAAGTTGACAGAACTTCAACCCAGTTTTTTACAACAGGACTTCTTGGGTCTTGGATTTTGTAAACACCATGACCAAAACCCATAATTTTCTTTTTATCTTCTAGAAGCCGGTACACGCCATTGTTTGCATCCTCGGAAGTATTGAAACTATTTATTAATTCTACGGCTGCCTCGTTTGCTCCGCCATGTAGCTCTCCTTTCAGAGTTCCTACTCCTGAAACAATTGCACTTATTAAATCTGATCTTGTTGAAGCAGTGACACGAGCAGCAAAAGTAGAAGCATTAAAGCCGTGTTCAGCATAAAGAATTAACATATCATCTAGTGCTTCAAGTTGTTGTTCTGTAGAGCTATTTGGTAGAAGTGAACTTGCTACTGTATATTTTTGGTCTAACACGTCTGATGATTCTTTGTTATATGAAGCAATAGCTAAACAAGCTATTGCAGTAACCTTACTAGCAGCATCTAATTTATTACTCTCATCAGCTTCACCAATATATGAAATAGCTGTTCTTATTACATCCATAGGATGCTGTTCTGTCTTTAACCTATTGATTAGTTGAATTAGTTCTGAGTCATCTGAGAGTTTTTTATAATGATTGGAAAATGACTTTTTAAATAATTCTCCATCTAGATCGTCATCGATGATTAAAGATGCAACATCCTCATATGTATTTGTGCTGGTAAGACCTACAGCATCGTACCCTCTATATCGGAGTGAGGTTCCCTCCATTCCTACAGTAGAAATTGCAGTTTCTCCTGCAACAACGCCTCTAAGTCCTGGTGAATAATCCATTGTTAATCTATATTACATGTATTCCTATTACTACTCCTAACGTTAAATTGATTTTTATAGACACTAGAATTAGACAATGGCACAAATCCATAATTTAGAAAATAAATCCAGGTATGGGATTAGATATATAGCTGGATTTGGTCTTTTAGTAAGTGCTCTATTGCTTTCAGGGTGGTTTGCTTTTTTCACGTTTCTACCTATAAAATCTGCAATGGAAGTAGTAACAAATTTGGAAGAAAAATTTTTACCAAGGGCTGAAGGTATGGTTTTAGATTTTGTATCATTATCTGAACCTTCAATAATAGTTACTTCAGATAATCAGATATTAGACGAACTTCATGATGGTCTCAATAGGGATCCGATCAAATTGTCAGATGTCCCTCCTTTTGTTATCAACACACTCCTAGCAGCTGAAGATAGTAATTATTATCAACATGAAGGTGTAGATTTTGTAGCGATATTAAGTGCTGTAGTTGATAATTTAAGAGGTGTTACTAGGGGTGGCTCAACTATTACATCTCAAGTGGCTAAACAATCTTTTGTAGGTGATGAAATCTCAATAAGAAGAAAAGTTGCAGAGGCTGTAGTAGCAGCTGAATTAGAAAGAAGATATTCAAAAGATCAAATTTTAGAATATTATATTAATTCCATATATTGGGGTTCTGGAGCTTATGGCCTTCAGTCGGCATCATCTGAATATTTCAACAAAGATGTTGCTGATATTACTTTAGATGAGGCAGCAACACTAGTGGTCATCATAAGAAGTCCAGCATATTACAACCCTAGAAAATATCCAGAAAGAGTACTGGATAGAAGAAACGATGTTTTAGATGTAATGCTTAAAGAAGGATTTATAGTTGATATACAGCATAGGTCTGCAAAATTAGCCCCACTTACAATTGCAGAACCAAATACACTTTCAAATAAAGCTGAACATGTTTCTGCTGAGGTAAAAAGAAGACTACTTAATGAGCCAAAATTTGCAGTTCTTGGTTCTACAAAAGAAGAAAGAAAAAAAGCTCTTTTTGGATGTCCATCAGATGATACTTCATGTACTGGTGGTGGTGGTTTGACTATAAATATAACAGTTAATTTAGAATTACAAAATCACGCTAACGAGGTTTTGAATAAATGGGTTCCGTCTGAAATTATAGATTCGGAAGCTGATGTAACTCTAGAAGAACCCGAATCTAAACCAACAGGAGTAATTACATTAATCAATAATAAAACTGGAGCCATTGAGGTTATGGCTTCTGGGCTACCTTTCGAAGAAGAACAGTATAATCTTGCTACACAAGGTAAGAGAAATCCTGGATCAGCATTTAAACCAATTACTCTACTCGCAGCTTTAGAGTCTGGAGCAAAGCTATATAGCACAAGAGACTCAAGAAGCCCTGTAGAAATTGATTGTGGATATCCTTGTGCTCCTGATGGTATTGGCACTAAATGGGTTGTGAGAAATTATGGAACTTCAATTACAGCTGATAGATTTATAAATAAACTTCCCGCACAAGATAGAGCAATTGAACTTCAGTGTGTTGGCTTTCATGCCGAAGAATTGAAAAATAAAGATTTTATTGATCAGTTTCCTATCTCGTCAGAGATAGATGAACTTGAAGAAGAAGTCGATAAATTATTAGCAATAGGCATTGCACTTGGCCAATATTCTGAAGATGGAGGTATTGTAATTTATACCGAAAATGAGAATGTGACCACAGAAGATGATGAAGGACGAACATTATTAGTAGTTAGAGATCCTGTCTTAATTGAAGAACAGGATAATTTAATTCAAATTAACCTTGAAAGTGAAACTCAATTTATCTTTAAACCGTGTTCAGACAAATCAGAATATAATAGATCTATTAAACTTCTAGACACCTCAGGAATGGTTTCACTTGAAGAAGCGACCAGAAAATCAGTGAATACAGTGTTTGCTCAACTTGCATCAGAGCTTGGTGGAGAAAAACTCTCGAGTACTGCCAACAGAATTGGCATAGACTCAGAATTAGATCCCGTAATATCATTAACTCTTGGTGCCGGAGCTGTAACTCCAATTGAACTCGCTTCAGCATATTCATCATTTGCAAATAATGGATATTTAGCACCCACGTATTTAATTGATAAAATAATAGACTCTAATGGTCAGATACTCTATCAACACATATCATCCCAAAGAGTAACTATTCCTGATCCTGGAGCTGCCGCGGCAGTAAGAAAGACTTTAGAAGTAGCAGCTCAGTTTGGTACAGGAACTAGAGCTGTACTTGATGACAGGCCTATTGCTGGTAAAACTGGAACTCATCAAGGATTCAGAGAAGCTTGGTTCATTGGATTTATCCCTCAATACACTTCCTCAGTCTGGATTGGCTTTGCAGAAGAACAGCTCCCACTTACAAATGTTGAAATTAATGGTGAAGTTGTATCAAGTGTTTCTGGAGGAAGAGTACCCGCACCTATTTGGAAAGAATTTATGGAGAAAGTTGTTGAAGATTTACCAATTGAAGAGTGGCCAGCTGATCCAAGTGATATTGATAAATATTATGAAATTCCAACAATTGAAATACCTCAGTTACTAGGACTTAACATCATCGATGCTGAAGAAATTGCATTTTCTGGGTATATATTACCAACAATAAAGCTCATTGATTCTGAAGAGGCCCCAGGATTAGTTCTTACCCAGAGTATTGAAAGTGGAGAAGAGATGCCTGAGGGTACAGAAGTTGTACTAGAAGTCTCTGGCACAAAGTTCACAGCTGCGATTCCAAATATTCCTCCTTGTGCCTATACGAAAGATGAAGCAGAATTTTTAATCAAGGACTTTATGAGAGAAACAAGTGTAATCTTGTTCTTAAAAAATTCATTTGAAGAATCTGAAATACCAGATTGTCAGGGCAAGGTTATTGGAACAAATGTAGCCCAAGGCGGAACAGTTTCTACAGGAGATAGCCTAATTTTGATTGTTGCTAACTCCCAGGATGATTCCTAGCTAAATCTTTAAAGAATTCGAATAAAGTTAACACTGAAAATCCAGTTGCACCTTTTCTATTACTAGCTCTAGCTGGTCCAGCTATATCAAGGTGGACCCAATCTAAATCTTCCACAAAATTTTCAAGAAGAAGTGCTGCTGTTATAGCTCCTCCAAAGCGTCCACCAGTATTTTTCATGTCAGCAATATCAGATTCTATTAATTTCTTATATCCTTCATGCAGAGGCAGAGGATAAAATTCTTCTCCAGATGTTTCTGTAGACTTGATAAAAATATTTTCTATATCTTTATTATTTGAAAAAATTGCACCAATATCTAAACCTAGCGCTACATAGGATGCACCAGTTAAAGTTGCTACATCACAGATTAAATCTGGTTTTTTTTCAGAGGCAAATGCAAGAGCGTCAGCCATAATTAATCGTCCTTCTGCATCGGTATTTAATACTTCAATTGTTTTCCCATTTCTTGCAGTTAAAACGTCGCCTGGTCTAATAGCACTACCGCTAGGCATATTCTCTACAACTGGAGTGAAGACTGATAGGCCAATATCAATTTTGTGTTTTGAAATCAAACTCATTACTCCCCAAGCCGTAGCTGCCCCTGCCATATCTGTTTTCATTGTTTCCATTCCAGCTGGAGATTTTAGAGAAAGCCCACCTGAATCAAACATTACACCTTTCCCAATTAGTGCAATTTGAAAATCTGCTTCTTTGTTGTATTCACCCACTAAAAAGTACGGTTTTCTTTCAGATCCTTTAGCAACTCCGAGAACAGCTCCAAAACTATTTTCTTCAAGCCATTCTTCGTCATGAATTTCAAGATTTATTTCAGTATTTAAATTTTTTATATTTTCTATAAAAAATTCAGGAGTTTTGTCTAGAGGTGGCGTATTAATCATATCCCTCACCCAAAATACTGCTTCTTTTTTTAACTTATTACTGTAAGTATCTAGGCTTTCAGAAAAATTGAGCTCGATACTGTCTTTTGTTTTCTTTGTTTTATAAGAGTCAAAGTTATACTCTGAAAACATCATCCCCTGAATTAAAAGTTCTTTGTTTCCCTCAAAATTAATAATGTCAATTGTCACACTACTTTGTATTTTTTTTCCAATTAAATACCCCAACTCTAAGAGATCAGTATTTTCAATATCCTCAGAAGAGACAAGGACCGTTTCATTTCCTCTTGAAGATAAAGATGGTGGCATCAAAAGGACTTCCTTTGAGTTTCCCTCAAAGCCGTGAGTTGTTATATACTCGCTGAATGTTTTTGAATCGACTATGAATTCATCTTTGTTTTCAAATTTTTTATTAAAAAATAATATATCCATTTTCATTTAATTACTCGGTGTCCAATCTTTTTCAAAATCTCTTGCAAGCATCCATAAATAGTCTGAAAGTCTGTTCAAGTATTTTATAGCTATGGAGTCTTCCATTTCGTAAGCCTTTTGCCAAGTTACACATCTTCTTTCAGCCCTCCTTGAGACTACTCGTGCCCAATCTATTTTTGATGAGATTGTATTTTCACCGGGAACAACAAAAAAATCAGGGATTCCATTTTTTTCCTCTAAGATATCAATTTTTTTTTCAAGATTTGTAATCATAATTTCTTCTACAAGGGTTTTACCTGCTTGTAGTTTATCTCTATTCTCTTTTGACGTTGCTATTTCTGCTCCAACAATAAATAACTCTCTTTGAATCTGTAATATTATTTCTTTAGTTTCGAGTGGTAAATCTTTTTCAGCTCTAATAATTCCAAGGGAGGCAACAAGCTCATCAACAGTACCGACTGCTTCAGGTTCAAAATTATCTTTGGATACCGAACCACCATAAAGAAGATTTGTATTCCCCTTATCTCCGTTTTTTGTATAGATTTTCATATAATCAGCATAGTGCTACGGCAAAAGTATAAGAGTGCCTGTACCTCCAAGTGAGACTAGAAGTGAAAGATAACTTAGACCTGTTGCAGCCATGACTCCCGTGTATGATTTTTCATTTAATGATTTTAAGGAGCCTAATGAAAGTATTCCCGATGATACATATAGACCAAGAATAATATTTCTATAGAAAATTGATAATTCTTCTGAAGCGAATCCCATTAAAAGTAATAGGCAAAGAACAACCGCTATGAATATTGATGATCTGGCTATATTTTTCATACCAATTCTGGTAATTGTTGGATCGACTAAAAACCAGTGACCAATCATCATTAATGAGAAGATGCCACTGACAAGTGTTATAGGTAAAATAGTCCAAATTAAGTTTTCTATACCTGTATTAAATGCACTTGTGATTAAAACTATAAAGCTAGTAAAAAAAGAGAGGTGGTTTAAATTATTGTTATTGTGTAGTAAAACTGATCCAAGCACTGCAAAGCCAGCCAGTACAAAAAGATTAAAATTTATAAATAAAATTACAGAAATTACCCCGGTGAATAGTATGCTGAAGCCTTTTTTAGGGTTAGTTGAATATCTGATGTACCAGAAATAAGGAATACTCAATATTAAAACAAGATAGATAAATGTGCTCAAATTCATACTCCTTTTACAATAATGTATATATGGCTAATGAAAAAAATAAAATAGACATATTTATATCTTTGCTTTTAGGTTTTGGAATACTTTTAGTAACTGGATGGAGTAAATTAGACATAATATTAAGTAAAAATCTTGTAATTTCACTTCTGATTTTCACCTCATTATCATTCTTTTCTCTAAAGGCTTATTCTTCATATAAATACCTTTCCATCCTTATGTTTTTAAGTATTTTTCTTCTATCTCCACAAGTTTTTACAAGCAGGCAAGGAGAGTTATTTCCTGTTACGTATATAGTATTTATGATTTATTTCTCATTGGTTCTTGGAAAGTATATGTATAAAAAATGGAAAAGTTCTCTCTAAGCGATACAATTGCTCTAGGGTTACCTAAAATAGAATCATGATTCAGGGCATAATCAAAAAAATATCTTTAATTGGAGCATTAGCTTTCATGTTTTTCCTCATGGGGCAAAATACTGCCTCAGCCCAAATCCTACCCATTCCAAACCACTCTTTCAGCTGTGCTTCGAATGCAGTTGCACCATTAAAGTCAATACAAGATATACAGACTTATTTAGACTGTAATGGTTTTAATCCTGGACCAATTGATGGAGATTTTGGAAATAGAACTACCTCAGCTATTAAAGCATTTCAAGCTGCATCGGGTCTAGTTCCTGATGGTGTTGTTGGTCCTGCGACAAAACAAGCAATGCGCTCCTACTCTGAAGAGTCTTTTACTTTTACAGGAAGCGGTTGGGGTCATGGAGTTGGATTAAGTCAGTACGGAGCGAAAGGTCTAACAGAACTAGGAGCATCTTTTTGTACTAATACAAGCTCATGTACTTCAGATGAGGTAGTTAATTACTACTTTAAAGACACTGTAGACAAACAACTTTCTGAACTTTCATTATCCTCTCCAGAAATTGCAACTGATAAGTCAGCACTTTGGGTTGGTTTAGCAAGAAATGCAAAAAATATTTCTCTAACTACTTTGCCATCTTCAAGCCCTCCAACATTATTCATATGTCAAGAAGGTCTTTCTCAAACTGCCGGTGTACAGGGATTTTTAGCCTCTAGAGGCTACGAGCCAGGACCTGTAGACGGTGCTTATGGTGATAAAACTGCAAATGCCCTCAGAAACTATCAAGCCTCTAAGGGTATAAACCAATCGGGTGCGATAGACGATGAAACTATAGCCGCTATTAAAGGTGATGCTGCCGGTGATGGTCCGTGTGAATCTGTTTGGGGTCCCATAAAAATTGGTGGTGGTGCAACAATCTCAGTAATTAACTCAGGTAATGGTTGTTATTTTTCCGGCCATCCATTAGTTTCGAAACAAGCTGCGAGTTGTAATGTAACGATTAAATGGTCAGAAGGTGGAAGAATAAGAGTTGGCCCTAGAGAGCATAAGCATGGTGAGCTAAAGCTTAGATCTAAATCAGTTTCAACAGGTTTTCATGTCGTTCTTGCAGTAAATTTAGAAAAGTATTTATATGGACTGGCTGAAATGCCATCTCATTGGAATGTAAAAGCACTGGAAGCTCAGGCACTAGTTGGTCGAAGTTATGCAGTGTTTCATTACTTAGATGAGAATATCCCAAGTCAACAAACTGTTTACGATGCTGGATTATCTGAGAAACAAAAAGCATACTGTTGGTGTCATATTGGTTCTACTGCATCGAGTCAATATTACTATGGTTACTTAAAAGAAATTGCAGGTCCAAATTGGGTTCAAGCTGTAAATAATACATCCGGAAAAGTGATTACCTATGGTGGTGGATATACAAGAAGCGGAGTGATACAGGCTTTTTACTCATCCTCAACAGGAGGTAAAACTAATGATAATGCAGTAGGATTTGGATCTTCAACAGTGTGGCCATATCTTCAAACTGTAGATGATCCTTGGTCAATCGATAATAGAGTGGGTAACCCAAAAGCAGCTTGGTCATATGATTTCAGTACCTATCAGCTCTCTAAAAATATTTTATGTGGAGATACACCTTGTTTTGATGCTATTACAGATATTTATGTTTCGGGTGCTGCAACTTCAGGTGCTGCAACTGAGGTAACAATGAAAGGCTATAAAAATGGAACAGCAAAGACTGTAAAGAAATCTGGTAGAAATATAAAATCTCAATTAGGTTTTACTTCCCATTATTTTAAAACTTCAAGTGCTTCAGATGTTTCAACTCTAAGTGTTGGTCCAGTAACAGCTAACTCAACTTCTACATCCAGCAGCTCCAGTGGTGGAAGTGTTGTTTCTTCATCTGGAGATACTGCACAATATGCTACCTCGAGCAGTGGTCTTCTCTATTTAAGTAAAGCTGGATTACTTGACAAATGCACTCAAAGTTCTACCGCTTGCCAGAATAAAACTATTACAAGAGAAGAGGCAGCTGCAGTTGTTGCTGTTACCGGAGGCATACCTCTAGATGCTCCAAATGCTTACAGTGATGATGATCAAAGTATTTATCAACAAGCTATCAATGGCATGCCTTATTACGGTATGCAAGTTTGTTTTGGAAGCCCTTTTCAGTATTTACCAAAAGAGTCTGTAACTAGAGATGAATTCGCCTGTATGCTGACTAAAGCTATAAATGCAGGTACAGCTACCAATCTAACAGGTAGTTCTGATCCATATTCGGATGAAGGTGCAAGTAAGTGGACATCTAGTATTTATACTTTGGCAGCTAATGAGATTATTCCAGCATGTAGTTCCTTAGGTGATAAGTTTTGTCCGAGTAGAAAAACATCTATTGGTGAAGTTTCATTTATGATTAATAAACTTGTATCTACATCTTTAATAAGTTCTGATGTGTACAATCAAACACCCTTCCAAAGTGGTTGGGAACCAATCGGAGGTGAGGTTAATCCAGCAGCCCAAACAGCTGTATCGAATCCAAATGAGGGAAATGATGATTGTGTTGCCAAAGACAACTCAAATGTTAAATTAAGCAACACACTCGAAATTCAAAAGTTTTTAACAAGCAATGGTTTTAAACCAGGACCAATTGATGGACAATCTGGACCACAAACGGTGGCTGCTATAAAAGCTTTTCAAATAATAAACGGTCTATTAGCAGATGGAATTGTCGGCAATAAAACAAAAGCGTCCATGAGAAGTTACACAGGATGTGTAACTAACACCTGTAATGCTCGTGATAATCGAGATGCAAACCTTAACTCTGTTGAGGGGATTCAGACCTATCTATCAAATAATGGATTTAATCCAGGTATTATTGATGGAGAAATGGGTTCTTATACAAAAGAAGCGATAAAAGCATTTCAAAGAAAAGTTGGTCTTATTCCCGATGGAGTTGCGGGAGCTAGAACTAAATCAGAGATGAAAAAATATACAGGTTGTTAATTTAGAAACTTTTTAATTTCATCACCGATATGTTGTGCCGTAAAATTAAATTTCTCTTGTAAGTTTTTAATTGGCGCTGATATTCCAAATTGATCAATACTAAACACTTTTGTTATGTCTCCTAAATATGTTTCCCAGCCAATAGATCTTCCAAGTTCAATGGTAAAATTTAAATTACTAACTTTGAGATTATCAATGATTTCAGGTTCAGCTTTTTCTAATTTATTTAAAATTGGAGTACTCACAATTCTTACGGATGTATCTTTGAGGTATTCCCTCACATTAAATGCTAATTCTAATTCTGATCCTGAAGCAAATATTGTGATTTCTGTTCCATCCGCAACTACTGATGCGCCGTTTGTAAATTCTTCGTAATCATTTTCAAATTTTAGGTACTCAAGATTCTGTCTTGTTAGAACGATAGCCTTTGGATTACCCGATTTTGTAAATGCATATCTATAGGCATGCTCAACTTCAATACTGTTAGATGGACGTATAACATCTAAATTGGGTATTAATCTTAAGGCCATTAGGTGTTCTATTGGTTGATGTGTGGGACCATCTTCACCCAGATATATTGAGTCATGTGTAAAAATGTATACTGAATCAATATCCATCAGAGCTGCAAGTCGTATGCTTGGCCTCATGTAGTCAGAGAAAACTAGAAAAGTTGACCCATAGCCCATTAAATGACTGTGTAGTGTGATTCCATTCACTATTGCACCCATGGCGTGCTCTCTTATTCCGTACTCTAAATTTCTGCCAGAGAAATCAGATGCGGAGAATGCAGAATCACCAATGATCTGTTTGGTTGAAGCTGTTAGATCTGCAGATCCACCAAGAATATTATTAGTGTGTTTTCCAATTTCATTTAATATATTTGATCCTGCAATACGTGTGGCCTGTGTTGATTTTTCATAATTAAAATCTATAGACATCTCATTAGATATTAGTAAATCCCAATTCTGCATAAAGGTTGCATCACTTTTGTATTTTTCCTGGAATAATTTTTCCCAATCACTGTATGCATGATTGTCTTCATCTCTCTTCTCAGCAAAATACTCATAAACATCTGAATCATGCTCAAATAAATCTCCTTGCCATTTCAAATTTTTCTTAAATTCTTCCATCTCTTCAGCTCCAAGCGGTGATCCATGAATTCCACTTGTATCTTGTTTGTTTGGTGCAAATTTACCAATGATTGATTTAGCCATGATTATTGAGGGTTTATCTATAATTAACTTCGCATCCTCTAGAGCTGTAGTAATCTCATCTTCGTTATGTGCATCGACTTCAATAACATGCCATCCAATTGCCTCAAATTTCTTTTTTTGATTAGTGGTTGATACTTTCGACACCCTTCCGTCAATTGAAATATTATTATTGTCAAACACATAAATTAACTTACCGAGTTTCCAAACTGCGGCTAGTTCAGCAGCCTCAAAAGAGATTCCTTCCATCAAATCACCATCAGAAACTATCCCATAAGTAAAATGATCGACGATGTCTTTTCCTAAAAGTTCTGAAAGGTATCTTTCAGCAACTGCAAAACCAACTCCTGTTGAAAACCCCTGACCCAAAGGACCTGTTGTCATATCTATACCTACAGATAAATCAAATTCTGGATGCCCAGGTGTTTTTGAGGCATATTGTCGAAAATTCTTTAAGTCTTCTTTCGTTAAATCAAATCCATTTAAATGAAGTAAAGAATAAAGTAGCATTGATCCATGACCGGGACTCAAGATAAACCGATCTCTATTTATCCAAGAGGGATTTTCATTTGAAACTTTTAAAAACTTTTTATAAAGGACTGTTCCAACGTCAGCCATTCCTAATGGCATTCCGGGATGGCCAGATGCCGCTTCCTCAACACCTGCAGCTGCAAGAATTCTCAATGAGGTTGTGACTTTATCGAACATTTTAATAGTATAGGTCCTAGTTACACAGAGGCAAAAGAGTCTTTTGCGTGATATGAAGACCTAACAAGTGGTCCTGACTCAATATGAGGAATTCCAAAAGATTCTCCAATTGATTTATATTTTATAAATTCCTCTTTATCAACATATCTATGAATTGGTCTATGTTTCGCTGTTGGTCTCAAGTACTGACCAATTGTCACAATATCTACATTAATTTGCGAAAGATCTTCTAAAACGGCAATTACTTCTTCAAACTCTTCACCCATTCCAACAATGAGGCCAGTCTTTGTCTTACCTAGGAATGCTGATTCTTTTGCATACTGTAATAACGAAAGGGATCGACCATATGATGCTGCAGTTCTTATTTCACGTTGAAGCCGTGGAACTGTTTCTAAATTATGATTTAAAACCTCCGGGCTTGCTTCAATAATGTTATCTATAGCCCCTTTATCTCCTTTAAAGTCGGGAATAAGTACTTCTACACTTGTTGAAGGGTTTAATCTTTTAACTTCATTTATTGTCTGTGCGAAAAAATTTGATCCACCATCTGGAAGATCATCCCTATTTACAGAAGTTATTACGGCATGTGTAAGCTCCATAGTCAGAACACTTTCTGCAACACGCAATGGTTCTAACTCATCAAGGTCATTAGGCTTCCCAGTATTAACATCGCAGAATCCACAAGCTCTGGTGCAGGTATCTCCCATAATCATGAATGTTGCAGTGCCCATAGACCAGCACTCATATATATTTGGACATGAGGCTTCTTCACAGACTGTATTTAGTTTTTTTTCAGAGATTAAGTTCTTTAAATCTCTGTAATCTTTTCCTAGGTTTGCTTTTACCTTCATCCATTCTGGTCTTTCAGGCTCATTAGGCAATAATCCTTTTATGGTAATTGGTACAAGATTGTTATTTTTTTGAAAAACACCCTTATCAAGCATCTCATCAATTTCATGTTTTTTGTGTTTTTTAAGTTGGGTTGGAGTGAATTGTGACATTTGTATTCCTACATCTTTGTAGCCAAATTCAGCAACAAAAGTCTCTGTTATTTTATTAACAACATCATCAAATGAAATATCTGTATTGAAAGTGTGTACTGAGGCTACTTTCTCCTCTTGATTTCCACATGGGTTTATGAAATCAAAGCCCTCAAGTTTATCAAAAATATTTAATGCGAAACCATGATATGTTGTCCATTTACTAACTTTTACTCCTATCGATGCGATTTTCCCTTCTGGAGTCCATACACCAGTATCATCTTCCTTTGAAAAAGCCTCTATACCAAAACTACTAAGAGTTTTAATTATTGTTTGCTCAAGACTTCTTACAAAAGGTATTACTTTCTTGGGATCTTGAAGTCTCATTATTGGATAACCAATTAACTGGCCCTTGCCGTGAAAAGTTATATCTCCACCTCTATCGGTTTCAAAAAATTCAATACCTTTTTTTTCTAATTCGTCACTATCAAGAAGTAGGTTTTTTGTATCTCCTGTTCGACCGATGGTGATGACATTATTGTGCTCTAAAAGGAGTAAGTAATCATAAGGATTATTTTCACCTGCTACAGATTCTTTTAATCCCTTTTGTAGGATTAAAGCCTCAGAGTATGGAAGGTTTCCAAGCCAACGTACGTTAAGTTTTCTCAATTAAGATCATCTGCCCATGGATGGTTTTCTAATTTATCTTTAATACTATTTAGAAACAATAATGCTGTTGAACCGTCAAAAACTCTATGGTCCCAGGTAAGACTAAGAACTCCTGTATTTCTTATAGCAATAGAATCAGATCCATCCGCAGACTCTATGACAACAGGTTTTTTCTTAATGGATTCTGTGGAAAGAATTGCTACATTTGGCTGATTAATAATTGGAGATGTAATAAATGAATTAAAAGACCCATTATTAGATATTGTAAATGTACTACCTGTCACATCCTCAAGTCCGTATTCTTTATTTCTGAGTATTGAAGAAACTTCTGTAATCTTTCTTGCTAATCCACGTAAATTGAAGGAATCTGAATCCTTTATTGTCCCAACAAGTAAACCCTCTCTATTCAAGTCGACTGCAATGCCAAGATTAATAAAATCATGGAGGTCATGCGTATTATTTTCAAGATCGAATGAACTATTAACAACAGGGAACTCCCTCAAAGCATTAATGGTTGCAACGGATATGAATGGTAAGAATGTTAAAGAGAAACCTTCTTTTTGCTTGAATTCACCTTTTACCTTATTTCTTAGAACTGATATATTTTCATAGTCCACCTCTACGGAAGTCATGACATGGGCAGAGGTTTGTTTTGAAAGAATCATATTTTCAGCAATTCTCTTTCTGAGCCTAGGAATGGATCCTGTTGAAGTTACTTTTTGTTTATCATTTTCTGAGGAAACAAGCTTTTCTTCTTGAGGATTCTTTTCGGGAACTGATGGTGCGGGTTCAGACTTCAATAAAGCCTCGATATCTTTACGTGTTATACGCTTATTTTTTCCAGTTCCAGTAACTTGTGTTAAATCGATACTGTTATCTCCAGCAAGCTTTCTTACTATTGGTGAAAGTTTTAAATCTTTAGGTGCTTTTGCTACTATGTCAGTTTTAGAGCTCTCTATGTTGGATGTTAAATCTTCTTTTGGTAACTCTACTTTTATGGCCTCCTCAACTACTTTTGCGGCCTCTTCTTTTATTGAGTCATCTCCACCAAGTTCCATTAGCCCGACTCCAACTTCAACTGTTTCACCCTCTTCTACTAGTAAAGAGGTAACTTTTCCTGAAAATGGTGATGGGACTTCTGTGTCTACTTTATCAGTTGAAATTTCAAGTATCGGATCATCTTCTTTAACTTCATCACCCACAGAGACAAGCCACCTCAGAATTGTTCCTTCTGTTACCGTTTCCCCCAGCTGAGGCATTTTTACAATTTCACCCATAGTTCTATTGTAATTCTTTAATAGCTTTTATAACATTTTCAACACTAGGAATAAAGCTATCTTCCAATACTGGTGCAAAGGGAATATGGGTATTTGGTGACGTTACTTTTACAATCGGATTATCCAATGTCCAAAACCCTTTATCGGCGACGAATGAGGATATCTCAGATGCAATAGAAGAAAATGGAACATCTTCTTGCAAAATAACCAGATTAGATGTTTTCTCAACAGATTTTAATATTGTTTCTTCATCTATTGGAAAAATACTTCTTAAGTCAATAACTTCAACTGAAATACCATCATTATTTATTGTTTCTGCAACCTCAAGAGCCGTTGGGACCATTCCTGACCAAGCTACTAAAGTTACATCTGATCCATCTTTAACAATGTTTGCCTTTCCTATCTCTACTTCATATAGACCTAATGGCACTTCCATTTTTAGATCAGGTTTTCTATACAATTTTTTATGTTCTAAAAACATTACTGGATTGGGATCATTGATTGATGCTATAAGTAGTCCTTTTGCATCATAGGGGTTAGCTGGTGCAACTACTTTTATACCAGGGTGATGGGCCAAAAGTGACTCTGGACTAATCGAATGAAAAGGACCCGATCTTGTTCCTGCTCCTGTTGGTCCTCTTACAACCATGGGAACTGGCTTTCCAGCCTTCCAGAAATACTTTGCGGCTTCGGTAGTAATCTGATCAAGTGCTGGATAAACAAAATCAAAAAATTGAAGTTCGACAATCGGAATTTTTCCATAAAGTGCTGCGCCTACTGCTGCACCCATAAAGGCACCCTCTGAAATTGGAGTATCTAAAACCCTAGATGAGCCATATTTTTCATGTAAACCTTTTGTGGCTTTGAAAGCTCCTTCAAATGCACCTATGTCCTCTCCCATCATGAATACATCTTTATTATTGTCCATAGCTTCATCGAGTCCATTTGTAATTGCTTCAATAACGTTCATAGTCTTAGTTTTCAAACCATCATTAGTAGCCACAGGTATCGATCTAGTTTCAAAGATATCTTGGATTTCTTCTTTAGGGTCCGGATCTTCCTGATCTTTAGCCCACTCTAAAGTCTCTCTAACTTCAGTTTCAATTTTTTCAGCCAGTTGGATAAAGTCTTCCTCAGTAAAAAGCTCTTCTCTAGATAGTGATTCTTCAAATCTCAAAACAGGATCTCTATCCATCCAAAAATCTCTTACTTCATCTCCAACATATTCTGCAGGATCATGGCCAGCATGGCCGTAGTGTCTAAAGGTTACTAACTCTATTAGCGTTGGTCCTTTACCAGAACTTGCTTTATCACGTGCCTTATGCATTGCGTTAATAACTTCATATATGTTATTCCCATCAATAATGACAGATTCAATTCCATATCCTAAACCTCTGTCTGCAACATTTGGGGTCCCAAATTCTGTTTCATTTGGAGAGGAATAAGCAAACTGATTATTTTGAACAGTGAAAATAATTGGTAGATTGTGAACACCTGCCATATTTATACTCTCATGCCAAGTTCCGGTTGCCGTTGCACCTTCACCACAGTTTGCAACTGCTACGACATCATTGTCCTCAATCTGAGCTGTTAATGCCACTCCCACTGCAACGGGTGCTGAATCTGGTAATGGTGAGACAACCATTAATGTTCCTTTGTCAACAACACCAAAATGACTGTTTCCGTCTCGACCTTTTGATGGACCATCTTTTTTACCATAAAAGTTAAGAGCAATTTCTTTAAGTGTTACCCCTCTATTTATTTGTACTCCTAGATCTCTATGTGTTCCTCCAAAAACATCTTGTGGTTTCATACCAGTTCCTATACCTGCCATTGAGGCTTCTTGGCCAATACCTGGATAGACGGCTCCAGAGAGTTGACCACCTTTATACATTTTTAAGAGTCTGTCTTCAAGAATTCTTTGAGTCTTCATTGATTTATAAATATCCCAAAGTTCATCTTTTGATAAAGATGCAGAATGTCCAAGTCGTTCAATTTTCTTTATATCCATTAGTGCAGTCCCTTTCCATTTAAAGATAATAATGATTCTCCGACAGCCTCACTCAAAGTTGGGTGAGCATGTATAAATTCAGCAGCCTCATCTGGAAGTGCCTCCCAGCCAACCATGTACATTAATTCATGAATCATTTCTCCAGCACTTGGACCACATATACTTGCACCAACTAAGGGGCCATCTTTTTGTGCATAGACTTTGACCAAGCCTTGATTCTGATTTTGTATCATAGCTCTTCCAATTCCTGCAAAACTATGTTGAGCTTGATTAATATCAATTTCCTCTAATTTTGCTTTATCAGAGTTCAAACCTACTTCAGCAAGCTCAGGATTTGTGTAAACAACATAAGGAATTGCAGAATAGTTAATTGGACTTGGATTTCCGGTTGCAATATAAGTCACTGCTGACATAGCCTCCGCAAAAGCCACGTGTGCTAATTGGGGGGAATTACTTATGATATCCCCTGCTGCAAAGACATTCTTAGTACCTATTACTTGCATTGTTTCAAGGTTGACGTCTATATATCCATTTTTTGTAGTAACAGAGATATCTTCTAAACCAATATTCTCAGTCAGAGGACTTCGTCCAATAGCAACAAGGATTGTATCAAAGTTTTCTTTTTCTCCATCTGATAAAAGAACTTCTTTATCGGCAACGGAATCTATCGATGTGCCCATTTTGAAAGAAACGCCTCTTTTAGTGAGTTGTTTTCTTAACTCTCCAGAAGTTCTTTTATCAAGTCCTGGAAGTATCTCCTTTTCGAGCTCAACAACAGTAACGTTTGAACCGAGGTCTATAAGAGCACTTGCAAATTCACAACCTATGGCTCCAGCGCCGACAATACAAACATTTTTTGGTGGCTGCTCCCAATTAAGGGCAGAATCAGAACTTATGATAAATTCATTATCAAATTGTAAGCTTGGTAATTCTCTTGGTTTGCTACCAGTAGCTAGGAGTATGTAATCGGATTCTATACTTATTTCCGAACCATCTTCTTTTTTAACAAGGACAGACTGTTCATTTTCTATCTTACCCCAGCCATTTATAACATTTACCTTTTTACTTTTAAGCAGCATACCTATGCCATTAACTAATCCCGAAATGATATCTTGTCTTTTTAAGGCTGATTTATTCCAATCTATTTCTGAAGTTTCAACTTGAATACCATAGTCAGAGGCATTGTTAATTTCATGATTGAGCTCTGCGAGGTGTAGCCAATATTTTGCAGGTATGCATCCCCTGTTTAAACAAGTCCCACCAAGAATATCCGATTCTACAAGTGTTACTTCAAGGTCAAAGTTATTCGCATAAAGAGCAGCTGCGTATCCAGCTGGTCCTCCGCCAATAATGGTTAATTTTTTCAAATTACCTCTTTCTAGATAGGGTTTCTATCAAATCGAGATAATAACTGTACTCTCTTCAGGGGTTCCCATTAAAAGTAGTCAAAGTTATTGTCACTATTAAATCTAGTAAAAAAGAATACATTTACCAACTTAAGATACTCCATTAATTTGATAATATATACGTATGCAAACCAGATTCTTAATTCTTTCATCGTTGCTTACTGGTTTACTTATCCTTGTGTCTTTTGGGGTTTGGCTAATAACAAATTAATATGAACAGTTTTGAAATGCCTGATGGGATTTACCATATCCCCCTGAGGCTCCCATGGGGCACACCAAGTAATGTGAATGTTTATCTTATAGAAGATCATGATGGATATGTCATGATCGATTGTGGCGTAAACGGGTCAGAGTATCTTGATCTACTTAATGGTCATCTAAATGAGATTGGAATAAGGTTTAGTGATATTAAATTATTAATCGGTACCCATATGCATCTTGATCATATTGGCCTATCTGGTAGCTTAAGGGAATTTGATATACCTTTCGCCCTTTACGAAAATAGTATTGAATATCTCAACGAATATAATGACTGGTCGGTGAGATTTAAAGACTTAATTAGAATGGCAAAGAGTGAGAGTGCTCCTGTAGATTTTATTGATGATCTTAAATCAATTACAACACCAGTCTATGCTGGAAAACTAACAAGGCCGGATGTTCTTTTATCAGAAGGCAAAATCACTTCACTTAAAAGAAAAATTAATGTTCTATTTACTCCAGGTCATGATTACAGCGAAATATCTCTTCACGATGAACACTCAAGAATTATATTTTCTGGTGATCACATACTTCCAAGAATTACTCCATTCATTCCAGTACAAAATGAAGAAAGTAATCTCCTTAAGGGTTTTCTTGATTCTTTAGACAAGGTACATACAGTAGATCACGATATTATTGCTCCGGGTCATGGAAATATAATCTCAACACCTCATAAAAGAATCGAACAAATGAAACTTCACCACCAAAGAAGATCTGATAAAATTTTAGAGTTTTTAAAAAAAAGTGATTTAACGGGTTGGGAACTTACTAATCAATTATTTCCCAGAAAACTAGATTCATTAAATCTTAGACTTGCATTTCAAGAAACTTTAGCACACCTTCATTTATTACAATCTAACAATAATGTTTCAAGTAATTTTACAAATGGAATAAAAAAGTGGTCTTTAAGAAACTAAACTGTCTTGTATCCCCTGTTTTTAGCTTCCTCTAAGGAATCTGGTGAAAAGGATTGAATTTTATTATTTTTCAACATTTCCTTTTCTTCAAATAGGGTTTCAAGTGTTTTGAACTGGTCATCATTGTCACAGTCGTAAACCTTCATATTTAAGCGATTTCCTAGAAATCTATAATTTTCAAACCTGTTTAAACGACCCACTTTATAAATTAATTAGTTCTGCAATTTTAGATCTTGCTGACTTCGAAGAACCAAACAATAATGAATCAGATTTAGCTTTCTTAAAATATAAATGAGCCGGATGCTCCCAAGTAAACCCTATACCTCCGTGTACCTGAATATTGTCACCAGCTATTTTGTTGTACACTTCAGAACAATAAGACTTAGCTAATAATGAACTCATCTCTAATTCCGTGGCATCATCTATATCAATCCTTACGGAATTGTAAGCTAAGGATTTTGCACTTTCGATTTGTAGTAACATGTTTGCACATATGTGCTGTATTGCCTGAAATGAACCAATAGGTCTTCCAAACTGGATTCTCTCTTTTGCATAGTTTGTTGACATCTCCAGACATGCCTGAGAACCTCCGACCTGTTCCATTGAAAGAAAGGCTGTAGCAATATTTTGTATTTTTTTCCAAGTACTTAGTTCATCATTCATGACAATCATTATATTTTCAGAGGAAATAGCAACATCCTTGAAAGTAATTTCGGTTAATGGTCTTGTTTGGTCAAGGGATGGTGTATTTTTCACATTCACACCCTTATCACTAGTTTCTACAAGAACAAATTTAAATTGATTTCCATCTTTTGCTAGTACTGCAATATAGTCAGACACATCACCGAACATTACATATTTTTTTGTTCCATTTAGCATCCAACCGTCTCCTGAAGGGGTGAGAGAAGTTTGAATACTTTCATTGTTAATTTCATATTTATCGGTCTCGTATATTCCGAAAGTACCAATTTTTTCTCCAGTTATAATTTCAGATAAGTACGTTTTCTTAATTTCATCACTTGAGTTCAAGAGTAGATGTTTAAACACAACACCAGAACTAAAAAGAGGAATAATTGGTAAATAATATCCTGCTACCTCAGAAAGAATTGAAGCATCGACAGTCGAAAAGCCAAGCCCCCCATCATCTTCAGCGACATCCAAGGCTAACCAACCCTGTTCATTTACTAGTTTCCATAAATCTAAATCTAATCGCACGTCTTCATCAACTTTTTTTATAGTATCCAAAAGATCTATTTGTTCAGATAGTAGTTTTTCCGCATTTTCTTTTATTTCTTTTTGTAAGTCTGTAAGTATAAATTGCATTTCCTTAGTCTAATTTTATTTTTTATTTTTCGTATTGAAATATCGTTTGTTTTTATTAATAATTAACATGGTATGTATGTTGAAAATTACAAACTTACACGCAAACGTAGAAGATACTCCTATTTTAAAAGGAATCAATTTAGAAATTAAGCCTGGAGAGGTTCATGCGATTATGGGTCCCAACGGATCTGGTAAGTCAACCTTATCTAATGTCTTAATGGGTAACCCAGTTTATGAGGTAACAGAAGGCACAATAGTATTTAATGGTAAAGATATTACTGAAGAACCTGTAGACAATAGAGCAAAAGAAGGAATGTTCCTGGCTTTTCAGTATCCTGAATCAATACCTGGAGTAACAATTGTCAATATGCTAAAAACAGCTCTTACCAACATTGAAAATACTGACTATTCAACCCTTGAACTTAGGCTTAAGGTTGCAGATGCAATGAAAGACTTGGGTTTATCTCCAGATTTTGTTGATAGATACTTAAATGAAGGATTCTCAGGTGGAGAAAGAAAGCGTAATGAAATACTCCAATTAGCCGTATTAAATCCAAAACTTGCCATTCTAGACGAAACTGATTCAGGATTAGATGTTGATGGATTGAGAATAGTTGGAGAAGGTATCAGCAAGCTGAGAACACCTGAAAGGGGCTATCTTATAGTGACTCATTACCAAAGACTATTGGAGTACATAACACCTGATTTTGTGCATGTATTTGTAGATGGCAAAATTGTAGAAACAGGTGGTAAAGAGTTGTCTGATAAACTAGAAAAAGAAGGATATGAATCCTACCAATGAGTGAATTTGAAGATATTAAAAAAGACTTTCCTATTTTTAATCGTGAAGTTAATTCTAAAAAATTAACCTATCTTGACTCTGGGGCAACAGCACAAAAACCACAATCAGTTATTGATGCTATGAATAATGTTTACACTAATACGAATGCCAATGTCCACCGAGGAACTTATGTACTGTCTGCTGAAACAACACACCTTTACGAAGATGTTCGAAAAAAATGTAAGAAATTTTTAAATGCATATCACTCTGATGAAATCATTTTTACTAAAGGTGCAACTGAAGGGTTTAACTTACTAGCTAATTCTATTTCTAAAAAATTTCTCAAACCCGGAGATGAAATTTTACTTACTGAGATAGAACACCATGCAAATATCATCCCATGGCAAATGGTTGCAAGCCAATATGATTTACAAATTAAATACATAGCAGTGGATGAAAATTTTTCTATCGATTTAGAAGACCTTAAAGAAAAAATATCAAGCAAGACTAAGGTTGTTTCCATCACAGGTGAATCTAATCTTTCCGGGTTGCTTCCGGATATTAAATTAATTCGATCGCTTGTAAGAGAACATTCAGACGCATTATTTATACTTGATGGGGCTCAACTCGTTCCTCATAGAAAAGTTGATGTTCAAGCCTTAGGAATTGATTTTATAATATTCTCTGGTCACAAATTATTGGGACCCACAGGGATAGGGGTTGTTTGGGGAAGATTAGATTTATTAAATCAGCTTGGACCTGTTTCAGGTGGTGGAGATATGATTGAAGAGGTTTACTATGATCGCGCTACATGGGCACCGGTACCGCATAAATTTGAAGCTGGAACCCCTCCTTATGTAGAGGCAATTGGATTAGGTGCAGCAATTGACTACCTAGAAAATATCACAATGGAAAAAGTATCACAGCATTCAGACACACTCAGAGAATATGCTCAAGAAATATTTACAGACATTGATAGGGTTAATGTAATTCATACAAATGAAGAGTTTGCTGGCTGCACATTTAGTATGTATGTTGATCAAATACACGCAACCGATATTTCATTGATGCTAGACACATACGGAGTAGCTGTAAGAGCGGGTCATCACTGTGTACAGCCTTTCCACAGAAAATTAGGCATAGATGCAACCTTCAGAGCAACAGGGTACATTTACAATGATGAAAATGATCTTGATATTTTTAAAGATGCCCTTCTCGGCAGTATTGAAATGTTAGGTTAATTAATGGCTATTGATCAAAAAGTACAAGATTATAAAAAAATGTTGGATTTATTTCCAAATGCACAAGAGAAATATCAATATTTAATTGAACAAGCAAAAGATAATACTAATTTTCCCGAAGAGCTTAGAAATGATCATTTCAAAGTTAGTGGATGTCAAAGCCAAGTATGGTTAATTCCTGAAGAAAAAGATGAAAAAGTATATTTTATGAGCGACTCTGATGCACTCATTGCAAAAGGACTAGTAACGCTCATTGCATCAATTTATTCAGATGAAACACCAGAAGATATAATCAATTCAGAAATAGATTTAATGGAAGAGTTTGAACTTGGGGTAATTTTAAGCCCAGCTAGAAGAAATGGTGCTTTTAATATGTTAAAAATGATTAAAGATTACGCGGTAAAACTCAAAAAAGCTTAAATTTATATCCACCAATTTTCATGAGCGAACTCTATCCACACTGGATTAGTGAATTTTGCAACTTCTTTAACAAAGTAATGCGGTTCAAATTCACTTTCGTTGTTCCACCAAAGTGACATAAATCTAACATCACATTCGTGATTAATATTTTCTTTTATATATGTAGAGAGCTTTTCGAATGTTTCTCCACTGTCACAAATATCATCAACGATAAGTATTTTTTTATCAGATGGCCTTGGGAGATAATTTTCCCAATGTGGAAAATCTCTTGTTGAAGCATGAACAGGTTTAAATGGGACATTTAATTTATGAGACATCATGACACCTGGAATAAGGCCACCCCTACTAATTCCAACAATTACATCTGGTTGGAATTCATCTTTTTCTAGTTGTTCGCAAACTAAGCCTGTATCTTTAAATTGTTCATCCCAAGTGTAATTTAGTTTTTCCATATGATGAATAATTCTATCAAATTTAGAATCCATCACGACAATTATTTGAATAAATATTTACCTCTAAAATTAATTCGTTAGTTGTGGTTCGTTTATAATGAGCTCATGAAAAGGAGGTAAGGATGCATAAAAGATGGGCGGTAGGTCTAATCTTAATCAGTATTCTTACTATGGCATGCGGTGGAGCCGCATCCGTAGACGAATATAAAGCTGCATTTGTGTATGTAGGTCCAACTGACGATGGTGGTTGGTCTCAAGCACATGATGTAGGTCGACAATATCTAGTAGAACAAACTGGTATTCAAACAGAGTACACAGCTCTAGTACCAGAAGATGCTACAGAATTCAGAACAGTTGCAGAAGCATATATTGAACAAGGTTACAATATTATCTTTGGAACTACTTTTGGGTATATAGATGCAATGGCGGAAATGGCAGAGGAATATCCAGATGTTATTTTCCTACACTGTTCAGGTTATCTAAATAACGATACGAACTTTGCAAATTATTTTGGGAAGATGTATCAACCTAGATATCTCTCTGGTTTAGCTGCAGGAGCGATGACTGATTCAAATAAAATTGGTTATGTTGCGGCTTTCCCAATACCGGAAGTAATTAGAGGAATTAATGCTTTTGCTGCAGGTGTAAATGAGGTAAACCCTGAAGCTACTGTTGAAGTGGTTTGGACATTCACCTGGTTTGGTCCAGAAGCAGAAACGCAAGCTGCAAATGCTTTACTTGAAAAAGGTGCAGATGTTCTTGCGCAACATCAAGACTCCACAGCAACCGGATTAGCTGCAGAAGCTGCTGGTGCAAAATGGATATCTTACAATACTGCCTACGGACAAGACTCTGCTCCGGAAGCTTTTGTGACAGCTCCAGTCTGGGATTGGGGTCCATATTATGTAAATATTGTTGAACAGATAATAGATGGGACTTTCACAACTGAAAGTTACTGGGGAGGCATGGAAACTGGTTTAGTTTCTCTATATGACTTATCTTCAGATGTTCCATCTGATATAGCAACATTAATTGCAGAAAAAACTGAAGCTATTATCGATGGCACTTTAGAAGTCGAAATAGTTGAAGAAGAATTTATTAGTAACGTTATCGGAACAGTTAATCCGTAACTTAGACTTTTTACAATGTCCTGATCTTTCGATTAGGACATTGTAATAATTTAATAAATGAACCAAATTATTCTAGAAGCTAAAAATATATCAAAATCCTTTGGGAAAACCCAGGCATTAAAGAACGTTGATTTTTATTTAAATAAAGCACAAATACATGGTTTACTTGGTGAAAATGGAGCTGGTAAGTCATCTCTGATGAACATTTTATCTGGAATCTATCAACCAGAAACTGGCTCTATTTACATTGAAGGTAAAAAAATTAAAAAACTAAATCCTGATCTTGCTGCAAGATTTGGAATAGGTATGGTTCATCAAGAATTTAGATTAATTAACAACTTTAGTATCAAAGATAATTTGACATTATCAAGATCTAATATCTATAAAGATAATTTTGAAGAAGCATTTGAAAAATACTCAGATATTTTCTCACTATCTGCTGAGTCAAAAACTCTTATAAATGAACTTTCAGTGGGAGAAAAGCAGAAAATAGAAATTATGAAACTTATTTTTAATAACAACAACATTATGTTGTTAGATGAGCCAACTGCAGTACTCACACCACAAGAAACAAATCAACTAAAAATATCACTTAAAAAACTTTCAAGTGAAGACAATAAAACTATTGTCTTAATCACACATAAATTAAAAGAGATTCAGGAATTCACTGAATCAATTTTTGTATTAAAGGATGGAGTGATGGTTGCAAAAGATTTAAAAACACAAAGCGTTACAAAAAATGACTTGATCACCCTCATGATGGGAGAAATTAAGATATCTAAAGTACGAAAAGATAATCTAAAAGGTAACAATAAACTCGAAGTTAAAAATATTTTTTTTGAAAATAATCATTCAAACGTACCAACTTTAGAGAACATATCTCTAACAGTTCAGTCAGGAGAGGTTTTAGGAATAGCAGGAGTTTCTGGTAATGGACAAGTTGAACTCGCCAACATAATATCGGGAATAGAAAGAGAGTATAAAGGAAAAGTTATAGTTAATGGTAAAAATATCTCCAATCAGGGTGTAAGGGCGAGAAAAAATTTAAATTTATCATATATTCCTGAAAATAGACTTGGAGTAGGTCTTGCACCTGGGGTCTCCATAATCGATAATTCTGCTGTAAAAGATTATTTTAAATCAAGACTTGGACCTCATTTATCAAGCAATAAAATGCTAGATTATTTAAATTTACTTATAAAACAATTTTCCATAAAAGCTCCTGATCCAAAAGCTGAAGTTTCTACTCTTTCTGGCGGTAACATGCAGAAATTACTCATGGGAAGAGAATTAATTTCAAATCCGGAAGTAATTATTGCTGCACAGCCAACTAGAGGTCTGGATGTAAGTGCCGTTGAGGCCTTACATGAACTTATCATCAAACAGAGAGATAATGGAGCTGCTGTAATGTTAGTTTCAGAGGATTTGGATGAATTGTTCAAATTAAGTGATAGGATAATCGTTTTATATGAAGGACAAATAGTGAGAGAGTTCAAAATAGATGAGGCTGACATTGAAAGCGTTGGTTTAGCTATGGCAGGCTCTATTGAATAAATATCTAATCTCAAAGAAAATTGTTACTAATGACTTATCAACATTTTATTCTTTTTTGATAGGACTTTCTGTTGGTATAACTATTGGTTCAATAATTCTCTTGGTCCAGGGCCAAAATCCTATAGAAGTTTTCTCGCTTATGCTACGACTGTCAGTTGGTAGCATAAAGAGCATCAGCTCCTCACTTAATAAGGCCACTCCGTTAATACTTGCTGGGCTCGGAATCTCTATAATTAATTCAGTAAAATTATGGAACATTGGCGCTGAAGGTCAAATATTTATGGGGGGAATAGCTTTAAATTTCATGTACATAAGCTTTGAAATTTCAAATTCAAAATTGTCAATAATTCTTCTTCTGCTTTCAGCATTTATAGGTGGTTCAATATGTATACTGCTTCCTGCTGCAGCGAAGGTTCTATTTGGAGTAAATGAAATAATTACTACGTTACTCTTCAACTACATCATTATTGGCTTTACTGTCTACCTTGTAAATGGCCCTTGGAAAGATCCTAACTCTTTAAACTTTCCTGCAGCTACATATGTTGGGAAAGAAGTATATTTACCTACAGTTTTTGGAAGATTGAGCTATGGATTTATTATCTGTATCTTGTGTACAGCTGGTGTGTACTACCTTAAAGAAAAATCAGTTTTTGGTTATGAACTGCGTATATCAGGTGGTTCAGCATTAACTGCAATTTATGCAGGTATTAACGCAAAACAGAAAGCATTTATAGCTATGTTAATTGGTGGTGGCTTGGCTGGTTTAGCTGGAGGAGTTGAATTACTAAGTCAGACTCATAGAGTCTCAACTGGATTATCACAAGGATTTGGTTATACCGCTATTATTGTCGCAGCCATAACTGGAATGAGACCATTAGGTATTTTTTTAGTCGGATCTCTATTTGGAGCCTTAACTATTGGAGGGACCGTCATACAAACTATGGGGGTTAGCAGTTATATTGCAGATGTTATCCAGGCCACAACGTTATTTGGAGCACTTATCTCTCAATTCTTTTTTACCTATAAAATAATGAAAGTTTCGGAAGATGTTTGATATTCAATTAATGGGCCTTCTAAATGCTACTCTGCAAGCAGGAACTTTGCTCTTCATTGCAGCTCTTGGAGAGTTAATAACAGAAAAATCAGGAATTCTCAACCTTGGAGTTGAAGGGATGATTTCAGTTGGTGCAGTAAGCGGTTTTATGGTTGCAGTAAATACTGGAAATTTATTTCTTTCAGTATTGATCGGAATCTTTTCTGCTGCCTTATTTTCATCCTTACACGCTTTTGTAACGGTTATCTTAAAACAAGACCAAACTGTTTCTGGGTTGATCTTGACAATATTAGGACTTTCTTTATCTGCCCTAATGGGGAAGAAGTATGTAGGTAAAAAATTGCCTGTAAAAATAGAAAGTCTTGTAGACATTGACGAACCAAGCAACATTTATGAAGTTTTAATAAGCCAAAATTATATTTTCTATTTGGCCATTTTTCTTATGGTTGCCACATCATTCATTCTTAAAAAAACTATGTTTGGGAGGAGACTTGAAGCTGTTGGCGAAGACTCGAGAGCAGCTGACTCAATGGGTTTAAATGTAAATAAAACACAATTTATTGCAACTTGTGTCGGAGGTGGATTTTCAGGTTTAGCAGGTGTTTATCTTACATTAAGTTACGTACCATATTGGACTGACAATATGACTTCAGGTCGTGGATGGATTGCTTTAGCATTAGTCATTTTTGGAGGTTGGAAACCCTATAGAACAGCCATTGGTGCCGTATTGTTTGGATTTCTTGAGGCTTTAGTTCCTAGATTGCAGACTTATGGGTTTGAATTAAGTCCATATCTTGTCAAAATTACTCCTTATGCAATCACAATTATAATTCTCGTCGTCCTAACTATATACAAAGGTGGTCGCACTGGAGCACCTAACAATATTGGTATTCCATTTTTTAGAGAGAATAGATAACTAAGCATTTACTTCTTAAATTTGTTACTATAAAGATGACTTTAAATGATACCTGTGAGTATCGAAAGGAATGTCATGGACATAAACAAAACTCTTTATAGAGTCAGTAAAGAAATTATAGAAACAGATATTGTTAACCCTCTTTTAATTGGCATTCCAAGAAGAGGTGATCATTTAGCTAAAAGAATATCTAGTAATCTTGATAGCTTTAACTATTCTCATGATTTAGATACCGTGAACTATAAGCCTTTTAGAGATGACCTTGAAAATGAAGGCGATAAATCTTCCTTAACTATAAACCCTACAGGTCGGGATGTTGTACTTATTGATGATGTAGTTTTTACCGGGAGGACCCTAAGAGCTTCTTTGGAAGCTGTTATCTTCTCTGGAAGAGCAAAATCAATTTCTGTAGCCTGTTTGATAGATAGAGGTCACAGGGAACTTCCTATCTCTCCAAAGTTTATCGGCAAAAATATACCCACTAGTGAAAGTGAATATGTTTCTGTTTACTTAGAAGAAGTTGACGGAAAAGATGAAGTCGTAGTAAGTTAATGAATCACTTACTAGATTTTAAAAACATTAATGAAACTAAAGCTTTAACAATTCTTGAAACAACATTAAAAATCCAAAACGGTGAAAAATATAATATAAACGGACATTCAGTCATAAAATTTGATGAACCATCGACTAGAACCAAAATCTCTTTTACAATAGCGGCACAAAAACTTGGCCTAGACTTGATCTTGTTAGATGACATTACATCTTCTAAAACTAAAGGAGAATCACTGGATCATGAAATTCAAACACTTCTTTCGCTTGGAGTAGAATCACTTGTTATACGTACAAGTAAAAATAATATTGAAGAATATAGAAATTTCAAAAACATTGCGATTATAAGTGCAGGTTTTGGTAAAAGTTCACATCCAACACAATCAATTCTAGATGTAGCGACATTATTGAAGTATAAAAAGTTAGATGTTGATATTCCAATAGTTTTTATTGGAGATGTTAAACATTCACGGGTATATTCGTCCACTAAAGAACTACTTAATTTACTTGGGTTTAAAGTTGGAATCTTTACTTCCGAATTTTTTATGCCTCAGGAAATAGATGGATGTTACATCTTTAGTGATTGGGAGGAAGTAATCTCTTCAAAATCAACTATTAATCTCCTTCGAGTTCAAAGTGAAAGAATTGATAATATAGAGGATTATGACCTAAATGAATACATACAGTCGTACCAACTAACAAGTAAAATAATAGATAGAACTTCGTCTGACTTTATGTTCCTGCATCCCATGCCAATGAATATTGGGGTTGAAATTTCTAAAGAAGCGTCTGAAAATATTAAATTTAAATATATTGAGCAGCTTGCCCTTGGTGTTCCCGCAAGAATAGCAAGTTTCTTGTATGCTTTAGGAAAAATTTAATGCAAATAAATAGTTTTTTAGATCTTCATACCCATACAAGATATCCTGGTAGCAAACTTATCAAACAAGAAGACATTGAACAGGCTGCTAAGAATGGGGGTTATAGTGAAATCCTTGCAATGCCTAATTCATCAAAGATAATAGACAATTTAGAGGTATTAGAGGAGGCTCGTAAACTAGACAGTTCTTTAAGTATAGAAGTTCATAGAACAGCATCACTTACTAAAGGACTGGCAGGACAAGAGCCTATTGATTACAAGAAATTAACTGAACATGGTGTGTTTATATTTACTGATGATGGATTATCTGTCGTAGATGATAATCTAGCTGAGACTATTTTTAGATCTATAAAGGAAGTAGGGGCAGCAGTATTTCAACATTGTGAAAAAAGTTGTCATACGATGCCGGGTGATATTGCTCCCCCTAATGATAATTCTCATTTAAAGGCAATTCACATATCCGAAGAGACAGAAATATTAAAAAGAGACCTGAAATTAGTTGAGAAATATGGAACTAGATACCACGCTCAACATCTCTCAACAATCGAAAGTGTGGAATTAATTAGAGAAGCAAAAATAAATAATCTTCCAGTAACAGCAGAAGTTACACCACATCATGTGCTTGTTAACAATGAAAATTTGGATACAAGTGATGGCAAGTATAAAATGTATCCACCAATCAGAACTGAAAATGATAGACTTGGACTAATTGCAGGTCTGAAAGATGGAACCATTGATGTAATTTCAACAGATCATGCACCGCATCCAAAAAATGATAAAGTAGTAAATTTTAAAGAAGCTTCAAGAGGTGTAGTTGGATTAGAGTCTTCCTTTCCGATGCTTTACTCGTCAAAAATATTTAACTTAGATGATTTAGTTATGTTCTTAGATATAAATCCAAGAAAAATACTTTCAGACATTGGTTACAAAATAAATCAAATGAGAACTTTTGAGTGGAAAATTTGTGATAAAGAATTTTATACAATTTCAGAACCAAAAAATTCATTATTTGAAGGCAATACAACATTAATTGAAACTAACGGTATTTATGTATAAAAAAGCTTTATTAATAAATCAAGAAGGAAAAGAGTTTACAGGTTGGACAACAGAAGACTTTCATCCATCAACTGGAGAGCTTATATTTAATACTGCAATGACTGGATTTGTTGAAATTTTAAGTGATCCTTCTTATGTGAATCAAATAATAACTTTCACTTCATCCCATATTGGGAATTATGGACTATCTAAAACTGACTTTGAATCTGAAAGACCAAGAATCAATGGTGCGATTGGAACTAGTTTCACAACTAGCCCGTCATCATGGAGAGCTGAGCAATCAATAACTTCCTGGCTTAAAGAATATGAGATACCATATTCAGGGGGGTTTGATGTTAGGTCGATAACTTCTTACCTAAGGGATGAAGGTTCTAGTATGTTTGCATTTGGAACTGGCCTAAATTCTTCTGAACTAAAAGAATTACTTGAGAAATCAATAAATATTATCGGGGACAACTCAGCACTTACAGCTGGCAGAAATAAATATGATACGAATTCAACAAGAAATAAAATAGGAATTTTAGACCTAGGAGCTAAACAAAGTATTGTCAGTGTAATTAAAAACTTTGGGTTTGAATGTGTATTTGTAGATCCAAAAACCACTGCTCAAGACATTATCTCACTTGAATTAAGTGGCTTGATTATCTCAAACGGTCCCGGTGATCCGCGATCTTTAATCAATGTAGTCGACACAGTAAGAGAACTTATTGGGAAATTACCTTTATTTGGTATCTGCCTAGGACACCAAATCCTGAGTCTTGCGTGCGGATTAAGTGTAAAAAAACTTAATTTTGGTCATCATGGTTCAAATCACCCGGTGATGGTAAGTGGCATTAAGAATGCTCTTATTACTTCACAGAACCATGGGTTCACAGTTGAATTCCCAGAAAATGAATTTGAGCATTCAAATTTTGGAAAGATTACTGAATATGCAGTAAACCTAAATGATAGGAGTAATGAAGGAATCTCTATATGGAAATCAAATGCTTACTCTGTACAATTTCATCCTGAATCTGGTCCTGGAACAACTGATGGCTTAAAACTATTTGACCCTTTTTTCCAAATGTTAGGAAGTAAAGTTGGCAATTGATAAAAGTATAAAAAGTATTTTAATTATAGGTGCTGGACCAATCGTCATTGGCCAAGCATGCGAATTTGATTATTCAGGATCTCAAGCTGCTAAAGCATTAAAAAGTGAAGGCTATAAAGTAATTTTAGTTAACTCTAACCCAGCAACAATAATGACCGATCCTTCTATGGCAGATGCAACATATATAGAACCTCTTACTACAAAGTTTCTAGAAAGGATTATTGAGAAAGAAAGACCGGATGCAATACTTCCAACCTTAGGTGGTCAAACAGCACTAAATCTAGCAATGGCCTTGTACGAAGACGGTGTATTCGAAAAATTTAACGTAAAAATTTTAGGTGCGTCAGCTTCTTCAATTGAAATAGCTGAAAATAGATGGAAATTTAAAGAAGCAATGGAGAAAGTAGGAATCGCAACTTTAAAGGCGCATTATGTAAAAACAGTTGATGAGGGAATCGTTGCAGGTGCACAAATTGGTTATCCACTCATGCTTCGACCATCATATATTTTAGGAGGTGGAGGAACAGGTTTGGTCTATGGAGATGAAGAACTAGTAGAGAAACTTGAAAATGCATTTAAAGCTTCTCCTACTCAAGAAGTATTAATTGAAGAATCAATCTACGGGTGGAAAGAATTCGAACTTGAAGTGATGAGGGACAATGATGGAAATGGTGTAATAATATGTGGAATTGAGAACATAGACCCAATGGGTATACATACTGGAGACTCAATAACTGTTGCTCCTATCCAAACTCTATCTGATAAAGAATATCAACTTATGAGGGATGAAGCACTTTTGTGTCTTGAAACAATTGGAATCGCTACTGGGGGAAGCAATGTTCAATTCGCAGTGAATCCTAAAAATGGTGAAAGACGTGTGATTGAGATGAATCCAAGGGTTTCAAGATCTTCCGCACTAGCTTCAAAAGCAACAGGTTTTCCAATTGCCAAATTTGCAGCACTGCTTGCAGTTGGATATAACCTAACTGAGCTAACTAATGATATCACAGGTTCTACACCAGCTAGTTTCGAGCCAGTTCAAGACTACGTTGTAGTAAAGATTCCGCGTTTTGATTTCCCTAAATTTCCGTCAACGGACGATGTGCTGGGTACTTCAATGCAAAGTGTAGGTGAAGTTATGTCTATAGCTTCTACTTTTACTGAAAGTTTAACAAAAGCCATAAGATCACTTGAGATAGGCAAAACAGGGATAAGAAACATAGATAATCGCTTTATAAACTTAGACAGGTTAGAACTTGAAAAAGAAATAACTGTACCTCGACCGCGACGAATTTTTGCAGTGCTAGAAGCTTTAAGAAGAAACTGGAGTGTTTCCAAGATATCTAATCTCAGTTATATTGACGAGTGGTTTTTATATGAAATTGAAAAAAGTTTTAATGTTAATCAAGAAACAACACCAACGACAATTTTAAAAATGCTTGGTTGGACTGAAGACGATATAGATAACAAAGATATTAAAGATGAACTTTCAAAAAATAGAGTTTATAAACTTGTAGACACTTGTTCAGCTGAATTTTTATCAATTACACCATACCTTTACTCAACAACAGGAACAGAAGATGATGATATTTCTAGTAATAAAGAAAAAGTAGTGGTAATCGGCTCAGGACCAAACAGAATAGGACAGGGTATAGAGTTTGATTATTGCTGTGTACATGGTGTTGATGCTCTCAAAGAAAATGGATATGAGGCAATAATGATAAACTCAAATCCAGAAACTGTCTCGACTGATTATGACACAGCCGATAAATTGTACTTTGAGCCATTGAATTGGCAGGAGGTTGAAGCTGTCTTATTGAGGGAAAAACCAAAGTCCGTAATCATCCAATTAGGTGGACAAACACCTCTTAAATTAGCAGAAAAAATTGTTGAAAAAGGATACACTATTGCTGGCTCCAGTATTGAAGTTATAGATTCAACTGAGGATAGAGAATTATTCCAAAAACTTTGTACCAAAGAAAATATAAAACAACCAATCTCAAATATTGCTGCGAATGTAAAAGAGTTATCAGATTCAGTTACTCAGATAGGATATCCTGTCTTACTTCGGCCGAGTTATGTTTTAGGGGGTAGAGCTATGAGAGTCGTTAATAACGAAATTGAACTTAGTAACTACTTAGATGTACTTTCCAAAAGTGATGAAGATGGGAATCCGTTCAATTCAGGCCCTCTCTTGGTGGATGAATACCTTACCAATGCTATAGAAATTGACGTTGATTTAATTAGTGATGGTACTGATGTAGTTATTGCTGGAATACTTGAGCATCTTGAGCCAGCTGGTGTTCATAGTGGTGACTCTACTGCAGTGCTGCCTCCTTACAGTATTGAAGAAAAAATGCTGACTGAGATTAAAGATAAAAGTATAAAACTTGCTCTGAGTCTAAATGTAAGAGGCTTGCTTAACATCCAGTTTGCAATAAAAGAAAATGAACTATACATATTAGAAGCTAACCCGAGAGCTTCAAGAACAATGCCTTTTGTTGCAAAAGTAACAAAAAATCAAATTATTAAAGCGGGAACACTCATTATGTTGGGGCATAAAATAAAAGATATCCTCAAAGATACAGATTATTTAAGTTCAAAAACTAACAAAATAGCAGTAAAAAAAGCAATCTTTCCCTGGTCCAGGTTTCCTGCGGAAGATACTATGCTCGGCCCCGAAATGAAAGCAACTGGGGAAGTTTTAGGAATTGGAAGTAAATTAGGCATTGCTTTGAATAAAGCATATGCAGCAGCAGGAGTAGAAATTGGAGTAAAACAACAAGGGATTTTTATTACCCTGAGCGATGAAGATAAGAATAAATTCTTAAAAACAATAAGAAAATATATAGATTTAGAATTTAAGATTTATGCAACTGAAGGAACCTCTGAGTTTCTTTTAAAAAACAACATTGAGTCAATAAAAGTTGGGAGGGCAGATGATGAAGCGCCCACTTCTCTAACAATCATGCAGAAAGATCTTATATCTCTGGTTATAAATACTCCGACTTTTGCAAATGAATATACCGATGGGTGGAAAATTAGGAGGCTAGCACATGATTCGGGAGTAGCAGTTGTATCTTCAGTAAGAGAAGCTGAAGCTTTTATTGAAGCATATGTTGAAAGTAATAATGCGTTAGTTGATATAGGGGTGATCCAAGATGTCAGTTAAGCCAATCTTCTTTGCCTTAGATGGGAAACATTTAGATAATTTCTCAAGAGAGCTAGAAATCTTAAAAGGAAATATATATGGTGTAAAAGTAGGCTTAGAGATGTTTACTTCAGAAGGCCCATCTTCAGTTGAAAAGTTAAAAAAAGATGGATGGAATGTTTTTCTAGATTTAAAATTACATGATATTCCAAATACAGTTCAAGCTGCAACTATAAGTGCTGGAGATATAGGTGCTGACTATTTAACTATTCATATAGCGTCCGGAAAAGAAGCATTACTTGCAGCTAAAGAAAGTAAATCTGAAAATCTAAAACTGCTTGGTGTTAGCACTGCGCTTACTAGCAAAGCTTATAGTCCTGAAATAAGCCAAAAAGTATATGAAGAGTTCCTACTTGCGAAGGAGTCAAAAATAGATGGTGTTATTTGTCCTCCTTCTGAACTAGTTAAAACTAAAGAATTATTTGAGCTTATTGTTACTCCCGGAATACGTTTAAAGAATGAGGATAGTCATGATCAGAAAAATATTACTACTCCTGAAAAAGCCATAAGAGATGGTGCAAGTTATTTAGTGATGGGAAGGTCTGTAAGACAAAATATTAATTATGTAGTCGAAAAACTTAAATTATGAAAAAGTTTATTTCTGCCCCATTTGGTAATTACATCAAAACAAACAAAACTATTTCGGTTTCAGGAAGTTGGACAATTGAAAAAAGAACTGGTCGTATTGTACAGATTGCAAAAACTCTAAGGTACACAAAACGTGGCTGGGTTAATAAAATTGGCCTTAGAAATCCAGGAATTGAAAAAGGCATTCCTCAACATGAAGATGAGCACGTATTGTCCATAGCTGGGATCGAAAAAGATGACTGGATTAAATTTTCAGATAAAATCCCAGATAATTTTAATTTAGAAATTAATATGTCATGTCCTAATATTGATAAACACTACACAGGTGGGATAGAAACATTTGATCCTACTTCAAGAGAATGGTTTATTGGTAAAATCTCACCACTTACTACTTTTAAAGAACTTGAATATTTTATTAATGTACTTAAATTTAAACAAATCCATGCCTGTAATACCTTGCCGGTTGAAAAAGGAGGGTTGAGTGGGAAAGAACTTATTCCATATACAACAAAATTCATAAAGCATATTAAAAATAACTACCCAGAGATATCAACAATTGCAGGTGGGGGAATTTATACTAAAAAAGACATAGAGTACTATCAAGATATCGGTGCAGATCATATAAGTCTGGGAACTGTTTGCTTTAATCCGCTAAAATTAAGAAAGTTATTATGAACTTATTTA
This sequence comes from Actinomycetota bacterium, assembly GCA_014239265.1. Lineage (GTDB taxonomy): Bacteria > Actinomycetota > Acidimicrobiia > Actinomarinales > Actinomarinaceae > Actinomarina. The sequence continues at coordinate 44,352 of JAAZZH010000004.1, forward strand.
TTAAAGAAGATTTTATTTCTCATGCAGGATTGCCTTTGACATGGAAAGTTGAATGTGATGCATTAAGTGATAATGATTATGAGGCTTTAGCAAAGATTGTTAGTGAAAAAATTACTTTTAGAGCTGTAAGAGGTATTCCTAGAGGAGGAATTCCCTTTGAAAAGGCACTTAAACAATACTGTACCAATAATCCTGCCGATCCTCTTTTAATTGCAGATGATGTTTATACCACTGGAACATCAATGAGAGAAGTCTACGAAGATGGTGCCATAGGAATAGTGGTTTTTGCCAGAAATGAAATAAAAGACGACTGGATTAGAGCTATTTGGCAGATATCTATTTGATATGACAATAAATAAATATACAACTTCTCTAGATGGACTCATCATAGAAAATCCTGTTAAGAGTTTTTTTGATTACTGTATAGAAAGAGAGAATATTCGTCTAAAGAGAGAAAAGGGAGAAATCTTCCCTTGGAGTGATGATGAAATTTTTCAAAAAGGAAGATTTTTAAATGTTTTTAGAGAAGATGATAAAGTCAGTAAATCTATAATATCATTTGCCGAACCTCTGAAAAATGATCTCCCAAGACTAATTCAAGCATTATTTTTTGGAAGATGGTGCAATCGTCAGGAGACACTGGATCAATTAAATCATCAAGACTTGGAAAGTACTGATGCCCTTAGAGTGAAACTTTCAAAGTCCACACAATGGGAAAACTTTAATGCCTACCCCGTCCAAGATGTAATGTGGATGGGGAAAACCTACAGCAGATTAGATACTGCTACTTATCTTTTTAATGAGATAAAGGAAGATCTTGTAGATATTATTTTGAATTCAGAATTAGATGTTATCAAAGCAACAAACAATATAAATGAGTTATTTAAAATGGAGAATGACTTCCCTATTTTCATGGCTTTAATAGATATTGCCTGGTTTAGAGAGGATGTGATTCCAATTACCTCCGAAGTTCCAACAGGGATAGGTGCACAACCTTACTTAGACAGGCTAGAAGATTATTTAGGCTTAGATAACCATCAAGATGTTGCAACTAAGATGATTTCATTACAACAAGAATACTGGCCAACCGCAAAAAGAGAATTCTATCCTATAGATATTGAATACCAATCCTGTGAATGTAGAAAATATTTTAGTTACGTAAATGGTACAAAAAAATTTGAGGGTAAAAATCTTTTAATAATTGATTAGTTAGATAGCTTATTAATCCGTCTTAAATATCTTTCCTCTTTTGTAAACCTTGCTTCAAGAAAAGCTGAAATTATATCCATCGCATCTTCACTGTTAATATTATTAGATCCAAGTGAGAGAACATTTACGTTGTTGTGTTCAACACTCTGTATAGCTGTAGCTTTGTCGTTTACATTTGCAGCACGTATCCCAGCAAACTTATTTGCAGCTATTGACATACCGACTCCACTACCGCAAATCAAAACACCTCTGTAGTCTTGATTTTCAAGGATATACTCACAAACTTTGGAAGCATAATCAGGAAAGTCACAACTCTCAGTAGAGTTAGTACCAAAATCATTCACTACAATATTGCTGTCTAAATTATTAAGGATGTAATTTTTTAACTCATATCCAGCATGGTCTGAGGCAATAGCAACTTTTGTAAACATTAAATAAGTTTTTCGATATCCAAAAGATTATCTATTTCATCTTCTGACAGTAGAGCTTTCTCTAGAAGTACTTTTTTAATAGTATTATTTGTTGCGACAGCTTCTTTTGCAATTTCAGCTGCAGTGTCATATCCAAGTTTGGGAACTAAAGCCGTAACTAGAATGGAATTCTTTTGTATATTTTCATCTAATTTTTCTGTGTTTGCTTCTAACCCAACTATTAATTTTTCTGTAAATGTTTTTGTACCTGTAGTAAGAATGGAAATACTCTCTAAAATATTATGGGCCATAACTGGCAACATTGTATTTAATTCAAAATTGCCATTTGCTGATGAAAATGTAATTGTAGAATCATTACCAATTACTTGTGCTGAAACCTGCATCATCATTTCTGGAATAACAGGATTTACCTTACCTGGCATTATGGATGATCCTGGTTGAAGCGCTGGTATTTTTAATTCGCCCAATCCTGATACTGGACCACTTCCCATCCATCTAATATCATTTGCTATTTTAAACAAAGATACAGCTAAAGACTTTAATGAACCGGAAAGTTGTACAATTTCTTCTCTAGCTCCCTGCCTCGTAAAATGATTTTCTACTTCTTGAAAAGAGGTTTGAAGAGATTCTTCTAATTCTTTTGAGACGTCACTACCAAAATTTTCCGGAGCATTAATGCCAGTTCCAACTGCAGTTCCACCTATTGCAAGTTTTCGTACATTATCTAAAGCATTTTGTATATCTGTAGTTCTTTCTTTAATTAAGGATGCATAACCAGAAAATTCTTGGCCAAGTGTGACTGGGGTAGCATCCATTAGATGGGTGCGTCCATTTTTATAGATTTTCTCCCAGTTTTTTGCTTTTTCTGTGAGCGACTCACTTAAATTTTCTAACTCAGGTATCAATCCTTGTGAGACTTCTAAAACAGATGCAACATTTGTAGCTGTTGGAATAATGTCATTTGAAGATTGACTCATATTTACATGATCATTTGGATGGATGGTGATACCGCTCATTTCAGATGCTAAATTTGCGATTACTTCATTGGCGTTCATATTTGTAGAGGTTCCTGAACCAGTTTGAAAAATATCTAAAATAAAGTCTTTATCATGATCCCCATCAATAACCTCTTGGGCACTTTTGATAATTGCACCGGCCATATTCTCATCAAGTAGACCATTTTTTTGATTAACAACTGCACAAGCTTTCTTGATTTCAGCTAAAGATTTGATAAAAGTCCTTGAAAATCTTAATTCTGATATTGGAAAGTTGTCAACAGCTCTAGCAGTTGATGCACCATATTTAGCTGACTCTGGAACTTCAAATTCACCCATTGAGTCTTTTTCTATTCTCATATTTTCTTTGCTCAATCTTATTCCTGGTATTGAGTGTATCCATTCGAATCAACTTCTTCAATCAATTCTTCGCCACCAGATTTAATTACATTTCCTTGAACTACTATATGAACTTGATCAACATTTAAATATTTTAAAATTCTACTGTAATGAGTTACCAAAATATAAGATGTATCTTCGTTTCTATTTTCATTTATTAGCCCTGATACTGACTTGATGGCATCAATATCCAATCCCGAATCAATCTCATCAAGAAGAGCAACTTTTGGTTTTTTTATTGCTAGTTGGAATAATTCTGATCTTTTCTTCTCTCCACCGGATAAATCTACATTTACATCCCTTGAGAGAAACTGTTCTACGTTGAACTTTCTAGAAAGTTCTAATATTTCATCATTGCTCAACCCGGGATTTATTTCATTAACATATTCGTTAAGGGTTACACCTGGAAGACCAACTGGATATTGAAATGATTGGAAAATACCAGCGCTTGATCTTTCGTATTGGGGTAGTTTTGAAATATCAGTATCTCCAATTTGTATAGACCCAGACTGCTCATAATCTGGATTGCCCATTACAGCATGGCAAAATGTTGATTTACCTGATCCATTTGGACCCATTATTGCATGAAGTTCTCCAGAAGGTACTTCCATATCAATACCTTTTAATATTTGCACCTCTCCTATGGAGACTTTTAAATTTTGAACGCTAAGCATCTTTTTCAACTTCGATATATATTGAATTTTCATCGGTTGATGTTTGATAGCAAGTAACTCCTTTAGATGCAGGTGGAGTAAGAACCTCACCTGTTTTTAAGTCAAATTCAGCTCCGTGAGCAGGACATTCAACTTTACAGTCATATACTTCACCCTCTGATAAGGATTCATCTGAATGAGAACATTTGTCATCTATCGCAAAGAATTCCCCATCTACATTAAAAACTGCTATCTCTTTATCTTCCACATTTACTACCTTGGACTGGTTATTTTCTAAGTCACCTATATTTAAAACTTTGATTTTACCCATTATTTGACCTCTCCAAAACATTTTCATATTTTTTTATTAATTGATCGGCAACTTCACTATTGATAATGCCCCAACTGTCTTTGTTTATTACTTCATTAAAAAATCCCTTAATGAGTAATTTTTCAGCTTTTTCTTTATTTATTCCCCTAGACATAACATAGTGATAGAGATTTTCATCAATAGGTCCTACTGATGAACCGTGTCCACAAATAACATCGTCACACAAAATTTCCATATTGGGAACGGATTGAGCACTTGCTTTATCACTTAGGAGAATATTTCTATTTTCCTGATGAGATTCTGTTTTAGTTGCTCCTTCAGCAATATGAATAGTTCCTGTAAATATAGAGGTGCTTTCATCACCAAGTACACCTTTAGTTTGCATGTTCGAGGTTGTATTTTGTCCTAAATGATTGACGAATACTCTGTTGTCGTGAACCTGTTTATTTTCACCAAAATACACACCATCAATATTAAAATTTGATCCATTACCAATTAAATCTATATCCATTCTAGATCGTGAGAATACCCCGCCGGTACTTACAGTATGAATAGAGAGACCAGAGTCTTTTTCGAGCTTTGCATAAAGTGAGTTTATTAAATTGATTTCATGGGAAGAAGTCACTTGAATAATTAGCTCTAAATTTGAATTTACATCTAAGTAAAGCTCTATCAAAGGGTATATATTACTCTTAACTAGATTACTGAAATTCATAAAGAATTTCGCAGATTTATTTTTATTAACATTTATTCCAATATACGGAATACTGTTTTTCTCGGATTCAAAATTAATTTTAAAATAATCAAGGACATCATCATTGACGTCTACTCTAAAGCCACCAGTTGCTCTGGTTAACTGCTGAAAGAGAAATTTATCAACAGGTCTTTTAATTGACTCATCAATTACAGGTGTTGCAATATCAATTAAATCTGTAAACACTACGCCATCAACTTCCTGATTGATATTAAAAGTGTTTCCATTTGTATTTACATGAAATCCATCTGTATTTTCTAAATTTGTATTTTCACCTAACTCAAGATTATTAATGTCTGATTGAAGGGGGACATATTTCCAGTCTTCATTTTTCGTTGTTAAATCAACAATATCCTTGTTTTCTTTACCACGTACTTTTTTATCAATTATATTCTTATTCAATATCAACCTGTTAATCTAATTTAGCCGACAGCGCCAGCTTCAATCATATTTATTTCAATTAGTTTGTTAAATTCCATTGCATATTCCATTGGAAGCGTTTTAGTAAACTCTTCAACAAAACCTGCAACAATCATAGAGGTTGCTTCTTCTTCAGAGAGTCCTCTACTCATGAGATAAAATAACTGATCTTCTCCTACTTTTGAAACAGTAGCCTCATGACCAATTTCAGCTGTAGACTCTTCTATTTCCATATATGGATAAGTGTCAGATCTTGAATTATCGTCAAGTATGAGCGCATCACACCTAACAAAACTTTTAGCTGTTTCAGCACCCTCCTCCACTCTTACAAGACCTCTGTAGGCACCTCTTCCTCCACCTTTAGAAATTGATTTTGAAGTTATTAAAGAAGTTGTGTCTGGTGCTAAGTGAATCATCTTTGCTCCCGTATCTTGGTGTTGTCCTGTATTTGCAAAAGCAACGGATAATACTTCACCATGTGCACCTGGTTCCATTAAGTGAACTGATGGATACTTAACAGTTAAAGAAGATCCTAAGTTTGCATCAATCCATTCCATTGTTGCATTTCCATAGGCTTGAGCTCTTTTAGTTACCAGATTATAAACATCGTTAGACCAGTTTTGAATAGTTGTATATCTACAAGTTCCCGATGCTTTGACTACTATTTCTACAACAGCAGAATGTAGAGCATCTGTTGTGTAAACAGGAGCAGAACACCCTTCTATGTAGTGAACTGAAGCTCCTTCATCTACAAGAATTAATGTTCTTTCGAACTGTCCCATATTTTCAGCATTAATTCTGAAATATGCTTGTAATGGATCTTCTACATGGACTCCTTTAGGTACATAAATAAATGAACCCCCAGACCATACAGCTGAATTTAATGCAGCAAATTTATTATCTCCGGATGGAATCACTGTTCCAAAATATTCTTGAACTAATTCTGGATACTCCCTAACGGCAGTGTCCATATCGCAAAATAATACACCTAGCTTTTCTAAGTCTTCTCTGTTTTTATGATAGACAACTTCACTATCGTATTGTGCAGTCACACCTGCTAGATATGTTCTTTCAGCTTGCGGAATACCTAATTTTTCATAGGTTTCTTTTATATCATCAGGAACCATATCCCAAGAGTCTGTTTGTTCTTCAGCTGGTTTGACATAGTAATAAATATCATCAAAATCTAAAGCTGCAAGCTTTTCTTTTGCGACCCATTCAGGCATAGGTTTTTTTAAGAATTTTTTATAGGCGTCTAACCTATAATCAAGCATCCATTGTGGTTCTTCTTTAATTTCAGACATTTTTCTAATAATGTCTTCGTTTAAACCTTTTTCCGGTTTAAATGCGTTTTTTTCTGGGTCGGACCATCCGAGTGAATACTTTCCTAAATCTATATCTATGTTTGCCATAAGACCATTGTAGTTGAGTCCTGTTTAAATAATAAAATCTAAGGGTTATTGATTTAGAAATTTTGGAAGTATAATTTTTATATTATGCCAGTTATATGTATAAATCCTGCCGATGAAATGGATGCAACATTACTTGAAAAGTTAAATCTTCAGAACCAAGATATTCGATTATTCGTATCAGATAATGTTCAAAAAAAAACAATAGATACGTTTGTAGGTAAAAAAGCTATTGGAGATCTAACAGATGACTCCCATATTTCTACTGCAAGTAGCGGAGCATACTGTGGAGTTTTCCTTGAGTCAGATGAGGCCAGCCAAAGGTCGGTATTTTTAGAGGCGATAGGTAATAGCTCTCTTCAGCGAATTATCTGGACTTCACCATTTGAACCTTCTGAAGGTATTCTTTCTACAAAAAATCTCATTTATATCATTTGTAAAGATAAGCAATTGGCACATGATGTCATACTTGATTTTGAAGGTAGAGCTGAAGTTGAAACAGAGGTTATTAACTTAATAAATTAGAAGAGTCATTGTATTTTTTGGAAAAAGCTTACCCTTTTGATAATTCTTCCATGATTGAAGTACATACTCATATATATCTTGTGATGTACCTAAGTATTGTATTTCAAAATGTAGATGTGGAACTGTTCCTTCTGCGTTACCTGAGTTTCCCACAAACCCAATTACTTCACCCTGTCTTACAAAATCTCCTTTTTTAAAATCTTTTGCAAAAGCAGCACTTTTTCCACCAGCATTATCATTACCAATTACATCATCATCGAGATGTACATATAAAGACATCCATCCATTTTTATGGTCTATTGCAATATAATATCCAGACAATGGATTGTAAGAAACAGTGTTAACTTCACCATCTGCAATTGCCACTATTTTAGAGCCTTTTGGAGCTCTGACATCTAATCCTAAATGAAGTCTATTCCCGTTGCCTCTTTTTTCCTTCCAGTCATCATAAAAATGAGCCTTTATATGATCAACAGGAAATCTGATCTGATTTAGAAATTCATAATGTTTAGCTTCAGCTCTATCGGGTGTCATAGAGACAAGAAAAAGTGTAATTAAAGTTAATATGCTTAATTTTTTAGATTTTCTCATTCGGTAATTTTAGAGGAAAATGTATCTAATATTTAATATATGAAGAAGAAATCAGTCTTTGAAACAGGTATGGGTTCAAGAAAGGGCTATGTATCTAAATTTCAGGTAGATGAAAGCAAAACGGAAATTAAAAAAAACAATGAGTCTATTAAGAAGGATCTAATCTTTAATAAAAGTGCTGAAAAAATGGATGACCTAATTGATAATTGTGTTTCTTTAACTGTTACTTCACCTCCTTACAATGTAGGAAAATTAAGCGATAGTGACTTGAGTGACGATGATTACTGGAAACTTATAGCACAGTGTTTCAAAGAGGTATATAGAGTCACTGAGTCAGGTGGTCGGTTGGTCATTAATGTTGCAAATCTAGGAAGAAAGCCTTACATCCCATTTTCAAACATGTTTACTCAAATTATGCTCGATCTAGGTTTTCTCATGAGGGGGGAAATTATTTGGCAAAAGTCTAAAGGCGCAAATGCAAACTTTGCATGGGGAAGCTGGCTATCAGCCTCTAATCCAGTAATCAGAGATATACATGAATATTGTTTGGTCTTTTCAAAAGATGGTATGTCGAAAGGTGTTAAGGGTGTGTCTACACTAGAAAAAGAAGAATTTATGGATTCAACCTTATCAATCTGGAATATTAATCCCGCAAGAGCAAAAAAGATTGGTCATCCAGCACCCTTTCCTGTAGAACTGGCAGAGAGATTTATTAATTTGTACTCCTACGAAAAAGACTTAATACTAGATCCATTTATCGGAAGTGGAACAACAGCGATTGCTGCACAAAAATTAAATAGGCACTATGTAGGTTATGAAATTAATAATGAATATTGTGAATTAGCTGAAACTAGAATTAAAGAGTCAAATAAACTAGCTACTTAGATTCCAAGCAGAGAATAAATCTTTATATATTTCATTGTCGCTTAAAAGATTTTCATGATTATCAAAACCAACTAACTTTCCATCTTGCATTACTAAGATTTTTTCAGCATTCAGGATTGTTTCTAACCTATGAGCTATGACTATGGAAGTTTGATAATCCAGGAGTGTATCTGTTGCCTCAAGAATTGAATTTTCAGACTCTATATCAAGATTAGCTGTTGCCTCATCGAAAACAATAATTTCTCTTTTTGCAAGAACTGCTCGAAGAAGGGCGATAAATTGTCTTTCTCCAGCTGATACATTTGAGCCTCTCTCGCCAACTTCTTGGTCGAGGCCATTTTCGTATCTATCAAACCAACCCAATACACCAATCTCATTAAGTTCCTGCTCTAGTTTTATTTTTTGTGGATTAGAGTAGATAAGATTATCTCGGATAGTCCCCCTAAATAGGAAACTTTCCTGTGGAACATAAGCAATATTTTTTCTGGCCCATCTTTGACTAACCTCTTTTGATGACTGATTGTAAAATTTAACATCCCCCTCTGTTGAGAGATAAAACCTTAAAATTAACTTAGCTATCGTACTTTTCCCGGCACCCGTCTCCCCTACGATTGCTATTTTTTCTCCCTTCATGATAGAAAAATTCAGATTGTGAAGAACAGTCTCTCTACCATATGAAAATGATACATTTTCAAATTTAATTACATCATTTGACTCCATATTAGGTGACTGTGAACCCAAGGTGCTTAGTACAGGTTCTTCGTCTAAAATTGAAAACACTTTTTTCATTGAGGACCCAGCAGATCTTAATAAATCATAATTAAATGAAAGTTGAATTAATGGATCGAAAAAATAATTTAAATAAAAGAGTAAAGCAACTAACTCACCTAAGGATAAAGTACCATCGCTAATTCTTAAAGAAGCAAACCAAATTACTACAGCTATGGAGGTTACGCGTGTAATTTCTAGAAAAGGGAAATAGATGGCTATGTTTTTAGCTGATTGCATATTTGCTTTTAAATGCTCATTATTAATATCTTCAAATCTATTAAATTGAGATTTCTCATCAGCATAAGCTTGAATAATCCTGACACCAGATATGCCTTCTTGGAGCGATGATAAGACTTGGCCGATCCACTCTCTAACTGCCCAATAAGTTTTGTCTGCATGATTTCGGAATATTTTAGTTGCTACACCAAGAAGAGGTAAAATAAGAAAAGATAGAAATGCCAACTGCACGTCTACTAAAAATACAGCAACAGTTGCTCCAAAAATCGTTAGTAAGGCGGTGATTACACTACTTGCACCTTCTCTGGCGAATTCATTAAGACTTTGCATATCAGAAGTCATTCTTGCAACAAGAACACCTGTCTTATTCTTTTCAAAGTAATTAATATCTAAAGAAGTAAGGTGTCTAAAAAGCTTTTCTCTGATACTTCTCACATAAGATTCACCAACTAAGCCAATAGCTAAAAGTGCTTTACTAGCTACAAAGTAGAGTAAAACTAGCGTGATAAAGTAAAAGAAGCTTTGTTGTAGTAGATAATCATAATCAGACTTTAAAACTCCATCATCTATACCTCTTGAGATTAATTGTGGACCAACCATTCTTAGTCCAGAGCCAGTAAGAGCGATCATGGAACTCCAAAGGAATGGTCTACTTATCTCAGGCACTAACCTAAATGATCTTATAAAAGTATTGTTATTCACTTTTCAAGTCCAGAAGATTGAGTTTCAAGGAATAATGCTTTGTAGCTATCTACATTTTCCATTAATTCTGTATGGCTCCCCTGGGCTTTTACCTTACCCTTTTCAATGAAGACAACATCGTCGCATAGTTCAATTGTTGGAACACGGTTTGTAATTATTAGTGTTGTCATGTCGGACATGACATTTTTTAGTTCTCCTCTTATTTCCTCTTCTGTTGAAGCATCTACTGCCGATAAAGCATCGTCAAGGATAAGTATCCTTGGTTTTCTCAAGATGGCTCGAGCTAAGGCTATCCTTTGTCTTTGTCCACCAGAAAGACCATAACCTCTCTCGCCAACTTTTGTCTCATATGATTCTGGTAATTGAGATATAAATTCATGAGCTTTAGCTATATTTGCCGCATCTTGTATTTGGTCTTCTGATACTTCATTAGTTCCTAAAGATATATTTTCTCTTGCTGTATTTGAAAAAAGAAAACTCTCTTCAAATGCAAGGCTTACTTCAGTTCTTAATTCGCTTAATTTGACATTGTTTATATTGACACCATCAATTTCAATATGTCCAGACTCAATATCATAAAGTCTTGGAAGTAAGTATGCTAGGGTTGACTTTCCAGAACCTGTTGAACCTACAATGGCTACAGTCTTTTTACCTTCAATTTCAAAGGAAAGGTCATCGAATATTTTTTCTTTTCCATATTTGAAATTAACATTAGAAAATTTTATAGCACCTACCCCATCTTCTGGAAAAGTTGTATCCGAATTATCGTCAATAATTGTTGGCTCTTCGTCCAGTAATTCCAATATTCTGATACCTGCTGAAACACTGGAAGGTATCTCCGATAAAAACCAAGCTGTGATTCTTAATGGCCACAATAATAAAAACACATATTGTGTAAATGCAATAAAATCTCCGAGTGTTATCAATTCATTTATTGATAAATAACCTCCAAGCAACAGTACAAGTAACGTGATAACCATCGGTATGAGTTCAAATAGTGGAACAAACCTTGTTCTTAAGTTCAGATATTCAAGAGAGGTATCATATATATTAGATATAGCTGATTCAACTTTTGAAGATGCTAACTCTTCATTTCCAAAAGCTTTCACAACTCTTATACCTCCAAGTTGTTCTTCCACCTCGGTAGTCATTTGAGCTTCGGCCTCTTTAACCCTTAAGGAAACACCCATCGCTTTTGCAGAGAAATTAGACGCGAGCCACAACACCGCTGGTATGGAAAGTAAAACCATCGATCCCAGAGGCAAACTAAGACTTAAAAGTGTGATGCTTAATATAACCAGCAATAATACATTGGCAGTTGCTAATGGGGCAATGGCAAAAGCTAATCTAACTTGTGATGCATCACTAGACGCTCTAGCCATTAACTCGCCTGTAGGGACTTTGTCATGAAAACTAAATGCTAATTTTTGCATGTGTGTAAATATTCTGTTTCTAATTCCAGCTTCTACATTGTAAGAAACATGCATTGAGTAAAATCTTCGTACTCCAATTGTTGTTGCTCGTATATATCCAATGATTAACATGAAAGAAATTAATACGATTAATATTTGTTGATTTTGCTCTACAATCCCTTCATCAATTATCCTTTTGATTATGTATGGCTGAATAACTATTAAAAAACACCACACGACTGCTGAAAGCATTGAAACAATAAAGCTTCTTTTATTCTCTTTGACTCCTTGTTTATAGAAGGACAAAGCTTTTTTAAATTCTGGTGTTTTGAAGACATTGAACATTACTCAATACTATCGGAATTAAAAAATTATAAATAATATACAAGACTTTGTGCATTAATTCACAAGCGTATTATTGTTAAATTATGAACAAAGTTTTAAATAGCAAAATAGAAAACGTCTTAGATTCTGCCGACAGAATGTTTATTGCGACAAGTGTTGGTGGTAACTCCTCAGGTGCGTCTGTCTTCTTCAGTAGAGATGGTGAAGACTTAGTATTCTTCACATTTAACCCCACACGAAAAGCTGAACAGATTCGTTTAAATCCAAGAGTACACGTTGTTATTTGGCCAAAAGGTCAAGAAGGCATTGAGGGTCTACAAATTGATGGTGAGTGCTACAAAATCAAAGATGAGGATGAAAAAAAGAAAGCTTATGAGCTTGTATTAAATACTACCGAAGCATTCAAAGAATACATGGAAGATGAATTTTTAATTAACAATGATGTCGTTGGTTACTATAGAGTAAAACCTACGACTATTAAATATGTAAACTTTTTTGAGGAAGAACAATTTCAATGGAAAACTATTCCTGGGAATAAGACTTCTGCACTTAAAATGGCATTCAAACTTGGTTTAAAAAGAATTGGTTTGTGGTTGAGAACAGTTAGAGCCCCCTTTCTAACGGCTACATTTGCTCCAATATTTATTGGCGCAGCTGTGGCATGGAGCGATCTCAAAGATAATGGTATTGCCGAGAGCTGGTCATGGAAAATGTTCTGGTTAGTTCTCGGTGGTGCATCTTTAGCTCAAATTGCAACCAACTCATCAAACGACTTTTTTGACCATACATCAAATGCTGATGAGATTAACAAAGTAGCTAGTCCTTTTAATGGTGGAAGTAGAGTTATTCAAGTTGGTTTAATGACACCCGGACAAGTCCTGATTACAGCTTTAGTAAGCATCATAGGTACAATCGGAATTGGTTTGTACCTAAATGAACAAGTGAGTGGTAATTATTTCGGTAACACCCCTATTTTGTGGACAGGTATAATTGGAACATTCTTAGCTCTAGGTTATACAGGTGATCCTGTAAGACTTGGATACAAAGGATTTGGAGAGATAGCTATTGCACTTGGATTTGGCCCGATCATGGTCATGGGTGCACACTATGTGTTGACCGCTCCAATCCACAATAATGATATACATCAATGGAACTGGGTAGAAGCACTAATTGCCTCAGTACCTATTGGAATTTTGGTGATGCTTATTGTTTGGATTAATCAATTTCAGGATGCCCCCTCAGATGCAGCAGTGGGTAAAAACACATGGGTAGTCAGAACAGCAGTAGATGATGGCTGGATGAGAATGGAAAAACCACTTTCTCTTTATAAGCAATTCATGGTTGAAGCATTTTTATCTGTTGCAGCTATTGGTTTCTTGGGTATGTTTACAGACTTCGGAACAGTGTACGCTTTCGCAGCACTACTACCTGTCTTACTCGTTTGGAAAGCCTTCAAAATGGCTGATGAGTGGATGATTAAATGGAATAATCCTGATGCTGATAGACAAAAAGTTCCTTATGAGCTCTTACTTGTCAATGTATCAACAATAGGTATTCATTTTTTAACAGGAATTTTACTTTCTGTTGCCTACATACTCTAGATTGCCTAAGTCTGCTAATTTCTCAAAAATATACAGATTCTATGATGGCATAAACTCTCTACTCACACTTGGGTTTGATAAATCCTGGAGAGAAAAAGCGTCTCAGCAACTTACTGGTTCAACTGTTTTAGACCTTGGTAGTGGTACTGGTGCGGCTGAAAAACAACTTATTGGCTATGAAGTGACGGCATTAGATCCTGATGAAAGAATGTTGTCTTTAAATAATTTTTCTAATAAGATTTTAGGCTCTGCAGAGGCCTTACCTTTCGACGATAAATCTTTTGATAATATCTACTGTGCATTCGTCTGGAGAAATGTCTCAGATACTGATAAAGCTTTTAAAGAAATAAAAAGAGTTCTTAAAGATGACGGTAACTTTGTGTTGCTTGATATGACGAGGCCATTAAATATGTTCACCAAAAGATTGCATAAGTTGGGCACATTCATAACGTTACATTTGATTGGTATCGTAACATTCAGCTTTAAACAATATAGATTTCTTTACACGTCTTTAGACAAACTAGAAGCTCCTGAATCATTTCTTAAAGAATCTGGATTCAATAGTTACACCCTCGAGAGAATGGGAATATTTGGTTTTGTATATTTATCTGTACTGAAAAAAAGCTAGATGCTTTTATCTGCTTTCTAAAGCTAGCTGAACTAAAAGTTGACCAACTGCGTCTTGTGGTAAGCTACCAGTTCTTCGTGCCTTAACATTTAATTCATTATCAAGAAATACCCAGTATGGAAATGATGTAAGACCATATGCATCTCCAATTTTTTTATCTAGATCATATATCTGAGTTTCACTCCAGCCTTCTCTTTCTAGCCAATCGTGAGGAGGATAATTACCTCTTGATCTGTCAATTGAAGTGGCAACTGCAATTATATCTATACCCTCTGGAACTCCTATAGTATCAATCCATTCTTGTACAGATGGAACTTCTGCTTGGCAGTAATTACACCAATGAGCAAGAAAAAGTATAGCTTTAGCATTACCATTTTTTTCAAGTGCGATTATTTCAGAATTTTCATTTGGTCCAGAAAACGTTGGAGCTGAAAGCCCAATTGCAACATTATCATCATTTTCACCAGCATAAGTTGGTAGCGGATCTCCTGTAACAGTGGTCTCTCCTTCTGGAAGACCAGCAGTTAAAGGTTCAGTACTTAAAGTAACCCCTACTGCGACAGCAAAGCCAATCACTAAGAGAACACCTGCGGCTATTAAGAAATTTTTATTCAATGTTTTGTCTCCTTGCATAGTCATAATACAATAAAGATATAAATATCGTTAAAAACCCAGTAGCACCCATTACTGGAATACTAATAAAACCGAATATGTCTACATATTTGAGATTACATGGAATGTCTACTGCGCAAGACCCTCCACCGCCACCACCATTTTGAAGATAAATATGGTACAAACTAACAAAGAGGCCACCTAAACTAATAAAGCCAAATTTGTATAAATCCTTTTTAAAAAGTGAAAGAATAAGTATTAATGCTATTGGATACATTAAATAACGTTGGTACCAGCAAAATTTACATGGGATAAATCCAACAACTTCAGAGTAAATAATACTTCCAACGGCAGAGAAAGTAGCGACACTTGTTGCGAAGTATAAAAACTGATCAGTAATAAATTTATTAAAAGTTTTTTTCGTTATATATAGGTATAGAATGCCTGTCGAGATTATCCATGCAGTGACTGTAAAAAACCCAAAGAGAGTATTGAAAAAAATAATTTTATCCATGACCATAATTGTACCTATAAAAAAAGATAGGCGGACATTGCCGCCTATCTATAAATTTAATAAGAGTTAAAGTTAGACTTTTTCTCCTGATTGAACTTTTGCCATATTAAGAACTAATACACCAAGACCGACTTTGTTAATAATGTCAGCAACTGTGTATAGAAGCTCTCTCAAGTCCATTAAGTCTGGACTCACTGCTGGTGCTAAGAATCCTAATGGATAGATTATCCAACCAATAAGAATAAGATTCTTGATTTTTTGGAATGCTTCACCTGCATCACCTGTTAGTGATGTACCTTCAGCTTGTAGTGCTCTCATTAGAAATGCATAAGCAACCATTGATACTACAAAACCAGTCCAGTATTGTGCATCTCCAGCTTCTGCTGATACTTCTCCGTAATATCCTCCACCAATCATTACAAGTGCAGCTGCACCCATAGTTCTGACTTTTTGGGCATACTCTGCACCTTTAGATGTTACTGCAAGAACTTCTACGAACATTAATGGAACGGTTAGTACCCAATCAACATATCGCAAAGGTGTGTCAAAGTCTCCTGATGCAAAAGATACTGTCATTTTTTGGTAGTGATACCATGCAATTCCAGTCACTAATGCTGAGATATATACACCTCTTCTGAATTTCGGATCAACTTCTCTTGATGACATCAGTAAATATACTGTTCCTGCAAGCATACCTGCAGTTGCCACCATAAAAAGTCTGTATGTAAGTTCGGCCATTTTTAAGCGTCTCCTTTATATAGCTTTTAAATATCTTATAATCACAATATAGCACGCTTGTGAAATAATTCACATGATTTTGGGTATTTTTAACTTTGCAGGTTATCTATATTTTGGAGCCGTATTTTTCAAGATAACCGCCAAGTTTAAATTTCTTAGCAGTATTTTCAGAGGTCATATAACGAATTTTTCCATAAATTTTTCTTTCTGGCCCCCACGCTCTATCGTACCTGCCTAGTGACCAGAATACCCCTGAGTATGAATTTGGATCTCTACCATCTAAAGCAAATCTATCATTTAAATCAATCATATACGACAAAGCTAATTTAGGATTTGGTGCCCACTCTAATATTTTTTTTGCCCAGAGCATTCTTAAATAATTATGAATAATACCCTCTTCTCTTAATTGTGTTTGAGCTGCATTCCATATTTCATCATGAGTTTCAGAATTGACTAATTGTTGTAGTGAATAAACATACTCTCTGGGATCATTCGCATGTTCCTCTAGAGTTTTAATTGCCCATTCTGGAAGCGAGGAATACTGGTCATAATTGGCTCGCGTAACGCAAGTATGATATCCAAGTTCTCTCCACGTAATAAGCTCGTCAAAGAAACTTTCTAAATTCTCTGATCCGCCCCACCAACCTTGCCTTCTCCCAACAAAAGCAGGGTTAACATTTTCCATAGACCAGGATTCGAGTTCATTAACTTTGACAAAAATTTCATATGGCGAAATATGGCCAGCATGTAAATATGGTGATAGTTGACTACTTGCATCTTCAGATGGATGACTTCTTAATGTTGCGTAATCGTTGTACCCATTTTCTAAAAAGTAATCTAAACGCTCTTTTGCTTTTTTATAGCCTCCAATAATGGGGCTCTCTTTGACAGTTTTATCGATATTTAAATTGTTTAAAAAGTCTTCTTGATTGAATGTTTCGAAATTTATTTTATTCCACTTACTATCTATATCTTTGATTAACTTATCATCAAATTCCACCTCTAATTTGTTAAGAGGATTCTCTTCAGGAACATCCACAAGAAAATCTAATAGATTTTTATGCATGTATCTGCGAAAGTCATGAGCCCTTACATACTCTTTTTCTGCAATACGAATTGGAATTAGTCCATTGGCATCGATAATTTCATAGCGTGTGTTAATAACTCCTTTTGCTTTTGCAGTCATTTGAGGAACAAAATAGGTTGGGTAATCATCAGTGACTACTACGGCAGCTTTTGAAGATAGTATCGTAAGGAGATCTTCACTTGCATTTGGTGTTTCCTCTGCGTATGGGTAGTAAAAAGCTTTAGTTTTTGAAATATCTTCATCAATATCCTTCATACCCTCAAGAAAGAATTTATGGAACCTTACGCTGGACATTGGATAATCAAGAATTAATGGATCGAAAATCAGTAGTGGTTTATTAAGTTTATTTGCCCATTCGACAGCACGTTGAAGGGCAAAGTTATACGATGTTCTTTTAAAATTTATTACCCAATAAAGAACGAATTCTTTATCAACATCTGGCTCAATATCTTTTAATGCAGTAATTCTGTTATCAGGTACGAGATTCATTAATCAAGTATAAGTGTGAAATGATTTTTAAAAAAATTAGTTTATGTTTAAAATAAGTACAGTTATGGGTGCAATAAAAATTACAGATGTTGGAAAAATTTATCCTAATGGCACGCGTGCTCTTGGAGATGTAAATATAGAGATTAATGATGGAGAATTCGTTGTCCTTGTAGGCCCTTCAGGTTGTGGTAAAACAACCTTACTTCGCATGGTTGCGGGATTGGAAGACATTACAGAAGGAGAAATTTTTATTGGTGAAAAAGTAGTCAATGAAGTTGCTCCAAAAGATCGTGATATCGCCATGGTTTTTCAAAATTATGCTTTGTACCCCCATATGTCTGTTTATGACAATATGGCTTTTTCTCTTAAACTGAGAAAACTTTCGAAAGAAGAAATAGATAAAAAAGTTAAGGATGCAGCTCGTACTCTGGAAATTAGTGAACTTCTTGAAAGGAAACCAAAGGCTTTATCAGGTGGACAAAGACAGCGTGTAGCTATGGGTAGGGCAATAGTTAGAAGTCCCCAAGCGTTCTTAATGGATGAACCTCTCTCTAATCTCGATGCCAAATTGAGAGTTCAAATGAGAGCAGAATTAGGACAACTACATACTCAGCTTGAAACAACAACTCTTTATGTAACCCATGATCAAGTGGAAGCGATGACAATGGGTGATAGAGTTGCAGTTATTAGAAAAGGGGAACTGCAACAAATAGATACTCCTCGAGAAATATATTTATATCCAAAAAATATATTTGTTGCTGGTTTTATTGGTAGCCCCTCAATGAACTTTGTATATGCAGATGTAAAAGTTTCTGGAAATGCTGTGGAATTATCTTTTGAGAATGAAACAATTAAATGTTCTGGAGATGCTGTTAATAAACTTAAAAACGTAGATGGAAAGCAAATAGTTTTAGGGATAAGACCAGAGGCTTTTGAGGATTCAGTCTATGCAAAAGATAGCGAGTATACGGAGTCAATTAGTATCAAAGTTACTTTGTTAGAGCAGCTAGGTTCAGACTCTTACATTCACTTTTATAAGGATATAAAACCTGTTCAAACTGAAGCAATTGAGGAAATTCTTGCTGATGAAGGGGAGGATATAAGTGTCTTGGGGGATGAAACTAAATTTATTGCAAGAATAAATCCTAACTCTACTGTTAAAGAGGGTGAAGAGATTAATCTCTCAATAGATCCATCTAAATTGCACTTTTTTGATCCCGAATCGGGTAATGCGCTCTAATTAATAACTAGCGTCAAGTTCTTCTGTTACTTCGTCTATATATAAACTCTTTAGTTCAATATATTTCATTAACGCATACCATAAGCTATCAGAGCCTATTCTTCTTTCCATTAATTCAGATGCATCATATCTAAAAAGATTTTCTCTAAGTGCTGTTGTAATTAATTCTGTTTCTTTAATTGTCATGGGGTTGGTAAGTAAATCTGTAGATGAATTCATGTTTGCAGAGATGTACTGGGAGTCATTTTTAGCAAGCCATGTACCTCCAAAGTCTGTCGACACAAGTTGCTGAATAACATTGGCTGTGTTGGTGCTGCTGTTAAGCCCTATAACTACATCTCCAATACCTACCATTGCATTCTTGTACTCTAAAGAGGGAAATTTGAAAAAATCATAATCACTACCGTACTCTGCATCCTCTGGAAAATAGTAACTTGCAAAATGCCCTGACCAACTAAAAGTACATGAAATATCTTCATCTAATAAATTACGATAATTATTTCTGAACTCTTTTCTAACCATTCTTTTATGGCCACCATAAACCGCATCTTCAATAAAAATTAATTTTCCAATATCTAAAATTGATAATGTTACCTCGGGTGAGCTAGAAAACTTCTCTTGGAGGAACCACTCATCATATAATATTGGTCCGTACTTGTGTAAAAGGGTGTCCTCTAACCAATTGGTAGCAATCCAACCTGTTGAAGCTCCACTTTCAATGTCCATACACCATAAAGGTTTGTCCTTTTCTGAATTCAGTTGAGTAAATTCAACCATTTCTTCATAACTATTGAAAACTGGACTGCCGAGATTTTTGTATTTAGTAGTGTCATACCAAATTAATGAATTTGGAATAACTCTGAACCATGCTCCATAATTGTGATTGTCTACTTTAGAAGTGGTTATGTCTATTAAGTGTTGAGAGAAATTCGTAGTAATAAATTCATTATCTAGAAATTCATTGATAGGGACAGCTAGCCCTCGTTGGCCTAAATTTACAACACCTTGCGGATTGGGGATTATGGCTATATCTAAATCATGATTTGGATTCTCAATAAGGTGAGTTTCTATATCGCTAAAAGCCTGATATTGTATTGTGATTCCCAATTCGTCTGAAAGTAAATCTATCTCCTCTTGGAAGTAGTCTATCTGGGGAAAATTTGGCCCACCTATGACAACATCAATAGGCTTATATCCAATAAATGAGAAGACCATTGTTGTAGATAGAAATATTAAAGCGAATATACTATTTTTACTTAATCCCATAAAAAAGCTGCACCTCTAACTCCACTGCTGTTCCCATGTATGGCCTTTACTATAGGGGTAAGAAAAAAGTTTGAAGCCAAATAAGGAATGATTCTTTTTGGAACTTCTTCATAAAGTTCATCTATGTCTGACATGCCACCTCCACAAATGATT
The DNA here is from genome assembly GCA_014239265.1 of Actinomycetota bacterium. GTDB lineage: Bacteria > Actinomycetota > Acidimicrobiia > Actinomarinales > Actinomarinaceae > Actinomarina. Next base: position 64,749 of record JAAZZH010000004.1, read on the forward strand.
ATTTCAGGATCTAAAATATTAATAAATGAGCTGAAGCTCCTAGCAACTCTTTCAAAGTAATCATTCATTACAATTAGAGCCGTTTCATCTTGTTCCCTATATAAAGTTACAATCTCTCTAGAAGACAATTTGTTGTTACTCAGAAATTCATAATACTGTTCTAATCCTGGACCGGAAATGAAAACCTCAATTGCTCCAACTCTTCCACAATGTCTCTTAACACTGCTCTCATATTTATCCATTGGACCAGGAATTGGGTTTTGTCCCCATTCTCCTGTAAGTTTATTGGGGCCTTCAATTAATTTTTTATCTACTACATACCCTGCGCCAACACCTGTTCCCAAAATAACAGCGAAGACACTTTTATAATCTTTCCCTGCTCCATCTATAGCTTCTGAAAGAGCAAGGCAATCTGCATCATTAGCAATTTTAACCTCATACCCCAAAGCAGCTTCCAAATCACTTTTTACAGGTTTGTTTTCTAAAACTTTTGTGTTTGAAACCTGAACTAATCCTGTCTCAGGATGAAGAGAACCAGGCATGCCTATCCCAACAGTAAAATTTTCGACTGGTGATGATATTTCATTTATCAAACTGACAATACTTCGAATAATGTCTTCATAATCACCTTGAGGAGAATCTATTCTTATTCTGTTAACCTCAGATTTATCGTGGGCATTAATCAGCACTGCCTCTATTTTTGTGCCGCCCCAGTCAACTCCGATTTTCATGTTATTTACTCAGTTCAAAATTTAAGCTATATTTTTCTATTTTAGTAGTACCAAGCACTTCAATTTGATTATTTTTGTTAACATACCAGACATAAGGCGCATCAGGGAAATTTTTGGCATAATCAGTTGCTACACCAATTTGAATTTTTTCAGCGTCCTCTAGGTTTACTGTAAGAAATCTTAGATAGTAATAAAAATTGTTACACTCATCACTACTTTCCTCGTTAACTTTGCCCGATACAGAATCTATGAAGTTATTACTTTTAAGGAGGTTAAGAGTAACCTCACCAGGCCCGAAATTATCCCAGACCGGTCCAACACAAATACTGCCTATGTCGGATTCATAATCTTCTCTAAACTTTAAATCAAATACCAGCGAGTAACTGTTGATGAGATCTGGATTTACTGGGAAACTCTGTACTTGAAGAATTACCTCTTCACGTGATTCTTCAATTGTGTACACAAGCTTTGTATCAATATGTTCAATAATATCTACATCTGTGTATTTTTCTGAAATCTCTATTTCATATTCAACTACGTTATTAGATGAACAAAAAACTATGAGCAAGAGTAAAAAAGGTTTGTATGGGTATTTCAACCCTTTACTGCCCCACCAATTAAACCTCTAATGAAGAATCTTTGTAATCCGAAGAAAACAGCTAGCGGAACAATTATAGAGATAACCGCACCTGAAGTTCTTAAGTGCCAGGCCTCACCAAAACGTCCAACTACTATCTGAGACATGTGTGATGTTACAACCAAGTTTTCTGGCTTATATATTCCTAAAAATACATTAGCTACTAAGAAGTCATTGTATACCCACAAGAACTGAAAAGTACCAAATGCAGCAATACCAGCTACCGATAGGGGCAGTACCAATTTAAAGAAAGTTGTGAAATGGCTAGCTCCATCAATTTTTGCAGACTCAATAACACTCTTAGGTAAACCCATCATAAAGTCTCTCAGAAGGAAGGTAGCCAATGGCAACCCAAACCCTGTATGGGCAAACCACGTTGCTACGAATGTACCATTTAAATCAAGAGCTGGGATGATTGGTATGCCAGCAATTTCAATTCCATCTTTAAATAGTTGTACAAGAGGGATTAGTGACATTTGAAGAGGAATAATCATCGACCCAACAACAAAAAGAAATAAAATATCCTTTCCTTTAAATTCCATAAATGCAAATGCATACGCAGCAAACGCTGCAATTGTTATAGGTATAATTGTTGATGGAATAGTCACGGCTAATGAGTTGTAGAAAGATCGATCAAGATTTTCTGCTCTAAAAACTTCTACATAATTATCAAAACTAAGTTCTGACCAAATTGTTCCTGTATAAATAGCATCCCACCAGGAAGTTCTTTTAATACTTTCACCAGGCCTAAAGGAACTTAATAAGAAACCAAATAGCGGGAACATCCAAGTTATAGCAATAGTTATGAGAATTAGCTTAGTTGTAGGTTTGTCATACCATTTTTGGTTATTTCTTGTCATGAGCGTGAATTTTCCCTTTCCCTCAAAGCAGTACCGACTATCACTGGCAACACACAAACGAATATTAATACGGCAACGACTGATGACCTACCAAAATTTCTATATTTTGAAAATTCATCCAACATTTTTACTGCCAACAAGTTTGTTTCTAGGTCACCTCTAGTGGAAACATAAATTATATCAAAAGCTTTCAGTACTGTTACAACCATATAGGTGGAAACAACAATCACTGTACTTTTGATATAAGGAATAACTATTGATCTGAAAATTCTTAATTCAGAGGCACCATCTATCTGTCCAGCCTCCATAATCTCTCCGGGTATAGCCTTAATGCCAGCTGAAAATACTACTGCAGCAAATCCTGTGTACATCCAAACCATAATGATCATCAATAACATGGTGTTAATAGGAAGGTTTATTAACAAATTTGAAAACCATCCGCCACTTTCTAGTGAATCAGCGATTGGAAGGTTTGATAAATCTCTTTGTTGGAGCCAGCCAACAGCATTTTCACAACTTGCATCATCGTATCCTTCAAGAACGCCATCAATAATTCTGTTGTTGTAACACTCTTCCCCTCTTGAAACCCTTATCCCATTAATAATTCCAATTTGTGTCAATGGAGGTGGACGATATTCATAGATAAATTTGAAAATAGCAGTTGCACCAACTGCAGAAATTGCCATTGGCATAAAGACAATTGATTTAAAGAATGACTCACCCTTATTTAATCTGTCTGTAAGCCAAGCTACTATCAAACCAATAAAAACTGTCAAAAGAACAACGGAGATTAACCAGACAATCTGATTCCTTATGGTGGTAATCATTTCCGCATCTGTAAAGGCCCATTTATAATTTTCTAAACCAATAAAGTCATTACTGTATCTATCTTTGAAACTTAGATAAATAGTTCTCATGGCAGGATAAAAAAGAAATAGAAATATCATAAAAATTGAAGGGCCAACAAACATTCTTGCCTCTAACACCTCACGAGAATCTCTTGGAACTAATTTAATAAGTCTGTCCATCCCTAGGAATAATAAAAAAACTAGAGTTGAACCTAAAGGAATTGCGATTAAAACTAGAACATTTCTTGTAACTTGTTCTGTGAGTTCTCTAAATAAAATAGCTTGTGATAAAAACCAAGCTAAAGGGAAAATTACAAGTGCTAACGTAGATATCCCAAATGTAAATAATTTTTTTTCTTGAGTTTGTTTCATGCTAGTGGTTAATTTTAGCTCATTGATAAAAAGATAGCCACCCAGATGGGTGGCTATCAAAATTAATTAATACGTATTTGGCTTACGGCCAAGAAGTATCAATATTTGCTAGTGCAGTATCAATGTAGCCTGGGCCTTCGACTGCTAAGTTCATCATTTCTTTCCAGAAAGAACCAGCACCAACCTCAGGTGGCATTAAGTCAGATGCATCAAATCTAAATGCATCGGCTGCTAAAGCATCAGCAATGATAGTTCCTAATATTCTATTAATGTCTTTTGAATATAGTGAAGTATCAAATCCTGTATGAGCACTTAATCTTGCATTGTTAGGCATTGCTGCTGCAGCTGCGTGGAATTCTGCGCTAAGCATATATTCCGCGACGGCTTTTGTAGCATCTCTGTCATTAAATGCACCCCACATGTCACCAGCACCTAATGCAGCCTTTGGAAGGCTTTCATCAATTACTGGGAATGGGAAGACCGTTGTTTCTACTCCAACTCCTGCCTGAGCTGCCTCTGGCCAGAAAGAAGGAATGAAAGATGCTTGTCTATGCATGAAACAACCTGGGTTGCCATTTGCATCTTTTGAGAACATTGGGTCTTGTGCGTTACCGAAGTATGTTGAGACGATAGCATCTGTGCCACCAACAACATAATTTTCAGTATGCATGATTTGGCTTAAAAGTGAAGCTGCATTCTTTACGATTGGATCTTCGAACTTAAGTTCGTTAGTGACCCATTGGTCGTAAGATGTAGTTCCGTTACCGGTACGAAGCATAATATCTTCCATCCAGTCTGTTGCTAACCAACCTGATGCACCGTTTGAGTACATACCGAAACAGAATGGATTCATTCCGTCTGCAACAATTTGATCTGCAAGTGCAATCATTGCATCCCATGTTTCAGGAACTGCATAGCCTCTTGCCTCAAACTCTGCTGGTTGATACCAAACAATACTCTTAAGGTTAGCTGCATTTGCACCACCATATATTGAACCATCAACAGTTCCTAATCCTACAAGGTAGGATGAGAAATTTGTTTTATAAGCATCTATATCGATTTCTAGATCCTCAAGTGATGTCAACATACCTCTTTGCGCAGCATCTACTACTGCACCAGGTTGTGGCCATAATGCGAAGTCTGGTGTATCACCAGATTCCATTTGAATTTGAATTTCTTGCTCAAAGTTGTCTGATCCTTGATAGGTGACAACAATCCCTGTCTCCTCGGTAAAGGATTCAAAGTTAGCTCTAAAACCTTCTTGATCTTCTCCGATGAGAGCACCAGTGATGGTTACTTCTTCACCTTCGAGGCTTGCACCACCGCAAGCTCCAAGAATTAGAGTTAAAAGCAAAAAAGTCATTAATAATGATTTTCTCATTATTTATTTCTCCTTTGTTTACGTACGTAGCCAAAGACATAATCTTTAACTTTTTTAATTTTATAGAGTTTTTGCATATCTGCATAGTGAAAGTGGTTTTTTTAATATATATGTGCCCGGGGGGGGACTCGAACCCCCACATCCTTTCGAATAACGGATTTTAAGTCCGTCGCGTCTACCAATTCCGCCACCCGGGCTACCTATCTAAACTTAATAATTTTTTAAGATTAGCCCTTCTAAAATATCACTTTTTGAGACTTTTAGCTCCTGAAATTTAAATTTTTTCATAATATTACAAACTATTAATACTCCCGTTGATAATGTTTTTGCCCGTTTGGGATCTAAGGAGGGATAGCTGCTAATTATTTGGGCCTCAGTCATTTGATTTAATTCTGATGATAAATTCTGTATCCATGAATTATTTAAGGTAGTCAGGTGTATTTCCTCTTCATTATAAGTTTTTTGCTCCAAGTAAATTGACGCAATTGAAGTAAATGTGCCTGATACCCCAATCATAGAAATATTCTTTGTGTCTATTTCCAAGTTGAGACTTTGTTGAATTAAATTATCTCCTTCATTTCTGTCAGCTTCACTCATAGGGTTAATGTTTGATATACGTTCTGTTAAAGAAACTACTCCCAAATCAAGAGAGTGAACATTTGTTCTGTTTTCGGAGTCATAAATTAATTCTGTGCTTCTACCTCCGATATCAACTATGAAAAAATCTTTGTTAATAGCTCTGGATGACAATACTCCTAGTGAAGTTAAGTATCCTTCTTCTTGGCCACTGATGACTTGAATTTCTAGATCAAGTTTTTTTCTTATCTCTTCGATAACTTCTTCAGAGTTATTAGCATCTCGAAATACTGCTGTACCTGTTATAAAAATTTGATCAACATTTTCTGTATTAATTCTTTTTAAATATTCTCTTAGAACCTTGATAAGTCTGTTTTTTGCATCTTTAGATATCTCACTTGATAACTCAAGTCCCTCTGAAGTTTTAGTAACCTTGTGTGTTTTAAATAGAGGAAATAACTCTCCCGCTCTAGCTTCTGCAATTAAAAGACGGGTAGAGTTTGAACCACAGTCAATTGCGGCAACTTTTACCATTCGACTTTCCAAGACTTATTTTTTTCAAGTTGTTGTTCGTCAATACATGGTTCTTGGCAATTAAATCCACCAACTAACTCTTCAACAATCTGTCCTACAACATTTTTGCCAGTAGCAAGCTGATCGGCTAAATGTGAGTGAAGACATTTTATACTTTCACGAGCCCCTCCAACACCGCCGTACGGATGAATCTTGGTAGTATCATTTATCTCTTGAGTACGTTCTGTCTCGTAAGAGTGTTGCCTGTTGGACCATTGTTCATGTAAATTTTTATCTTTTTGTATTTGATCATCTAGTTCTTTGATTAACCCTGTTGATTCGAGAGATCCGACTTTTTTGGTATACATTGGGCACGAAAGCCAATAAGTAGTTGGAAAAGGTGTTCCGTCATCTAAGTTGGGTGGTACTTTAATGACTACGGGAAGATTGAAGTGACATTTTGTAACAACATTTACAGAACTTCTTAACTTTCGACCAAGTTGGATTTCTACTATTTGCTTATTGTGATTCATTATTAGTACCAATGATATATTCTACAAATAATTCAAAAGCACTTTTACTTCTTTCACGTCCGATTGTTTCTTCTAATGGTGTTACTGCCTCGGGTACGTCAAATTTATGAAGGACTTCACCATCTTTACCGTATCCATGCTCTTGTAGAATTAAGTCCAATTTATCGGGATCGTTTAAATTATCAATTTTAACTTGATACTCAGTAATCTCTTTTTTTAAGGTTTCTGAGTGTTCTATTCTATTTTCTAGTGTTGTTTGCATTGACCTATAATTTTTATAACTTACTTCATACGTATCAAACACAAAATATAACGCAGAAAAGGTAATCGTAAATATGATGAGTTTAGAAACTAGGTTTCTTCTGAAAGTGTTTACTTGTTCCATTTTTTATTATTAAAGTTGTCGAGTCCAATAACTTCACCAATGCGAAGTAGCTCATTGTATTTAGCTGTTCTTTCTGATCTAGCCGGAGCTCCTGTTTTAATTTGTCCACTAGAAGTTCCTGCTACTAAATGACTGATAAATATATTTTCTGTTTCCCCGGACCTATGGGAGACCATCGAGGTGAAGTCACTTTCCTTTGCCAGCTGCATCGTCTCATAAGTCTCGCTTATACTTCCAACTTGATTGACTTTAATTAATATTGAATTTGCTGATTTCTCTGTAATCCCTTTTTCTAGCATTTGAGCCTGTGTGACGAATAAATCATCTCCAACGAGCTGAGTAGTGTCGCCAATTTTTGACGTTAATTCATTCCATCCGTCCCAATCATCTTCAGCAAGTCCATCTTCTATCGAGACAATAGGAAATTTAGTACTTAGGTCAATCAAATAACTAACCATTTCGCTTGAGTTAAGCTCTTCCTCTTCTATTAGATACTTACCTTCGCTGTAGAATTCTGATGATGCAGCATCTAGAGCAATAGATACCTGCTCCTCCATTTTGTAATTTGCTTTTTCTACTGCTTCAATAATTATTTTTAATACTTCTTCTGAGGAGTTTAAATTGGGTGCAAATCCACCTTCATCACCAACATTTGTTGCCAACCCTCTATCTTTGAGTAATTTTTTAAGTGTATGATAAATTTCCACTCCTGCTCGTAAAGCTGAATCAAATCGATCAAAACCATGAGGAACAATCATAAACTCTTGTATATCAACTTTATTATCCGCATGAGCACCACCATTTAATATGTTCATAAAAGGCACTGGTAAAGAAGGTGCACCATAAATATTTGGTACAAGCTCATACATGTTTTTTCCAGTTGCATTTGAGTAGGCATTTAAAGTTGCCATTGAAACTGCAAGGATTGAGTTTGCTCCAAGGTTACTTTTATTTGGAGTCCCGTCATGATCGATCATCAATTTATCTATATTGTTCTGATCACCAGCATCATGACCTTTAAGCAGTTCAAAAATCTCTGTATTTACTTTATCAATAGCTTTGGTAACGCCCTTGCCAAGAAAATCTGTATCTCCATCTCGAAGTTCATGGGCTTCTAGTTTTCCTGTTGAGGCACCTGATGGAACCGAAGCTCTGCCCCAAGAACCATCTTCTAAGGTAACTTCAGCTTCCACAGTGGGATTAGCTCTTGAATCTAGGACATACCTAGCGTGAATTTTATTAATATTTGTATTCATAACCCTGTTAATTAAAATTTAACAGAATTTTTGAAGTTTACGACTCTATTTGCTTATTCTTTGCTTCCTGCCAAAGCTCATTAATATCTGCATCTTCATGATAATTTTGCTCAACATATCTGGCTCTATTTATGAACCTGTCGATTGAGCGTTTTAGTTGTACTTCTGGATCAGCTTCTAGATATCTTGAAACATTGAGTAGTGAAAAATATACATCCCCCAACTCACTCTTTCTATCTTCTAAATTAGTAGCTTCTTTTAATTCCTCTACTTCGGAAATTAAGTCTTCTAAGGCATCTTCATAGGTTGGATAGGTTAGTTTTAGACTTTTTGCTTTTCTTTGAGCCTTAAAAGCAATATTTACAGGAGGCAAACTATGGTTAAGGTCATCAAAAATAGAGTTATTATCTTGTTGTTTGATTTTCTCCCATTGTTTTTCTACATCTTCAGCGGAGTCAAGGTTTGCATTTTCAAAAATATGTGGATGTCTTTTAATGAGCTTTAAACGTAAATTTGTCATCACATCATCTATATTAAAAAACTCTTTCTCCTCGGCTATCTTCGAATGAAGGAAGACTTGCAGTAAAACATCTCCTAATTCACTTTTAAGCTCTTCGAAGCTTTCTGGTGATGAGTCTAACTTGGATATGGCATCTAGTAGTTCGTACGATTCTTCAATGAGGTGTTTTGCTAATGACTCATGTGTTTGTTCTTTGTCCCATGGACATTCAGTTCTTAATTTTGTAACTATTTGTACTAATTCCTCAAACTCAGACATAATTTAGTTTTCGCCTCTTATCTCGAGTTCTAATAGGTTTTGATCTATCAGCCAGCTGATAATTTTATGAATAAAACTATCTACATCTATGTACTCTAATTTAAGTTCTTTTTCAGCTTTTGCGCCATCATATACATGTCCATGAGTAAGAACTCTGACTGATTCTTTACAAATGATTGAGTCTCCAGAAGATAATAGGGAAACAAGATCAAAAATAGGTCCTGCTGTCTTCAATAAGTTTTTTGGAATATAAATTGGTGATCCATCCCAGTTAGTAATTTTTTTCACCTTACTGATTAGCTCTTCTGAAGTGACATGAAAGCTATTAAGAACATATCTCTCATCATCTACCCCATACAAAAGTGCGTTGTAGTGTCCATCAGTACAGTTATCGATATCTATTATCGAGATATTATTTTTAAGTAATGGAGGATATTTTTTATTCAAAGATGAGATTAATAATTTTGCAGTTCCTGAAACACGTCCTGGACCCTGAACTGAAGAAGGGTTCACTGAGACAAATTCAAATTCTTTATCAAACTTAAATGCCTCCACTTCTGCTTCATATTTAGATTGTTCATAGTTACTCAAAAAACTTCCTCTATGGGTAGCATCTTCATTACCAGGAAGTCCCTTTTCTTCACCTAGGGTGACTGCTGATGATGTATAAATAAACTTTTTGATACCGAGTTTATTCCCAAGTGCTAGCATTTTTTTCGTACCTTCAATGTTGATATTGAACATAGCTTCAGGATTTTTTGCACACATTTTATTCATACCAGCTACATGGAAGATTGCATCAATGTCATGTTCCGCCAACTGTTCATGAAGAGTGGAATCAAATAAATCCCCTCTGATTGGGGTGACGTTTAAGTCTTTTAAGCTTTTTTCTGTTTCTGCGCTTCTTGTTAGGGCATAAATATTATGATTATGATCTTTTAGTTTTTGTAATAATGGTTTACCTACAACACCCGTTGCACCGGTAATAAATATATTTTTATAATCCATTATTCAGCTGAATTATATGCAGCGAAATATTGATAACCTGAAACAATTGAGAAGAGTACTGCTAAATAGACAATGATGGTATCCAAGCTCACTCCCGCTATATCTACTGGGAAGTCCATTAATACAAATCCAATAGCCCAAAATTGTAAACTTGCTTTTATCTTACCCAGCGGACTTGGAGGTATGAGCTTGCCTTCATTGCCAGCCAGTCCTCGTAAACCAGTTACAATAAATTCTCTTGAAATCAATAAAACGGTAATCCATATGTTAACTCTGTCTATATATGTAAACCCAATAAATATGCACGTTACGAAAAGTTTATCGGCAATAGTGTCTAAAAAAGCACCTGTTTTAGTTGAGACATCCCACTTTCTAGCTAATTTTCCATCAAAAAAATCAGTCCAAGCAGCTATAAATGCAAGAATGGCTGGGGTGAGCATTAGCCCACTTTCAGAACCATCTTGAAGAATCAAAAATAAGATAACAGGTGAAGACAATATCCTAAACCAAGCTAGTAAGTCTGGAATTCGCTTTTTCATTAAATCACATCAATTATTCTTCTCTCGGAAGCTTTCTTAACAGCATCCTGTCTGTTTTTAGAAAATAACTCTATCACGTCTATTGCATCTTCTATAATAAACTCTACTTCTTCTCTTTCTTCATTGTTGAATTTTGAAAGAACAAAATGAGCAGGATCAACTCCATTTGGAGGTCTTCCCACACCAACTTTTAATTTCCAATACTGGTCTTTATTGATATTCCTATCAATTGACTTGATGCCATTGTGACCACCATCTGAACTCCCTTGTTTTAGCCTTAGGCGTCCAAATGCTAAATCGATATCGTCATAAATTATCAAAATATTTTCAGGATCTATGTTTTTATTTTTTAGATACGCACCTACAGAATCACCTGAATTATTCATTGATGTCATAGGAGTTAATATTGTTACATTCATTTCGTCAATTGACGTCTCGACTGATTGATACCTTCCAGATTTGTGAACTTTAAAAGTATCTCCTTTTTTCTCGAGATATCTTAGAAGAGTGTCCGCACCAATATTGTGTCGTGTTTTTTTATATTTTTCGTCAGGATTCCAAAGACCAACAATTAGAAGTGAGTTGTTATTCGGCACTTTCTTCTGAGGAGTCATCCCCAGCAGCTTCCTCAGTAGATACGCCATCTCCAGATGCCTCTCCCTCTTCACCTTCTAAGCCTTCGCCCAAGATATCTTCTTCCTCTTCAACAGCTGCTCTTGGTAGGGTAACGATAACCATAACAGAGTCATCATCTTCATTAGCTAAAGTAACTCCCTCAGGCAGGTCAATGTCTGGTGCGAGAACATTTTCACCAACATTTAAGTGAGAAATTTCAATGTCAAGAGATGTAGGAATATTTGAAGGTAAGGCACTAATCCTTAGAGTGTTATTAATAGTTTGCACCAAGCCGCCTTCTTCTTTAACTCCAATTGGAATGCCTAAGTAATTAATCTGTACTTCAGCTTCAACAGTTTTTGTAAGGTCTACCTTTATTAAGTCAACATGTACAAATTCATCTCTGTAGGGGTGTCTTTGAATCTGTCTTGCTAACGCGGTTACTTTCTCTTTTTCTCCAAGTTCAATATTTAATATGATGTTTGAACCGGCATCAGTTTTTAAAGCATTTGTAAATTCTCTAGCGTTGATGTACACGGAGGTGGATTCCATTCCTTCACCGTAAACAACTGCAGGTAATAGACCTTCTGTACGAAGTCTTCTTGACTCAGGTGAGCCTTTTTCGTCTCTAATTGTTGCTTTTAATGTAGTTTCCATGATTTCCTTAAGAAGTATATATATTACTTAATTTTAATGACTAACAAAAACGTTATTTTATGCTTTTTCTGTAGCTTTCCCAACAGAAATCACTGCAAAAGATAATGTAATAAAAGCAAACAAACCTGCTGCAATATAACCTTTAAGAAGTACATCCATGACCCAACCTTCGACCATTATTGCTCTCATAGCTTCAATTACGTACGTAGTCGGATTGTAAGCAGAAGCTGTTGCAAGCCATCCTCTAAGGGCTTCTCTTGGTACAAATGTTGGGGCTAAAAATAATGCTGGAAAAAATAAAAATGATGCTGCCTGTGCACCCTGTGATGAACCTGATCGAACTCCTGCTGCAACAGAGTATCCTGCAAATCCCATACCCCAGAGAAAGGCAATTGAGAGTACAACAAAGAACCCTACTGTTCCAACTGCTGGATCAGCACCAATAAATTTTCCGATAACCATAATTAATCCTGCTTGAACGAGGACTCTTAATGCACCAATTAACATGGGAGATAAAATAATCGCCCATTTTGAAATTGGCATACTCTGATATCTCTTAAAGACACCTGATTCAATATCCTCAACTAAATATATACCTGATGCTCCACCACTTAATGAAGCGGAGACAATAGATACAGGAAGTATGAAATTCACAAAATTACCGTTAGCAAAATCTAAAGGTGTTCCTTGAGCTGAGCCACCAAAGACTCCTCCTAACGCACCATCATATACAAATAAAAAGAATGCTGAAATAAAGATGTTAGGGAGTTCGGCTAATGGTCGTCTTAAGAATCGTAAGACTAACCTCTTAGTTAAAATCTGTAGTTGAACAGCAAATGATCTATTAGTCTGCACTATCTACCTCTTCTCTTGCGAGTAGTAGTTGGCTTTTCTTCAGCGGCTTTTTCGGTTCCCTCAAGTCTGTTTCCAGTTACTTCAAGAAAGACATCATCAAGAGTTGGTTTACTTGCTGAAACTGTACTAACTTCAATACCCTCTGAAATTAATTTATTAATGTATTCAGGAATTTTTGAAGCGCCATCTGCAACGGTGATTCTTAATTCATCTTTACTTTGAACTGCATCAGTAAGAATGTTTTTTGCCTTTTCTAAATCCTCATCTGAGTAGAAAGAGAGAGTGATAACGTCACCACCAATGCTAGCTTTTAGTTCATCAGAAGTTCCCTCAGCAACAACTAACCCTTCGTCAATAATTGCTATCCTATCTGCTAATTCATCTGCCTCTTCAAGATATTGTGTGGTCAAAATTATAGTGACCCCACTATCGCGCAGTCTTTTTATTTCCTCCCAAAGTACTCTTCTTGAACCGGGATCTAATCCAGTTGTTGGTTCATCTAAAAACAAGATTTCTGGAGAGTGGACGAGGCTAAGGCCAAGATCTAATCTTCGTTTCATACCGCCTGAATAAGTTTTGACTCTTCTATCCCCTGCCTCAGTTAATCCAACGAGTTCTAGGAGTTCCTTTGTTCTTTTTTCAGAATCAACTTTGCTGTATCCCCATAATCGACAAGTTGTAAAAAATAACTCTCGACCTGTAAGGATTTTATCTATGCCTGTATCTTGTAACGCGACACCTATTTTTTCTCTGACTTCTTTATCTTGTGTCTCAACATCTATGCCCAGTATTGATGCACTACCGTCAGTAATACTTAATAAAGTTGTGAGCATTAAGATAGTTGTAGATTTTCCAGCACCATTAGGGCCAAGTAGCCCGAAGATTTCTCCTTGCTCAACCTGAAAGCTTACATCTTTTACTGCCTCAACGGTATCTTGCTTGCTTGTAAAAGTTTTCTTAATATTCTTGACGTCAACTGCTAACATTTATTACCTATATACAAGTATGTATCCTACAAGTAGCACGTTTTTACTTGGCCTCGTAGCTCAGGGGATAGAGCACAGGTTTCCTAAACCTGGTGTCGCAAGTTCGAATCTTGCCGAGGCCGCTTTTGTAACTACATATATATAGAAAAGTACAGTATTGCTCTCTTAACTGATATTTCCTTACAGTCGTGTAAAAGTTTTACCCTAAAAAATTGTAAAAATTTATGAATCTGCCAAAATACTAAAAATGACTAAAAGTGAAAATACGCCGTTAAATAAGAATGAAATAGAGATTGTAAAACTTACTGTTGAAGGCGAGAGCCAAAGAAGTATAGCAAAACAACTTGGCCTCTCCCCGAGCGCTATATGTAGAACTCTACAAAGACCCCATGTAGTAGATAAGATCAAATCTTCAACGCAAGAGCTCCACTACCCTATTTATCAACAAATGATGGATAACTATGCCAGAGGACAGGAACGTATTGGAAGAGAAATTGACACTATGGACCTAAAAGAACTTAATAAATATCTAGGTCATACAAAACCCTTAATCTTGCCAATGGTCATTGAAAATGTTCGTGAGGAATTAAAAAAAGAAATGCAAGCACAGGAAGGTCCTGTAGAGATTCAAATCAAATATTCTGATACTGATCAGACCGTTCGACGTGAAGCATTAAGGCTGCTAAAAGAGTGGGGTTACGATGAGCCACCTAAAGATATTATAAACTGAGCGCTTTCCTTACAAGGAAGAAGTCACAGGTTCAAA
>JAAZZH010000050.1 GCA_014239265.1 Actinomycetota bacterium
AAGCCAGGAGTTAAACAGAGCTATGTTGCTGGAAAAATTCAAAATAGTCTAATTGGTGGAAATGAAGAAATAAATATAGGTGGAGAATATGCGGGTTTAACGACAATTTTAGCAAGTGGAATCTCTGCTTCAGCTTCACATTTAACACCCAAAGATAATTTATTTAACAATAATGAGGGAACTATTATTGAACTAGCAGGAGTTAAGAATCGATACCACTGTCCCTTATCTCGAACTGTTTATTGTGGGAGGCCTGACTCAAAAACTTCAGATACCATGAAAATTACCAATGAAGGAGTTGAGAAAGCAATCTCTGCTACTAAGCCTGGAAATACTGCAAATGATGTTGCGGTTGCCTTTTGGTCGGTCCTAGAAAAATATGGTATCGAAAAAGACTCGCGTCTTGGTTACGCTATAGGAATTGGTTATCCTCCTGATTGGGGAGAGCATACTATGTCTATAAGAAAAAATGATATGACGGTACTGCATCCTAATTTAACTTTTCATATGATTGCAGGAATGTGGATGGATACTTGGGGTTTGGAAGTAAGTGAATCAATTAATGTGACAGAAAATGGGTGTGAGCTTCTATGTAATTTATCGAGAGAACTTCATCTTGTTTAAATTTAATCATTAGCATCACCTCCGCCAGCACCTTTTTTTCTAGACTCTTCTGACTCAGGAACATAAGTTCTAAATGCAATTTTTGATATTATATCCCAATCCATACTATTTGGATTAAGACCACTAGATAAATTTTTTTTTAGAGTTGAATAATCTG
>JAAZZH010000051.1 GCA_014239265.1 Actinomycetota bacterium
CTCCTCTTTTTTGAGGATTACCTTTTAAAGCAGGTGTAGGGTTTTTCTTCTTTACCCGCTTTCTTCCTTGGCGAATTAATTGGTTTATCGTCGGCATTTCATTTCCATAAAAGCTTATAAAATTACAATTGTTTTAAACACTATAGCAATTAAATAATGCGTTAATTTTATTTTTTAGATTAGTTCTTTACTGACTTTAGATTCGTCAATTTTTGTATCATCTTGTTTCTTATTTTCAGGGTCTGGTATAAATATATTTTTTAAATGTGGTGAACCAGATCCTGCCGGTATGAGTCTTCCAACTGCTACATTTTCTTTTAATCCGCGCAAATAATCAGTTTTACCTGAAGTTGATGCATCAGTAAGAACTCTTGTAGTTTCTTGGAAAGATGCCGCTGAAATGAAACTTTCCGTATTTAATGAGGCTTGAGTGATACCCATCAATAAAGGATTAAACGTAGCAGGCCTTGCCTTGGTTGACTTGGCAGGTTTTTTACCTTCTTCTTTTAATGTTTTATTAATTTCTGTATAATCATTTTTACTAACAAGTGTATCCACCTCAAGTTCTGAGTCACCTGAATTAGTAATTACGACCATAGACGCAAGCTTTTCATTGGTTTCAAAAAATTCAGCTCTATTTATACGGTCTTGAGGAAGAAAATGCGAATCACCAACATCGTCTATACTTACTTTTTGCATCATCTGTCTAACTATAACCTCAATATGCTTATCATCAATCTTTACACCTTGCAAACGATACACTTCCT
>JAAZZH010000052.1 GCA_014239265.1 Actinomycetota bacterium
ATGTATCCTGATTTTAACCCTAAGAAGCAGCAAAAAGAACTATAAATGAGCGCCCATATGATGTTCAATTAATTGGGGGTCTAGTTCTTCATGAAGGTAAAATAGCTGAAATGAAAACTGGTGAAGGTAAAACTTTAAGCATTGCCTTAACAGCATATCTAAATGCTCTCTCCGGTGAGGGAGTACATGTCGTAACAGTAAATGACTACCTTGCAAAAAGGGATTGTTTAAATATGGGCAAAATATACAGCTTCTTAGGCTTAAAATCAGGATACATCAACAATGACCAAGATGACTTTGAAAGAAAGAAAAATTATGATTGCGATATTACCTACGCAACAAATAGCGAATTAGGTTTTGATTACTTAAGAGATAATATGAAATTTTCTAAAGATCAAGTTGTGCAAAGAAATCATATTTTTTGTATAGTTGATGAAATTGATTCATGCCTAATTGATGAAGCTAGAACTCCATTAATTATATCTGGAGCTTCGGGAGATAAAACAGACCAGTACCTAGCAATTGATAAGTTAGTTAACCAACTTTCTAAAGATGATTTTGAAATAGATGAAAAAGATAAAAATATTCTTTTAACAAACAAAGGCATAGATAATGTTGAAAAAATTTTTTCAGCTGCTGGAGTATTAAAAAATAATAATTTTTATGATCCAAAAAATTTAGAGTTAGTTCATCATGTAAATCAGTCTTTAAGGGCTAACCATCTTTTCGAAAA
>JAAZZH010000053.1 GCA_014239265.1 Actinomycetota bacterium
CTACATTAACAGAGCACGAATTAATAATATCTGGACCATTGCCATAACCACCAGTCATTTTTATTCCTTCAAAAAATGCCATTAGTTTTTTTCCTTTAATTTTGATCCTCTGCCCAAATAACTTTCAATAACTTTCTCGTCTTTTTTGGCATCTTCAGCTGTACCTTGAAATAACACAGACCCTTCTGCCATTACAATAACTGGATCGCACAATCGACTTATAAAATCCATATCATGTTCAATCATACAAAAAGTATAACCTTGTTCTTTATTTAATCTTAAAATTGCAGTTCCTATATCTTTTAATAAAGTTCGATTTACACCGGCACCAACTTCATCTAATAAAACTAATTTTGCATCAACCATCATAGTTCTTCCAAGTTCAAGTAATTTTTTTTGTCCACCAGATAAATTTCCAGCTAGTTCATTTGCAAGATGTTTAAGATTTAAAAATTCTATTACTTTAAAAGCTTTTTGTTTTAATAGCTCTTCTTCTTTTTTAATTAAAGATGGTTTAAGTAAAGCATTTACAAGATTTTCTCCTGATTGATTTCCAGGGACCATCATTAAGTTTTCAAGTACTGTTAAATTTGTAAACTCATGGGCAATTTGAAAAGTTCTAAGCAAACCTTTTGAAAATAATTCATAAGAAGGAACATCGGTAATATCTTCATTATTAAATAATACTTTCCCTTGTGAAGATTTTAAATTTCCTGCGATTAAAT
>JAAZZH010000054.1 GCA_014239265.1 Actinomycetota bacterium
TTTGCAGCAAGTATCTAGCTTATGGTGTTTACACCTTATAAGATACGCCAGAGCTTGCTCTTCGTATGGTGATTTTATAGACAGAGGGAGGCTACTCACTAAAAAGCTTGTTGATCAAGGCTATACACTCGAAATATTGAAGATCTACTTTCGAAAGTTTAATGGTCGATACAATGATCTGTTACAACATTACAATACTCCCCTTTCACAATTTCTATGTGACCTAGTCCTCTGTTGATGTGTGTTACATACACCGGATTTGACCTCACCGGATATGACTGGTTATGCTCTTGATTCCACGACGGGTGCGTGGCCACAGCAGGTGAAGTTTACTCTTCCAGGGCACCTATTCACACACTTGGGTTTCCCAAGTGTTCGTGTTGTCTTGAGTATAACATTTATTCCCGGATTTGTCATGATTATGGACTAGTGTTTATTATTATTTATTAGATTGGGGCTTAACGTCGCTTTAACACATCAAAATAGGTCATATCGCGACAGCGAAACCAAGGAAAACGTAGAGGCACAGAAAAGGAAGCAGAGAGGGGGAAACGACAGGAAGAGGACAGCGACAACTAAAAATAAAAATAACTAAAAAAGAGAAGAAGCAGTTAATCTTTGTCTGGTCTCTAGCTTACAACCTGTCCGACTTGAGTGGCCCTACCAGGAACATGAAAGTTCCAGCCGGCATAGCTTGTAAGATCACCTAGACACCCCCTCCCCT
>JAAZZH010000055.1 GCA_014239265.1 Actinomycetota bacterium
AGGTCCTATAATGAATTTTTTTTTTTTTTTTTATTCAATTATATGGGATTTAACTCCTAATGATTTTAAGGAAATTTCTAGATCAAAAAAAAAATTATATGAAAAATTTTTAGAAATACAAATACCGCATGTAAAAATTGAAATATCACAAAATAATAAAGCCAAGTGACTTTAATAGTGATTACATTCACTATGGTGTGAGAGAACATGCAATGAGTGGGATAATGAATGGACTTGCCCTTCATAGTAACTTTATTCCTTATGGTGGAACATTTTTAATATTTTCAGATTATTGCAAACCATCAATAAGACTTTCAGCACTAATGGAACAAAGAGTTATTTATGTTATGACACACGACTCAATTGGTCTTGGTGAAGATGGTCCAACACATCAACCAATAGAACAATTGTCAGGCTTACGTTCTATTCCAAATCTTAATGTTTTTAGGCCCGCAGACAGAATGGAAACTATTGAATGTTGGGAACATGCATTAAAAAGTTCAAAAACACCAAGTGTTTTATCTTTGACCAGGCAAAACCTTGATCCAATAAGAAAAAAACATTCTAAAATCAATAAGTGTTCTTTTGGAGCATATGAAGTTTTACGAACAAACAAAAAGATTCATTTAACAATACTTGCAAGTGGTTCTGAGGTTAATTTGGCAATCGAGACTAGTCATAAATTGGCCAAAGATAAGATATATTCAAA
>JAAZZH010000056.1 GCA_014239265.1 Actinomycetota bacterium
TGATTGTTAAAAAATCCTCCCCTAAAAGGCTCTTAATATTTTTTACATCTCCTGCAGAACAAACAATGCCGTCTAGAGAACTCTTATGGGCCAAAGAGGCTAGATCATTAATCTGGTTTGAAATACTTTTAACGCCCAATTCATTCATATCTACTTGATTTAAACTTGTTAAAATTGTCACACCAATAACTAATGGTGGATTTACTGACTTATTAGCAGCCAGCCTTGCAGCTTCCATCATCTTGGAGCCGCCAGAGGTGTGCACATTTAGCATCCAAACGCCCATTTCAGAAGCAACTTCAACCGCTGATGCAACTGTATTTGGAATATCATGAAATTTTAAATCTAGAAAGATATCAAAACCAAGCGCTGATAATTCTTCAATTATTTGAGGACCTTTTTGAGTAAACAATTTGCTGCCTACCTTGAGACGACAATGTTTTGGATCTATTTTTTTTGCAAACTCTAAGGAATCTTCATAATCAAGATCAAGTGCGATAATTATTGGACTAATCAAAATTTCCTCTACTTATAAATACTCTTCTATTGATCTTCTTAGGCATCTTTGCTTTCCATATTTTTTATGAACTTCTTAAAAAGATAGATTAAATCATGAGGACCAGGACTTGCTTCGGGGTGGCCTTGAAAACTAAATGCCTTAAAATATTCGTGTTCAATTCCCTGTATGGTTCCATCGAA
>JAAZZH010000057.1:0-437 GCA_014239265.1 Actinomycetota bacterium
GATTGGCATATCCAATTGTTTTTGAAAAACATAGAACAAACTTAGAACATATCAATTATTTATTCTCCGCTCAGTAGTGTTATTTGCCTTTAGGTTGCTGTCAGTAATGAGCAATAAATAACAGTAAATAAGTTAAAATGAAGTAGGCCAGTACTGTATTTCTTTATCTGAAAAACAAGGGGTCGGCAGTTCGATTCTGCCTCTGGCCACAATAAACATAGGCTCTAATAGTGTTCACAATTGTACCAATCAAAACATTGCACATTTGATTGCACATTGCCCCTGAAAAACCCAATAAATATAGCAATTCTGTCGCAGTTATTTTTTATATTTAAAAATATGTATGGATCAATAAATTACGATAACAAATATGAATTACCCCTTGTTCAAACTAGGTGTATATTATGCAATTTTAGAATTGAGATTAGAGAAGGGTT
>JAAZZH010000057.1:447-696 GCA_014239265.1 Actinomycetota bacterium
ATTTTTTTTGTAGCAGGACAGGCTACAAATTACAAAATATTGTAACTCTGATATTTAGCTATTTATTTTATTGCTATTGGGATTGGAGATTTTTGATACTAGTTATTATATCAACCATTTCTAATTATTTGATTGGTCAAAAAATAAGTACCTCTATAAATAAAAATAAATGGCTGTTTAGTAGCTTTATAATAAATTTTTCTATTCTTGGGTTTTTTAAATACTTTAATTTTTTTATAGAAGCCTTAT
>JAAZZH010000058.1 GCA_014239265.1 Actinomycetota bacterium
TCTTGTTTTTTTGCATCAACTTCATTGGCTGCAACAAATATTTTTTTATCTGGGCCATACCAAGCTGGTATTTGATGTCCCCACCAAAGTTGTCTTGAAATACACCATGGTTCAATATTATTCATCCATTGAAAATAAGTCTTAGACCAATTATTTGGGAAAAAATTTATTTTTTTTAATTTAACAATTTTTTTTGCTTTAAGTGACAATTTTTTTGCATTAACAAACCATTGTTCTGTTAAAAAAGGTTCAATAATTGAATTAGATCTATCACCATAAGGAACTTTGTTCTTTATATTTTCTTCTTTAACAAAAAATTCTTGATCTTTAAGTTCTTTTAAAATTCTCTTTCTTGCTTCAAATCTATCAAGTCCAATATATTCTTTTGGTGCATTTTCATTAATTTTACCAGCTTCAGTAAAAATATTAATGATTTCTAAATTATTTCTTTGCCCTACATCGTAATCATTAAAATCATGTGCTGGTGTAATTTTTAATGCACCAGTCCCTTGTTCAGGATCTGCATAATCATCTTCTATAATATTAATTTTTCTACCAACGATTGGTATTGTAACAGTTTTACCGACAAATGACTTAAACCTTTTATCTTTTGGGTTTACTGCAATTGCAGTGTCACCCAACATAGTTTCAGGTCTTGTTGTTGCAATTGTTATAAATTCTTCAGTTCCTTCAA
>JAAZZH010000059.1 GCA_014239265.1 Actinomycetota bacterium
CGGGTCCAATATTTCTTTCTACACTTGAATGTGAAATGTCTCTTTCATGCCAAAGAGCAATATTTTCTAGGGCAGGAACAACATAACTTCTAACCATTCTTGAAAGTCCTGTTAAATTTTCACTTAATATTGGATTTTTTTTGTGAGGCATTGCAGAAGAACCTTTTTGATCTTTTGAAAAAAATGCATAATTTTGGTTAAAAATTGAGAAATTTTCTTAAATGATGGCCTTTTAATAAGCCATTCCACTTTATTTGACTGTTGACATACCTGTTTTAGTTCAATTCAACCATTAATTCACAATCAAATACCAAATATGTAAAATATTTATGGGGGTATGGGAAGGGAAAATTTATTTAAAAAGTTCAAGTCCAATTTACACAAACTTTATGTTTTATGTTGGGACACATGGACATCTAGTTTCCAAACCAAATTAACCAAGCAAAACAAATTTTAAATTTTGCAAGTAGTTACTAAAGTGGCACTGATATTTTCAATCATTTGAAAAAAGTAAATATTTTTCGTAAAATCATGATTTTTTTCATCAATTTCCCAAATTTCTTTAAAGCCAATTCCATATTGTTGGGGATCTTTACCTTTATCTAATTCAAATTTTTTAATTAATTGTTTCCCTAAATGACCTCGACATCCTTCCTGTCTC
>JAAZZH010000005.1 GCA_014239265.1 Actinomycetota bacterium
ATAATATAAGAGTATCTAAATTGTTCTATTTCAAGAAAATCGATAATTTCTTCAGCATTTTTTCTTGCCTCAATTTCATTTTTTTTAACCTTTTTACTAAATAGCAAACTTGATACAGGTCCATAATTTAATTGTCTGTGGCACCCAATTAGGATATTGTCTAGTACTGTCATATTTTCAAATAATTCTATATTCTGAAAAGTTCTTGCAATCCCCAGCGAAGCAACTTCATCTGGTCTTAGTTCGTTAATGTTGTTATCTCCATATTTTACTGTTCCAGTAGTTGGTCTATATATGCCACTTATACAGTTGAAAATTGATGTTTTACCAGCACCATTTGGTCCTATTATTGAATATAGCTTTTTTGGCTTAACTTCAAAACTTATCTCATTCAACGCTGTGATACCACCAAATTTTAATGTCACATTCTCAAACTTTAAAGATTCTATGACAACCACCTTTTCTTTCTCTTGTAATGCTTTACATCTTTGAAAGATTTTCTTTTTGTTCCCTCAGCATTCAAACCTAAATAAAACTCTCTTACATCCTCATCATTAAGCAACATATTGCTTTTATTATCCATTACAACATTGCCAGTTTCCATAATGTAACCGTGATCAGAAATATTAAGGGCCATATTTGCATTCTGCTCAACAAGTAAAACTGTTACTCCTTGAGAGTTTATTTCTTTAATCAATTCTGCAACCTCATCAACAAGTTTTGGAGCTAGTCCGAGACTTGGCTCATCTAAAAGAAGATAGCTTGGATCAGACATTAATGCTCGTCCAATTGCTAACATTTGCTGCTCTCCCCCAGATAGGTAGCCAGCTTTCCCTTTTGATCTCTCTTTAAGAATTGGGAACAGATCTAAAATTTTATCGATATTATCTTTAATATCATTACTATTTGTATGTCCACCAAGTCTTAAGTTTTCAATAACAGTTAGCTCAGAAAAGATTCTTCTTCCTTCGAGAACCTGTGCTATACCTTTTTCCACAATTTTTGAAGGATCTAAGTTTGTAATATCCTCTCCGTCTACTGAAATTGACCCTTTTGTTATATCACCATTTTGAACATCTAAAAGACCAGTTATTGAACGAATAACAGTAGTTTTTCCTGCGCCGTTGCTGCCGAGCAACGCAACAATTTCTCCTTTTTTGATTTCTAAAGAAACTCCTCTTAGGACGAGGATTACGTCTTGGTAAACTACTTCTAAGTTTTCAATAGCTAACATGTACCTTATTACTCTAACTGATGATTTATTGAATTCACAATCCAAATTTAAGATGACTAAAAAAATAGAAACCAAAATTGTATGATTTAGTCACATCATAAAATTTCAAAATAATCTCCCTTCTACATATACATCACTACATTTGAACTACATATAAGATGATGTATATGGATAGTGAAAATTTCGAGCAACAAGAATTATTTAAGCAGGAAAAGTATATTTCTGATTTACTGGAGCAAAAAACTCCAAAAAATAAATCTTCCCTAAATACAATTTTTGGAAGCTCAATACTTACAAGCATGATTGTTTTATCTTTTTTGTATGTTTACGGAATATTTGATGAAAATGAAATTATTATTCCTGACCCTGTAACTATCACCGAAACGGTTACTGAAACAGAAGTGATCATGCCAAGAATTGATTCAACTGAAATTGTTTCAATTGCTGAAATTGCTACAAAAACTATAGTTCAAATTCAAGTTGGACAAGTTAACGAAAATGATGAATTCATTTCTTTAGGTGGTGGTTCTGGAGTAGTTATATCGGCAGAGGGGTTAATCATAACAAATCATCATGTAATTGATGAGGCTTCTTCCGTTAGAGTTATTTTTGAAGATGGACGGATGTATAAAGCTGAAATTATAGGATCAGATAAACTTACTGATATTGGTTTAGTCAAAATTGAATCAAGTAGCTTAACGCCAATTGTTATTGGAAACAGTGACATACTACTTGTTGGAGATCTAGCAGTAGCTATTGGTCATCCACTTACGTTAGGAGCAGCCCCAACTGTTACTACTGGTATCGTTTCTGCACTAGAGAGAAGACTCGATGTTGGTGGACAGGATATGAACTCGTCGGTTACTTTATTTGGACTCATACAAACTGATGCACCTATAACTAGAGGATCAAGTGGTGGGGCTCTTTTAAATCAAAGAGGTGAATTAATTGGTATTACTACAGCTATCGCTACAGCTGATGTCGGCGCCGAGGGTCTCGGATTTGCAGTGCCAATAAATTTAGCCTTAAACATAAGCCAGGACTTAATTGATGATGGAAAAGTTTATCATTCATTCCTTGGAATTTTAGGCGCCCAACACTTTGAAGTAGCTGAAGATGGAGCAAGAATTTTCTCAGGAGTCGAAATCCAGGAATTGTACGGACCAGCTAACGATATATATGCAATTGGTAAAGCTGGTGCATTACCTGGTGATATTATTAAAAAAGTTAATGGCAAAAATATTAAAACCTTAGACGGACTGATAAGTTTTTTGAGAGGTAAAAAAGCTGGAGATGAAATTTCTATTGAAATAATCAGAAATGGCCAAACCATAACTTTGGAATTCTTATTAGACCTAAGACCATCTGATGTCTAATGTCTGAGGATATTTTCTCTCAATTCTTTAATTTGTTTAATAACAATGACTCAGATGTGAATTGGGAGCTTTCAAAACAAATTAACAAACATTTAAACAAAGATAGCTCGGAAGATATTCTTAAACTCTCTAATGATCAACTTGACTTGAATGAAATATTTAGGTTCCTAGAGCTAAATATTCATAATGCAGGTAATTTTGATTCAGAGCAAACAAGTATTCAAGTACTTGAGCCAAGTCTTTATGGTGAATGGTTCTTGAACTCAATACAACATTTTGACTTTTCAAAATTTAGTATTGGAGAGCTTCCTGGAGGGCTACAAATAGGAAATATCCAATCTTCCATAATTGGTATGCAACTAGGTAACTTGGCTGGAATGATTAGTAAGAATATGTGGGGACTTAGCCAGTTTGGAATTATTCTTCCACAATCAAATATTCTCGCTATTAATAAAAATAAATATTTTGAACGAATAGATCAATTTGAAACCGATATAAATGAACTTGCTCTTTCACTACTAACTTTGGAAGTTGTCGCTTTAACTCTTGGTAAATATACCTCCCCTTTTGAAAAAATAATTGAGAATCTTGAAAAAGCAAGTAAAGAGATGATGGAAGGATTTAAAGACTTAGATTTAGATCCTTCAAAGATGGCAAACCCTGAGGATATGTTGCAAAACTTCTCTGGACTTGAAGGGTTTGACTCTTCAAAATTAATTGAAGAGATTATTGCACCACTAAGTTTTTATAGGGGTGTCATAAAATCAAAAGCTAAAAGTTTAAATTTAATTCAAGACAATACTACATATGACCTTCTGATGGATCTAAGTTTTACAATTAGTGAAAGTCCTCTTGGTGAAATTGAAAAAAGTATAGATGAGCTTGACGAGTCAACATCACTTTTCTTTGATTTCCTAGTATCGTCTAATAGTCAATACTCAATTGATGACATACTTTTGGATAAGGAATTGATACCAAGTAGAAGTGAGATTGAAGACCCAATCTCTTGGGCTGCTAGAACTTCTTTACCGCCTATTTAAAAAAAGTTACTAAAGTATTAAAAAAAGGAGAAAAACAAATGAGCTTACAAGTTGGAGATACGATACCTGAATTTAAATTATACAACTATGATAAAAATGCCTACGAAGATAAGGATTTTTTAGGTAAGAAAACAATGTTCGTGTTCCTTCCGTTTCCATTCAGCAGTGTCTGTGACAAAGAAATATGTGAACTTAGGGACAATAAAGCTTCTTTAGAAGAAAATGGAACTGATACGGTTTTAATAACAGTAGGTGCGAGTCCAACGAATAGAGCATGGGCTGCACATTATGGTATTGAGTTTCCAATCCTTGCAGATTTTTGGCCGCATGGAGCAGTGTCGCAAAAATTTGGTTGCTTCCACGAAAAAGCAGGAATTTCTTTAAGGTACTCTTACATAACTGATGAAAATAACGTAATCACTGAAATAATAAAAAGTGATGAAATTGGTGTTGAGAGAGACTTTAGTGAATATAAAGAAAGTTTTGGCTTTTAACTAACTTCCCTAATATCAAAACTTTGTACTCTTTGTCTTTTTATACGTCTACGTTCTCTTTCAGAGAGTCCGCCCCATATACCAAACTTTTCAGATTGTTCGATAGCAAATTCTAGACAATCTTCCTGGACGCTGCAGGCTCTACAAATAGACTTGGCTTTTCTTGTTGAAGCACCTCTCTCGGGGAAAAATATATCGGCGTCTGCACCCTTACAGTTTGCTTCCTCAGTCCATGAAGGCATCCCTCCAATTAGATCTTCCATTTTTGAATTTTCCACCCTTGCTCCTTATATAGAAAACTAAATTACATGTGTGTAATCTATATAGTTTTACAACAATTGTCAAGGGGCTAATTCTTCATTTAATTTAGCGTAATTTTAGATATGTAGGATAATTAAATAATGCCTAATCAAAAATTAGTTTCCTCCGGAGGAATTTACAAAGGTAAAACAAGCATGTGGCTCTACATTTTTCATAGAGTTACTGGTGTAGCTTTATTTGGATATCTTTTACTGCATATCATATCAACAGCTTTAATTCTTTTGGGACCTGAAGTTTACGAGGGTGCTGAAGCAATATACAAGAATTTTTATTTTAGAGTAGCCGAAATAGGCTTATTTGGAGCAGTGCTAGCTCATGCGATAAATGGTCTTAGAATAATTACTGTAGACCTATGGAGAAAAGGTTCTGATTATCAAAAACAACTTAATTTAATATCTTTAGTAATTTTTATCGGTGTTTTTGTCCCCTCTACATACAAAATGGTAGATTCATATTTTGATTTATGTTTAGAGAAAAGTTCACCAGGAACAACAGTCACTGATTGTATTGTAAGACCTATTCCGGATTGGAAGTAGAGATATGAAAACTCAAAGAACAGACTGGGGCCGAAGACAGCCACCTCTAGTGGGTTCAAGTTTCGAATTGTATGCATGGTTTTTTATGAGAGTGAGTGGACTACTGCTTGTACTTCTGGCAGTTGGACATATGTTCATAATGCATGTGTTCAATGATACTCTTAACCTTGATTACGAATTTGTTGCTGCAAGGTGGGATACACCTTATTGGCGAGCTTTTGACTGGTTGCTTTTAGCCTTAAGCCTCCTTCATGGTACAAATGGACTCAGGGTAGTTCTTCATGATAATATATCAGATCAAACTGTTAGGAAAATCTCATTAACAGCTCTTTATGTGACTAGCACTGTTTTCTTTATTTTAGGAACTTATGTTATTGTTGTTTTTGTGAGTGAATTATGAAGATAGTTAAACATTCCTTTGATGGGATAATTGTTGGAGCTGGTGGAGCTGGTCTTAGAGCTGCTATTGAAGCGGCACCCACAATGAAGCTCGCCGTAATCACCAAACTTTATCCTACAAGATCCCATACCGGTGCAGCTCAGGGTGGAATGAGTGCAGCTTTAGCAAATGTTGAAGAAGATAATTGGAACTGGCATGCTTTTGATACAGTAAAAGGTTCTGACTATCTAGCAGATCAACCAGCTGTGGATATCC
Organism: Actinomycetota bacterium; assembly: GCA_014239265.1. Lineage (GTDB taxonomy): Bacteria > Actinomycetota > Acidimicrobiia > Actinomarinales > Actinomarinaceae > Actinomarina. Next base: position 5,657 of record JAAZZH010000005.1, read on the forward strand.
TATGTAAAGAAGCTATCGATGCAGTTGTTGAATTAGAACATTGGGGACTCCCATTCAGTAGATTAGATAGCGGAAAAATTGCTCAAAGAAGATTTGGGGGTCACACAATAAAAGAAGGTGCTGCGCCTGCTTTTAGAGCATGTTATGCAGCTGACAGGACAGGCCACATGATCCTCCAAACTTTATATCAGAAATGTGTGTCTATGGGTGTCGAGTTTTTTGATGAATTTCAAGTTTTAGATATAAAAATTGAAGATGGAGTATGTAAAGGTGTAGTGGCATATGAGATCTCTACTGGAGATCTACATGTTTTTGAAGCAAGAGCGGTAACTTTTGCAACTGGTGGATTTGGGAAAATATTCAAAGTTAGCTCTAATGCACACTCTCTCACTGGAGATGGACCTGGCATGCTGTACCAAAAAGGTATACCTCTTGAAGATATGGAATTTTATCAATTTCACCCAACTGGAATCTACAGACTCGGAATACTGCTATCTGAAGCTGCTAGAGGTGAAGGGGGTATTCTTCGAAACAAAGATGGTGAAAGATTTATGGAAAGATACGCTCCTTCTATTAAAGATTTAGCTCCAAGAGATATGGTTTCACGAGCAATAGCAACTGAGATAAGTGCAGGTAACGGTGCTGGACCTAATAGTGACTATGTATACCTTGACTTAACTCATTTAGGTGAGGAGGCTATTATGAAAAAACTTCCTGATATAACAGACTTTGTTAGAACCTATGTAAAAATAGAACCAATAAACGACCCTATTCCAGTTCAACCAACAGCTCACTATGCAATGGGAGGTATCCCAACAGACGTTAATGGTAGAGTACTTAGTGACCACAAAGGTGGGGTCATTGAGGGAGTCTATGCTGCAGGTGAAGCTGCATGCGTTAGTGTCCATGGAGCAAATCGTCTGGGTACTAACTCTTTGTTAGATATTGTTGTTTTCGGAAAAAGAGCTGGTCAAAGTATGGTGGACTATGTATCTAGTACTAAGGCCTCCCCCTTGAGTGAATCAGCAGCAGATGATTTATCGAATAAAATTTCTGGCTTAATGGAGAAAGAACATACTACAGAATTTTCAGTTGCAAAAATCCGATCAGAACTCCAAGATTCAATGGAAGAAAATGCCAAAATTTTTAGATCTAAAGAAACTTTAGACAATCAAACAGAAATACTTTCTGACCTAAGAGAAAGATATAAAAATGTAACTATTTCTGATAAAAGCAAGGTATTCAACAGTGAACTTCTTGAAGCAATTGAGCTTGATTATCTTCTTGATATGGCCGATACGACCGTAGCTAGTGCTTTAGCAAGAAAAGAATCAAGAGGAGCTCATTCAAGAGAAGATTACCCAGATAGAGACGATACAAAGTTTATGAAACACTCGTTTGCATTTAAAAATGGGGATTCTGTAAAACTGGAATACAAGGATGTTGAACTTGGAAAATACGAACCAATGGAAAGAAAGTACTAATGGAAATTGATTTAAAAATTCTAAGGTATGACCCTGAGAGCGATAAAAAGGGACATTGGGAATATTATAAAGTTGATGCGGAACCAGAGGAAAGAATCCTAGATTTACTCCACAAAATAAAATGGTTTGAAGATGGATCTCTTTCATTTAGGAAGTCTTGTGCACATGGTGTGTGCGGTTCAGATGCAATGGTAGTAAATGGTGAAAACATGCTTGCATGTCAGGTTTTGGTAAAGGAAGTAAGCAACCCAATAAAAATAGAACCCATAAGAGGCCTTCCAGTGCTGAAAGACTTAATAGTAGATATGAAGCCATTTTTTGATAGCTACAAAAAGGTTATGCCATTTTTAATTAATGATGATGAGCCTGGAGATAGAGAAAGACTTCAATCTCCTGAAGATAGAGATAAGTTCGAAGACACAACAAAATGTATTCTATGCGCTGCTTGTACGACAAGCTGTCCTGTATTTTGGACTGCTGACTCATATATTGGTCCAGCAGCAATTGTTAATGCACACAGATTTGTAATGGACTCACGAGACCAGGGATCTAAGCAAAGATTAGAAATCATGAAAGATGTGAACGGTGCATTTAGGTGTCGTACTGCTTTTAACTGTACAAGTGCATGTCCAAGAGGCATACAAGTAACAAAAGCAATTGAAGATGTTAAAAGAGAAACTCTACTAAATAATTGAACAAAGAAATAATCGACTATCTCGAAAATTTTACACAGAATTTAAAGTTAAATAATAAAGAAAATCTAAATAAAATATATCTACAAATAACATCAAAAGATAACATATGGAGTATAAATTTAGGAACTCTCGAAGAGAATACAAATTTAGAAAATAATGTGGATAACTTGATAATAAAAATAGAAGAATCAACTTTCTTTATGCTTAGGGATAATATAAAGCATCCAGAAGACTTGATGTTCGATGAGAAAATTAAAATTAAAGGTAATTTAGATTTACTTAAATAAAAAAGAAAAGACGGCTAAGCCGTCTTTTCAATAAGGTTTTAAGATGTCTTAGTTTAGACTATCTTTTAATCCTTTTGCAGCTTTAAATGCTGGTGCATTTTTAGCAGCTATTTGGATTGTTTCACCTGTCGCAGGATTTCTCCCTTGTCTTGCAGCCCTGTATCTTGATTCAAACTGTCCGAAACCAGCAATACTTACTTTGTCGCCATTTTTCATTCCGTTTGTTATTCCGCCAAACACTGCTTCCACAGCTGCTTTAGCGTCTGTCTGTGACAACCCTACTTCTGCTGCTACAACGCTTGCTAATTGATCTTTATTCATAGCTGTTTTGCCTTTCTTATTGCGTTTTACTATATATTAATTATAGTTTTTTTAAATAAATTATCTTATTAATCAATAATTAATGGCTTTTTTTATTAAAAGTCTGATTTTATTGACTATTTATGCTATTAAGCTCGGAAACCTTGTCTTTTACGGCTTTTGAAGCTTCTCTTAATGCATCTAGCTCAGTTGTGGTTAAGTCATACTCCACAATTTCAGTGACTCCCCCTTTACCAAGTTTTGCAGGGACTCCAAGATAAACATCATTTATTCCATACTCCCCTTCAAGCCATGCACATACTGGAAAAACTTCATTTGAATCAGAGATTATTGACTTTACCATAGTTGCTGCAGAGGATGCTGGAGCAAAATAAGCACTTCCTGTTTTGAGAAGCCCAACTATTTCAGCTCCACCTTCCGAAGTTTTTTTCACAAGTTCATCAATATCTTTTTCAGATAAAATATCAACTAGTGGCTCACCACTAACTGTGCAAAGAGACGGTACTGGGACCATTGTCTCACCATGGCTACCAAGTGTTAGAGCATAAACGTCACTCATCTTGACATTTAGTTTTTCAGATATGAAGTATGCAAACCTAGAAGAGTCAAGAATACCTGCTTGACCTATAACTCTGCCTTTAGAGAGTTTTGAAACTTCAGCAGTTAGAGTTGTCATCTGATCTAAAGGATTTGTAACTACAATTATTATTGGATCTTCGGAATGCTCTAATATTTGTTTAGTAACATCAGTAACAATTCCAGCATTTACTTCTAATAAGTCCATACGTGACATGCCCGGTTTTCGAGGCAAACCTGCAGTAATAACAACCACATCACTTTCAGCTGTTTCTTTATAATCATTGGTACCAGAAACCTTAGTATCAAATTTTTCAACGAATCTTGACTGATTTATGTCTAAAGCAAGCCCCTGGGGTAAGCCCTCAACTATATCTGTCATTACAACTTCGCTTGCTAAATTATATTCTGCAACCCGTAAAGCGGTCATCGAGCCATATTTACCTGCGCCAACTACTGTAACTTTTTTCACAACTTCCTTTCAATAATCTTATTGTATGTTTCGGACAAGAGAATCTGCAAATTCAGAGGTAGATAGAATAGTTGCATCTTCTCTTCCTCTTGCAAGATCATAAGTAACATTTCCTTCAAGAATTGACTTTTCCATACTAGTAATTATTAAGTCTGCAGCTTCGTTCCATCCCATATACCTGAACATCATTTCCCCTGATAGAATTAATGAGCCAGGATTTGCTTTATTCATTCCAGCATATTTTGGAGCTGTACCATGTGTTGCCTCAAAAACTGCTTTCCCATTTTCATAATTAATATTCCCACCTGGACTTATACCTATTCCCCCTATTTGTGCTGCTAATGCATCGGAAGCATAGTCTCCGTTTAAGTTGGTAGTAGCAATAACGTCAAATTCTTGGGGTTTAATCAATATCTGCTGCAAGAAAGCATCAGCTATAACATCTTGCACCAATATTTTGTCACCTGGATTACCATTTGAATCCTCCCATGAAACAGCAACATCTGAAAATTCTCGCTCTATTAACTCATAGCCCCATTTTCTGAAAGCTCCTTCTGTAAATTTCATAATGTTGCCTTTATGAACAATAGCAAGATTTTTCTTTCCATTTTCTGCAGCAAAATTGATAGCAGCTCTGATAAGTCTTTCTGATCCAGTGTTGGAGATTGGCTTTATGCCGATTCCGCTATCTTTTCGAATTTTCCAACCGAATTCATCTTCAAGAAAGCTATTTAATTTTAAAACTTCATCACTACCCTCTTCTAATTCTTTACCTGAGTAAACATCTTCTGTATTTTCTCTGAAGAGCACAATATCTACGTCTTGAGGACTTTTCGTTGGTGTTTCAATTCCCTTAAAGTACTTTATTGGCCTTAAACATACATAAAGGTCCAGTTCTTGTCTTATTGCAACATTTATTGACCTTATACCTTCTCCAACTGGAGTTGTTAAAGGACCTTTTATTCCCACTCCATGTTCATCAAAAGTATCTAATGTCTTTTTTGGTAACCATTCTGATACAGTATCGTAAGCTTTTTGCCCAGCTAAAACTTCAATCCAATTAATTTTTCTTTCACCATTGTAAGCTTTTTCTACAACTGCATCAAAAACTGATTGTGATGCTGGCCATATATCTATTCCAATTCCATCACCTTCTATAAATGGAACCGTTGGATTATCTGTATCAAAAGACTCTCTAGTTTTATTAATTGCAATATTTAATTCGCTTCTATTCAAATTTTCAACCATTACATTACTTCCTTTACCGCTTTTCCAATCTTTGTTGGATTGCTAACAACTAATACGCCTGCTTCCTCTAATGCTTCCATTTTTGCTTTTGCCGTACCTTTATTACCAGAAACAATTGCTCCCGCATGACCCATTTTTTTACCTGGAGGGGCTGTTACACCTGCAATATATGAAACTACTGGCTTAGATATGTTATTTTTTATATACTCAGCCGCTTCCTCTTCAGCAGTTCCTCCTATTTCACCAATCATTACTATGGCATTTGTTTCGTCATCTTCTTGAAATTCTTTAAGAATATCTATAAATGACATTCCTGGAACTGGATCTCCACCAATCCCGATACATGTTGATTGGCCAATATTTAATTGAGTTAATTCGTGTACAGCTTGATAAGTTAGTGTTCCTGACCTAGATACAACCCCAACATTTCCAGGGAGTGTAATTTCATGAGGCATAATACCAACGTTTGATTTTCCAGGAGAAATTAATCCAGGACAATTAGGTCCAAGCAATTTAGATTTTGTGTTGTTTTTAATTAGATTGTACATTGCAGCTTCATCTTTGGCAGGAATTCCTTCCGTTATGCAAACAATTAACTGACAGTCTGCATAAGCAGCTTCAAGAACAGCATCTTTTGCAAAAGCTGGTGGTACGAAAGTTAGAGCAACATTTGCACCTGTTTCGTCAATTGCTTCTTGTACTGTATTAAATATAGGGATTGACTCTACTTGCTCTCCGCCTTTGCCAGGACGTGTTCCTGCGACTATCTTTGTTCCATAATCTCTATTTCTGAGAGCATGAAATTGACCCTCTCTTCCAGTTATTCCTTGAACAACCACCTTTGAATTTTCATCTATGAGTATTGCCATTATCTATTTCCTTTCACAGATAACTCAGCTGCTTCATTCATAGTTTCTGTAATAATTATTTTTTCATTAGGGTTATCTCTGAGAATCTTTAATCCCTCTGTAGCATTTGTGCCATCAAGTCGAATCACTATTGGCCATTTAAGATCTTTTCCTTTAGTTGCTTCTACAATTCCTTGCGCAACAAGATCACATCTCGTTATTCCCCCAAATATATTTATAAAAACACTGGATACGGAGTCATCTGTTTCAAGAACTTCAAGAGCCGCACTCACAGTTTCTGCTTTTGCTCCACCTCCTATGTCTAGGAAATTAGCAGCACTGCCGCCATATTCAGCTACAACATCAAGAGTTGACATAACAAGTCCTGCCCCATTGCCAATAATGCCTACTGAGCCGTCCAGTTTAATAAAATTTAAACCCTTTTCTTTAGCAGACTTTTCTGAAGGAGGAATTGGTATATCTTTTTCAATTTGATCAAAGTCTTCGTGCCTATATTTTGCATTCATATCCAATGAAACTTTAGAATCTAATGCCATTACACCGCTACTAGTTATAGCTAATGGATTTACCTCTACTAAGTCACAATCACCAGAAATAAATAGTTCAAATAATCTAGTTATTATTGTCACTAAATCAGATTGATAATCCTGGTTTAACTTGGAGTTAGTTATTGCGTCAATTAACACGTCATCATCTAATTCTTTAGAAGGATCTATGTGAATCATTGTTAGATCGTCTGGATTTTCTTCAGCAACAGCCTCAATATCCATTCCACCCTTTGCGCTTAACATCATTAAATATTTTTTTTCTGACCTATCAAGAGTAAATGATAAGTAGTACTCCTCTTTTATATCAGAAGCCTCTTCAATCAAGATTTTTTCAACAGTGTGGCCTTTGATGTCCATTCCAAGAATTTCATTAGTGTAAGTAATGAGTTCATCATTATTAGTGGCTAATTTGATACCACCAGCTTTTCCCCTACCCCCAACTTGAACTTGGGCTTTAACAACAACAGGATAATTTAGATTAAAACCATGTTCTAAATCTTCAATTTTATTTACAAGAAAAGAATTTGGATGTGCAATATCATAGTTTGCATAAAGTGATTTTCCCTGATATTCAAATAAATCCATAATTTAACTTACAAATTATATATAGTTCATTAATTTATGCATGGTAAGAATTTCAATCAAATTTTAACGGGGCCCACTCTATATCTAGATATTTAACACCCCATTCACCACCAAAATTGATAGTAATTTCATTGCCTGAAATTTCTTCAATTATTCCTTTTCCATATTTTTCATGTGTGACAGTATTTCCTACTTTTCCAATCCCATGTGAAGTTGCTGAAGTGGTACTTAAATCTTTAACTTTAATTTCTTTAAAAAAGTTTTCTGATTCTTCTAAAAATCGACTTTTTAAGTTGTACGTAGTACCTCCCCATAATGTTCTTGTTTGAGAGTAGGTTAAATAAAGTTTTTGCTCAGCACGAGTCATTCCCACATAACATAATCTTCTCTCCTCTTGTACTTCAAATTCACTTTCTGATTTTTGACTAGGGAAAATATTTTCTTCCATACCAGTCATAAAAACATAAGGGAATTCAAGACCTTTTGCGTTGTGTAAGGTCATCAATAAAACATTGTCTTCGTCTTCTATACTGTCAGTGTTCGTAAACAAAGCTAGAGATTCTAAATAATCTCTAAGAACTATATAAGGATCATCAACATCTTCTTCATAAAGGTTTTCAAATTCGAAAGCTGAGTTAATTAGTTCATCAAGATTTTCAATTCTCATTTGGGATTCTAGTGTGCCATCTTTAATTAGCTGATTTTTGTATCCCGTTAGTTCTAAGGTTTTAATAATGGCTTCTGAAGGACCTTTTATTGCGTGCCCTTTTAAATCTATTATTAGGTCTTTAAATTCTTTAAGCTTATTAAGAATTCGTGCTGATAGGAAATCTAAACTTTCAAAATCATCTAGTGCATTTGAAACCGATAATTCTTTTGAACTTGAGAAATCTCTTAATTTTTGTAAAGTAGATTCCCCTATCCCTCTTTTTGGAACATTGAGAACTCTTTCAAAGGAAACCGTGTCGTCAGGATTTACTAAATAGTTTAAATACGAAAGTATATCTTTTATTTCTTTTCTATCGTAAAATCTTACATTTCCAACAATTTTATAATTAATGCTATTTCGTCTTAACTCTTCTTCAAATATTCTTGATTGATTATTTGTTCTATAAAAAATAGCAATTTCCATTTTTTTATCCTTTTTTAAAATCTCTTGTATTTCAGAGGTAATCCACTTTGCTTCATCTCTTTCGGAGCTGAATTCTGCTACATTTACATCCATTCCGCTTGAATTGTCAGTCCATAACTTTTTATCCTGAGTTCTTGGATTATTTGAAATTACTGCATTTGCAATATCTAGAATATTTTGAGAAGATCGGTAGTTTTTATCTAGAGTAATAATTTTTGCATTTTGAAAATCTTTTTCAAATTCTTGTATGTTTCTTATATCTGCACCTCTGAAGGCATAAATACTTTGATCCGAATCCCCCACTACACACAAATTTTTGTGCCTAGAAGATAGAAGTTCTATCAACTTATACTGAACAAGATTTGTATCTTGATATTCATCGACCATAATATATTGGAACTTCGATGACCAAAAATTTAATGCTTCTTCATTTGTTTCAAGTAAATCTACTGTTTTAATTAGCAAATCATCAAAATCCATTGAATTAGCTAACATTAATTTTTTTTCATAAGAAGTATAAATTTCGGCAACTTTCACATCAAAAAAAGTTTCAGCAAATTCAATTGCTTCCCCTGGGCTTGTTCTCATATTTTTTAATCCAGAAATAGCGGCTTGAAATCTTCTAGGTGAATATTGTTTAAGATCCACATTATTTTCCCTCATGCAATTCCTTATCAGTTTTGAAGAATCTGATTGATCATAGATTGTAAAATTATTTTTATATCCAATTAACTGGCCGTGTGTGCGTAAAATTTTGACGCAAGAACTATGAAATGTAGAAATCCATTTAGGTGAAACATCTAAACCTAAGAGCTTACTAATTCTTTCCTTCATTTCATTTGCTGCTTTATTCGTGAAAGTAATTGCTAATATATTCGAGTAGTTTATTGAACAGTTCATGACTAAGTGCGCGTACCTATATGTTAATACCCTTGTTTTACCCGATCCCGCTCCAGCAACTATAAGTAACGGTCCATCTGTATATTCAATTGCTTCTTTTTGCTTTTCATTAACTAAACTCTTCCACTCTTTTGGAATAGGTAGATTATTAACCATGAGTTCAGAGACCTAGAATATTATTTACTTCTTGTATAGTTAATTCTGCAGAAGCTTGGGCCTCTTGAAGATTGATTTTGACTATTTCCGAAATATTTTCTTTTTCAAGTTCTATAAATTTAAGATTAATTGGGTTTAAGTATTCTGCGACACATTCACCAACTGCCATTTTAAATTCTCCATACCGGGAGTCCATAAAAGTTTTTTCAACTTCCTTATGAGACATCCCATTTATAGAAGCATATATGTCTATGAGATTGCTAATCCCTTTTTTTTCACTTAAATTATATTGAATAATATCGTCCGAATCTGTAACCGATGATTTAAATTTTTTCATTATTGTATCCTTATCATCATCAAAATAAATTGTGCCATTGATATCATCTGAACTTTTAGACATTTTACTATCAGGATGTTTCAATGACATTAACCTAGCCCCAGATTTTCCAGAAGATTTTTCAGGTAAGGGGAAAACATCTCCATATTTATTATTAAACCTTTCAGCGATATTTCTAGTTAACTCTAAGTGTTGTGTTTGATCATCTCCTACGGGTACTTCATTAGCTTTATGAATTAATATATCAGATGCCATAAGTACAGGATATGTAAAAATCCCTGCATGACTTCCAAGACTGTCAGCTTTTTCTTTGTATTGTGTCATTCTTTGAAGTTCTCCAACCTGACAAAAACTTGAGAGTATCCATGATAAATATGCATGTTGAGGGACACTACTTTGTGCATAAATAATTGAATTATCTAAATTTATACCCGCAGCAATTAGCAACTTAAGAGTTTGTTCAATATTAGATTTTAATTCCATGGGATCAGGGTGTGTTGTGATGGAATGAAGATCTACAACACAAAAAAAGTTTTTATTTTCTACATTTGATAGATGGACCCAATTTTTTATTGCGCCCAAAAAGTTTCCTAGGTGAACTTTTCCTGTTGGCTGTATGCCAGAAAAAACAGTTTTCATATCTGCTATTCTAATGTCTTAAATCGATTTGGAGTAGCTTATGAAACCTGAATATACGATGTCTCCATACTCAGGATTAAGAAATATTATATTAATTGGCTCACTATTTGGTTTTCACGGATTGCTTAATAGAAGTCTACTTATTGATGGTATGGAGGAAATTTATATTGTCACATCTCGTATCACGATTGTTACACTGATTCTTTTTCTCTACTGCTTTAGGGAATTTAAATCTGAAATAAATTTTAATTATTTGTTAAGAGGTAGTTGGACCGGCTTTCTTGCGATATTTATTCCAGGATGGACTTTTATATATGCTTTAAAAAATATCTCGTCTGGATTACAAAGTATTTTTATTTCAACAATTCCTATGTTTACAGTATTTTGGGTATATTTTTTTTACAAGGAAGAAAAAATTACTAAATTAAAAGTTTCTTCTGTTGTAATAGGTTTACTAGGGTTGATTGCATTATTTTTATCTGGGGTAACAGGACTATCTGAGGAAGGTAGTCTTTTAATTGGTGGATTGTTAGCATTACTTGGGGTTCAGGGTCTAGCAATAAGTAATATTACAAATAAAAAAGATTCACAAATTATTCCGGCAAAAACTTACCTCTTAACACAGTGGATTGCTGCAACCTTTATCTCAATAGTATTATTCAATTTCCTTGGTGGAAGAGTGGTCCTTTTAACCCAGCCAGAGATTTTGAAGCTTCTTGGTTTAGTTTTTATAGATATTTTCAACTACTCTTTATTTTTTTACACCATCAAAAGACTTTCCGCTACGTTTACGACTCTTGTTGATTACGTTGTTCCAATTGTTGGAATAATAGTTGGATACATTTTTCTAGATGAAGTTATAAGTAATATATTTTTTGTCACACTGACAATGATATTTATCTCTCTTTATCTAGCAGTAAAAGATGAACTAGCTAATTCACGCCAAGCCAAGTAATTCCCGAGTCATTTTTGCTGTTGCGCCCCAGAGAGTCTCATTACGGATTTTAAATATCCAATCATTAGGATAAATTCCTCTAAACCTCCAATTTTGTTGATTACTTAATTCATCAATGGAGACGAAAAAAATTTCCTGTACTTCTGACCTGTTGAATGATTCCGGTTTCTTATGCAGCCTACATAGAATAGGAAAAACATTGTATTTAAATTCTATTGTGTCGACTGGTTCTAGGATACCAAAGGGTTCAACATCATTTTTTAAAATTAATAGCTCTTCAGATGCTTCCCTCACAGCAGTTTCTACAATATTTAAATCGCTTTGTTCTTTTTTTCCTCCAGGAAAAGCTATATGACCCTTATGGGTTGGCATATCATTTGATCTTTTGATAAAAAGAACTTCTTTTTCTTTGTAAACTAAAATCGAGACAGCTGCATAGGGCTCGTCGTGTATTTTGTAAGGAAGTTTTAACTCTTCATATACGAGGTTTGATTTCAATTCTTATTTTTCAGCTACTATCGATATCTTTATACCGATAGGGTTCAAAACTTCCCATGCGTTAAATTTTGTAGGTGCATCAAACCCAAACCAGGTTGTATCAATTTCAGTTACACCTGAAACATAAATCTTATCATCCTCCATAAAAGCTGTTATTGAAAAAGGTACGTTTATCTCAATATTTCTGATGCTGAGAACGCCTACTATTGTCTCGTCTATTTTGGAGTCAAAATTATTATTTGGTAATACAATTTCATCAATACTGTAAACCGCATTTGGGAAGATCTTTGACTCTAGCCATTTAGTCTTGATAGCACCATCTCTTATACTGCTACTACTTTTTAATGTCGATAAATCAGCAGTTATAGACAAGTTTCTAACCTGTAAACAAGAATCGGCTAAATCACACTCTCCTAGGGTTAATTCGAAATCTCCAGAAACTTCATTGGTTATTCCCTCTACTATCTCTAAATTTGCATTAAGAAATTGTTTAGGTGCAAGGTAGCTAACTGTACTTAATTCTTTATTCACTGTATATATGGCTCCATCAAAGGATTCAAGTTGAGTAACCTCAATACTTGTTGTTGTGGATGTATCCTCAGTTTCTTGAATCTCTAAAATTGTAGTTTTAACAGATGTCTCCTCATCTGATACTGTATCTTGAGATGAGCAGAATGAAAAGAATAGAATTAAAATTATTAATTTTTTCATATTTTTATTGTAGTACTGATTCTTTAAAGACATAAAATGCTAGATTTGAATATGGATTTAACCTCAAGAAAAGTAATACAAGTATTAGTAGGAACAACTTTAATCGGTACAGGCGTTGCGTTAAATTTTTCATCAAAATTGGGGCTTGGTCCGTGGGGAGTCTTTCATGAAGGTATCTCCCTTAATACAAACCTCACCTTTGGGAATGCAATCATAGCTACAGGCATTTTTGTAACCCTTCTATGGATACCGCTAAAGCAAAAACCTGGAATTGCAACACTTGTTGACATTTTCTGGATAGGGACTGTTGCCGATTTAGTAATTGGTTTAGATCTTAATGCAGAAACTTTGGTCCTTAAGTGGATATTTGTCTTTTTAGGAATACTGTGTATTGGCTCTGGAACCGCAATATATGTTGGAGCAGACATGGGTTCTGGACCAAGAGACGGCGTAATGGTTGGTCTTGAAAGCAAGGGGTTAAAAATTGGAATGGCTAGGAATGTTATTGAAGTCACAGCACTAACTCTGGGTTGGTTACTTGGTGGAACTGTGGGGTTGTCTTCAGTCGTAATAGCCATATCAATTGGACCCGTTGTCCAGTTAGTTATTCCTTATTTTGACCTCAGGTAAATTGTTATAATTACTTATTAATAGAAAATTAAAATATATGTATAAGATAGTTTTATGAGTCTTGAAATAACTCCCAAAGACATACTCCGGACATTTATGTTATTTCCTTTATATATAACCTTTTTTGTAATTCTTTTATTAGTAATTATTTTCGCTTCCTTTTTACCTAACGGTAAAATCTTGGGTACAAAACTATATAACATTTTTGGTTTATCGGGATTGATAGCCGCAGGGATTGATTTAAAAGTCACTGGTGCTGAAAAAATAGATTTATCTCAGAGTTATGTTGTTATTTCTAATCACCCTTCTACTCTTGATATATTTACTCACATTACCGCCTTACCAGTTTCGATTAGATTTCTTACTAAGACTGAGTTGTTTAGAATACCAATATTAAGTCGTGTTCTTAAAATTCTTGGTCTACCAAGAATAGATAGAAAAAATGCTCAAATGAATCTTCCAAAGATTAATGAGTCAATTCAAAGAGTTATTGACAATAAAAACTCCATAATGATCTTCCCAGAAGGCACAAGGAGTAACCAAAAAGACTTGCTTCCTTTTAAAAAAGGGGCAGCACATGTTGCTAAACAGTTTAATTTACCAATTATTCCTGTTGTCACACACAATTCACACAACTTAATGATTAAAGGATCAGTTTGGTTTAAATCTGGAAAAATTCATGTTCAAATATTGGATCCAATTACAAATATAGGAGATTACGATATTGATGAGCTAACTGATTTAATTTATTTGAAAGTAAGTGAGAACTTAACTTCCTAAATACTCATCTAAGAAAGTATTAAATTCTGGATGCTGTGTGCTTTCTTCAAGCTTTTTATCTAGGTTATTTTCTGAGGAAAATAAATAAAAGTCTTTAAAGACGTTTAAACCATAATTCTCAAGTTGGCTCGAAAGTGAACTATAGGCATCATAAGAATTTCCCCCTTTACCAAGTACCGCAGATACAATTGCAACTTTTTTATTTTGGAAAAGTTCATTGTATTTATAATCATTAAATGCAAGAGATAGCCAATCTAATGTATTTTTAAGATGAGACACATAGCCACCATTAAAAACTGGACTAAAAATTATTATTTGATCACATTCAATTAAGGCATCTCTTATCTCAATAATTTTATCTGGTTGGACTATTCCCCCCTCTAATATGAAAGGTATTTCGCTGTAAAGATTATCAAATAGATATGTTTTAATTTCTTTTTTTTCTAAATATCCTAATGCATACTGGGCTGCCTTTTTATTACCAGAATTTTCTGAAGTACCAGCTGAAAGTAATAGAATTTTTGACATCCCTTAATTATGTAATTAACTTTAAATTATGGGACAGGATAACCTAAAAAATTTTACTTCACTAGATATTCGAGTTGGCGAGATTCTTGATGTTCTAGACTTTCCTGAAGCAAAAAATCCTTCCTATATTATCAAAATAAGTTTTGGAAAAGAAATTGGAATTAAAAAAACTAGTGCTCAGGTGACAAATTACACTAAAGAGTCACTCCTTGGTAGAAAATGTATCGCAATAATTAATCTTGGTGACAGACAAATTGGTCCAATAATGAGTCAATGCTTGGTGTTGGGTTCAATTTCTAAAGATCGTACGGTTGAACTATTGTCACCAGAAAAAAATGCATCTGTTGGGGACAAAATAGCTTAATTAAGTTGTAAGGGATGTGAATTTTTCTGGTTTGAAATTACCGACTCTTTTATAAATTTTTTCAGCATTGTTATCAACAAGAACATAAGTTGGTGTAAATTCTAAACCATACTTCTCAACTATTTCGTTATAGTCTTTTTTTGAAGCATTAACAGAGACTATTGGGATTTCTGGTTTGTTTTTTTTGAATTCATTAACTATGAATTTCGAAGCAGTACATCCAAGTCAATAATCAGAATAATACTCAATAATTGTAAATGGACTTGCTGCAAAGTCATGATCATCTATAACTGTCCCTCTATTTGAAGTAAATAAATAGAGACCAAAAAATGAACCCAGTACTACAAAGCTTAAAAAATATAAGATAGCAATAGGCTTATAAGCAATGAAAATAACTGCTAGGCCGACAACCCATCCAAATGGTAAATAAATTAAGCTATATCTGTTTATTATCCTAATAATTGAATTTTTCATAAATTTTATTTTGTTGTTTAAGTAAATTATACTTTGAACATGGAATTGATAAGTCATATTAAGAAAAAGGGTCATAGAGTAACGCAATCAAGAGAACTTATCTGTAAAATTCTTGAAGATTCTGGACATGCACACTTCACTGTTGACGAAATATATAAGAAGGTAACTAAAAAAAATACAAATATAGACCTTGCTACTGTTTACAGAACTTTAGAACTTTTGGGAGAAATAGGCTTAATAGCACACCTTCATCAAGCGCATGGTTCAGGAATTTATTTTTTAAAAAATGATGAAAATACTATGCACATAATATGTGTAAATTGTAATAAAATTTTAGATGTTAGCTCTAAGACCTACAATAAAATTAATAGCCTGTTGACCAAAGAGACACAGTTTACAAAAATTCATAATAATTTTATTTATTCTGGAACTTGTGGAAACTGTAAATAATTATTCTATTTGCAAACTGTTTGCATTAATATGAACCTATGCAAACAACACATTCTCACCATTTATCTCTTCATGGTAAGTCACAACTTCATGGCATAAGCCCTCAACTTAAAATTCTTTCTGTGTTGTTGATTGTCATTTCAATTGCTTTTTCAAAAATTATTAATCCCATTCAAATTCTATCCCATGCTCTCATAGTTTTTCTTATTATCAGATATTCAAAAATTCCGATCAAGACTTATCTCAAGAGACTAACTATTGATATTCCCTTCATCTTATTTGCCCTATTTTTGCCCTTTTTAAGCAGTGGTAATAATGATGTAGTAACAACAATCTTTACCCTCGATATCTATAAAACTGGCCTATTGGAGATGTTTGCAATACTCTTTAAGGCCACAGCTGGTCTTTCAATGGGAATTGTCCTTACTGCCACAACTACTAATATTGAAATAATTTATGGACTTCAGAAGCTTAAATTGCCCTCAATAATAATTGCAATAATGTCCTTTTCTATCAGGTACATTGATGTTTTTATAGATGAATTTAAAAGAGTGAAAGTTTCAATGCAATCTCGAGGCTATATAGAGAAGGGTATTAAGACTTTACTCCCCATAGCCTATGCTTCAGGAGCTATGCTAATTAGAGGCTACGAACGTGGTGAAAGAGTTTATCTTTCAATGATTTCAAGAGGTTTTACTGGTGTGATTGAATTACAAGATAGAGAATATACTAAATCAAATTATCTAATCTTTCTTACAACAATATCAGTCTTCGTTTTGGTCTTGGATATTAGCTTATGAGTAAGTATTTAGAAATCACTAATTTAACCTACGAATATCCAGATGGCTATAAAGCTCTTAACGAAATTAGCTTTAACCTTGAAGAGGGTGATTCTCTCGGAATACTTGGACCAAATGGTGCAGGAAAAACTACATTAATACTCCATTTAAATGGCATCCTTGGTGAAATGGACGGTTCTATTAAATTAAATAATTTAGAGTTTGTTGAAGATAATTTAGCTGAAATTAGAAAAACAGTTGGCGTTGTTTTTCAAGATCCAGACGATCAGTTGTTCATGCCTACTGTCTTAGAAGATGTTATGTTTGGGCCAAAGAATTTTGGGTTTTCAGAAGAGGCCAGTAGAGAAAATGCCGAAGAAGCATTGAAAATGGTTGGAATGAATGATTATCAGGAGAAAGCTCCACATCACCTAAGCTTTGGGCAAAAAAGAAAAGTCGCTATTGCTAGTGTCCTTGCATCTAAGCCACAGCTTTTGGTGCTTGATGAACCCAGCTCTAATCTTGACCCCTCTTCGCGAAGAGAATTAATTGATATATTACTGTCATTAGAAATCTCTATAGTTCTTGTTACTCACGATTTGCCGATGGCCTTAGAAATTTGTCCAAAAAGTATTGTTGTTAATAGTGGATTAATAACAGAAAATGGAAAAACAAAAGATTTGCTTACTAACAATAAGGTAATGAAGGAAAATCGATTAGAGCTCCCCTACGGTTTTGCATTACATCATTTAGATGAAGAGTAAGATTCTGTATTAATAAATTTTGTTATCTTTTCCCTTGCATCTTCTGCTTCCTTAATAGGGAAGAACTGCCAAGCATGCCACAAATCATCCCAAACTTGTAGCTCATGATTGCTGTTAATCAATTCTAGTTTTTTCGAGAATTCAACTGCATCATTATAAAGCAACTCATTAGAGCAGACTTGAATTAGAACATCTGGAAATGATTTTATATCTGCAAAAACAGGTGAGAGAATTGGATTTGACGGATCATGATCTCCTGAATAATACTCCCCCATCATATGCATCCCATCTAATAAAATTAAAATATCTTTATTTTTGAGAAAATTTCTATCTTTATTTTTATCAGATAAATCTAGCCATGGCGACATAAGTACTAGTTTTTTAGGTCTTAGAGAGAATTTGTCATCGACACATAATCCAGTTGCTAATCCACCACCAGCAGATTCACCTATCCATATTGAATTCTTACCTTCTTCAATATTATCTAGAAAAGTAACTATTTCTTTTGCATCATCGTGAGCATTTGGAAATACTGCTTCAGGGGAAAGTCTATATTCAAATATATAAGTAACCATATTTATTGATGCTGTAATTTGAGATAACAGATTCTTGTGAGAGATTACACTTCCAGAATAATAACCTCCTCCATGAAAATATATTGCATATGCATCTTTTTTAGGATTCTTTGGACTTAGCTTGTGGGTATTGAATTTAGCATTTTCCATCTTTGTAATCTCGATATCTGGATGAAATTCATTTAATTTAATACCCGAATAATTTATACCGTCACGAGAAACTTTTGCGAATTCAACTCTTTCTTGGTAGGTTACCTGATTAACTGGTTTGCTCATACGGATCTTATCTCTATATTTTCTGAGAGGCAAAATTATATAAAATAAGCGTGTTCTCATAGAAATTGGGAACTTAGGTATGTAATCCAAAGTAAAAACTTCAAGAATCTTGATAATAAGTTTTAACATACTTTAATTATACATTTTATGGAAGATTCCAGAAATCCCTATAATAGTTTAAATGGAAATAGTTAAAGGTAGCATTGCAATCATGGGTTCAGGAGAAACTAGTCCTGCGCTTGTTTCTGTTCATAGAAAGTTTGTTGAAATGTTGGATAACCAGGTAAAGGCATTTTTAATAGATACTCCCTTTGGATTTCAAGAAAATGCAGATGTACTCGTTGATAAATTACAACTCTTTTTTAAAAAAAGTGTCCAGATAGAAATTAAATTAGCAAGTTTAAGAAATACTAACAATATTGACTCAGTTGAATATTTTGAAATGCTTGAACAGCTCAAAAGCTCAAATTTCATATTTTCTGGTCCTGGTAGCCCTAGCTATGCTTCTAAAACCTGGTTACATTCAGAGATTCCAAATGTACTTACTAATCATCTAAAGGATGGTAAGCACGCCGTATTTTCAAGCGCAGCTGCTTCTACTATGGGAGAGAAAACAATCCCAGTTTATGAAATATATAAAGTTGGCATGAATCCTTTTTGGGAAGAAGGTCTAAATATACTTGAGCTTTATGGATTAAGTTGTACAGTTGTACCTCATTTTAATAATAAGGAGGGTGGTAATCACGATACAAGCTGTAGTTATATAGGTAAAAATAGATTAAATAGCCTGATTGATAAAGAGTATACAAATATTTTAGGAATTGATGAACATACTGCACTTGTTATTAATGGTGAAAAAGAAATATTCCGTATCGAGGGAATCGGATCAGTTACAGTTAAGACAAGAAATGGACAAACAATTTTTGAAGCAGGTAACGAATATTCACTTTCAGAATTACAAAGCATTCTTCAAGAAACAAATAAAAAAGTTCTGGAACCTAAAAAAACCTCTTCAGACAATATTGACGTAAATTCTCTCAAAAAAGAAATAGCAAAACTCAACTTGGAGATAAAAAATAATAATGACTTTACAACTCTATTTGATAAAACAATATTAGAAATCATTAATTTAAGAAATAAATTTAGGACTGAAAAGAAATATAGTGAATCTGATGAAATTCGCGATTTACTCGATAACCTTGATATAACAATTGAAGACAATAAAACAGATTCAAGCTGGAAATTTAAAGGTCAATAGTTCCGTATCTACCTATTATTTTAAACTTTTTTGTTACCAAATCTAATTTATCTTTCAATTGAGTATCAATATAACCATCAGAGTTTTGATAATCAATATAAAATTTATACTCCCAGGGACTTCCAATGATTGGTCTAGATTCTAATTTTGTTAAATTAACATTAGTCTCCTCAAATATTTTCAGAGCAGACAGTAACGAGCCGGGCTTGTCATCTGCTATCAATATTGCGGATCTTTTATTTTTTGATATCTCAAGTTTAGTATCTTGATCTCCGACAAGAAAAAAACGAGTGTAGTTTTCTACATGGTTTGAAATGTTTTTTTTCAGAACTTTAAAACGACTATCACCTTCAAAATGCTCTCCTGCAATTCCAGCGATAGTTTCAGATTCTTCATCTAATAAACTTAAGACACTTCCAGCTGTGTCAAACACTGGTTGAAGTTGTACATTCATCTCTTGTAAAAAGTTGCTACATTGTTGAAGAGCTTGTGGGTGTGAAATAACTCTTTCAATATTTTCAAGTTTTGAATCTTTTAATCCGATGAGCGCGTGTGTAATTTTTTTCTTAAACTCTCCGTATACAGTTAATTCACTCTGGATTAAATTTTCGTAAGAATCTACAACAGTCCCAACTAGTGAATTTTCAACAGGGAGTAAACCATAATCGTCTCCACCTGCCTGGGCAACAACCTCTCTGAATGTCTGACATTCAACATACTGCTTATTAGGAAAATAGCTCTTTAAAACAGACTCTGAATAAGAGCCTTTTGAACCTTGATAATATATTTTATTAATATTTTTCATATAAATAATCGATTGCCTCAATGTAGCCGTCGATACCTTTTCCAGTGATAGTCAAGTCACAAAAATCTGATATTAAGTTTACTTGTCTAAAATCCTCTCTGTTTTTTATATTACTAATGTGTACTTCAATTGACGGTATCTTAAGTATTGCTAGGGCATCTCTAATTGCAATACTGGTATGTGTATAGGCTCCTGGGTTAATTATTAGGCCATCAATATCCTCTTGTATTGCTGTATGAAGCTTGGATACGATTTCCCCTTCAACATTTGATTGATAGGTTTCTAGGTGAAATTTATCAATCGAATAATCTTGTATGATCTCCTTTAGTTCTTGATAAGAAGTTTTTCCATACTTATCTAGCTCTCTAATTCCTAACATATTAATATTTGGACCATTAACCACAAGTATTTTATGCATAGGTTACCTCATTAAGTAAATCATCTAGATTGAAATCAACTAAAACTGGATTTCCAATATTTTTTAGAAGAACGTACTTTACAACATCCTTAGAAAATTTTTTATCGTTAAACAACAGTTCTTTAAGCTGCTCTGGATTACCGCTGAATTTATAGTCAATATTAAGGTCTAACTTTTTTAGAAAATTTTCAAAATTGTCAGAAACATTTATATCTAAATTACACATTTTTTCCGATATTTTTAGGGCTTTTAAAATTCCTATGCCTACTGCTTCTCCATGGGGAATACTATGTTTAGAATCTATCTCAATTAGATGTCCAATAGTGTGACCAAAGTTTAAATACATCCTCTCAGAACTTTCTTTAAAGTCATTTTTTATTATTTCGTTTTTAATGTCTATAGCTGCTTTTATAAGTTCAATATTAACTTTAGAAATATCAGTTTCATAAACCTGTTGAACTAATTCAGGACTCTTTAAGAATCCTGCTTTTATCAACTCAATCAGCCCATTTTTAATTTGTTTATCTGGTAATTCTCCTAAAAACTCTGGGCAAATTAATACCTGATCAGGCATCATAAAAGTCCCGATTTGATTTTTTCCATGTGTGGTATTAATTCCATTTTTTCCACCGTGTGCAGCGTCGACCATTGATAAAAGTGTTGTAGGGATTATTACGAGACCAGTACCTCTTTTATAGGTACTTGAAGCAAATCCAACAGCATCGGATAATACTCCTCCCCCGATGCATAAGACAGTTGAGCTTCTTTGTATTGACTTCTCAAACATATCTTCCCAAATTTTTGATACGGTATCGAGATTTTTTTTCTCTTCTATAATTTCAATCTCTTTATAGTTTTCGGATAATTTTTTAAGTTGAGGAAATTTAAATAAAACTTGTTTATCAATGTAGATCCGGGAGATTTTATCATCAGTTAATTTATCACAATAAATCAATAACTCATTTAAGTTTTTAAAGTATTTGACATTAGATTCTTGCAATTTATACCCAACCTAGTCGATTAATGATTATCTCCGAAGCTTCTTGAAGGCTATGTTTAGACATATCGATTGTATTTTTACAGTGCTTATATGTATGAAGTCTTTCAAGATAAATTTTCATTACATTATCTTTTCCAGTAGAGACTAACGGTCTTTTACTATCTTTAATATTTTCCCATAGATTTTCAAATTCATTTTTTAAGTAAAAAGTATGTTCTGATTTCAATACCGCAGATTTAATAGGTTTAGATATCATTGATCCTCCACCAAGAGAAACCACTGTATTAGAATTTTGATAAATTTTCTGAAAAGCTTTAAGTTCACAATCTCTAAAATATTCCTCCCCGTATTTTTCAAACAATTGCTCAATACTTTCTATATCATCTTTACTTTCACTCAAAACAATATCATCTAAATCAAAAGTATGTATTTCTGTATTCAGTTTTAAGATATTCAAAACAGAAGATTTTCCAGAACCCATAAACCCAGCTAAAAATGCTGTCTTATTCGACATCGTATTTCATACTCCATAATTCATTTTTTATATTGAATTCGTTAATTTCAAGTTTTGGAATATTGTTAAAACTTTGAGTTATTTCTTTTTTATGATCTCCTCCTGTTTTGATTAGTAGATTATTTAATATTTCAAATGCCATGATTGCTTCAAATATTGGTATGGCCCTTGGCACAGCACATGTATCAGAACGTTCATAGACTGTTTCCGTTTCAATTTTTTCGGCTAAGTCTATGCTATTAATTGGGGTTAAAGTAGTACTGATTGGTTTTAAATATGCCGTAATGTGTAACTCTTCACCATTTGTCATACCTCCCTCGAAACCACCGAGGTTATTTGAAATCTTGGTTATTTTTTTTCCATCTAGAGAGTACTGATCTTGAACTTCTGTACCAAATTTTTTAGCAATATCAACTCCTTTTCCAATCTCGACAGCCTTTACGCTTTGAACAGACATAAACTGTTTTGCAAGAATTGCATCAAGTTTTTTATCCCAGTGTACGAAGCTACCAATTGTAGCTGGAACTCCTGTTGCTACACATGTTATAGAGCCCCCAAGGGTATCCTTATTTTTTCTCGCTGAAAGAATCTCTTCTTCCATCAATTTACTAGTTGCAACTTCAGGACATCCAACTTCAGACTCTGTAACTTTATCCCTCTCGATTTTATCTTTAATTTTATTTTTATAGGAAATGCCTCCTATTGCTGATACGTATCCTGTGACTTCAATCCCCAGTTCTTCAAGCACCTCTGATGCAATCGCCCCTATTGCAGTTCTCATAGCAGTTTCTCTCGCACTTGCTCTTTCTAAAACTAATCTGATATCTTCATGGTTATACTTTGCTGTTCCAACTAAATCTGCATGTCCCGGTCTCGGCACTACATAGGGATCTATTTCCTTATCTTTCCAGTTTTTCCAATCTTTATTTAATATTCGTAAAGCAATTGGCGCTCCAGTAGAAACTCCATTGACGACACCTGAGCTAATTAAAACTTCATCTTGTTCAATGTTCATTCTGCCCCCGGAACCAACACCTTTTTGTCTCCTTTGTAAAAAGCTATCTATATATTTTTTTGAAATATTAAAACCAGCCGGTATGCCTTCTAAAATTCCAGTTAACTCGGGACCATGGCTTTCGCCGGCGGTTAGATATCTAATCACTTTTCACCTTCCAATTTGTTTAATACTTCACCATAAATACTACTTATACTTACTGCCGCAGATGTCCATATATTAAAAGACTCTATGGCCTGACAGATTAACATTCCTAATCCATCATATTTTAAGATTGAATCATCAAAATTATTTAAAAAAGTATTTTCTGATCCATAACCAAGATTTATTACAGTTTTTAAATTAACTAATTCATGCCACTTTATTGGTAGTTCGACATTTTCATATGGTGACATCCCTACAGGGGTTGTATTTATGACCATTCCTATTTTAGAACTTAGATTAGGAACATCATTATACGAAATAGTATTATCTCTAAGTGATCGACTCACAATGTGATATTTAATATTTAATAGTTTTAAAGAGTATGCTATTGCCTTTGAACTTCCACCAGAACCAAGAATTAAAACTTCCATTTTGTTAAAGTTATGATCAATCAAATCTAGAAAGTCCATAAAGCCAGAAAAGTCAGTATTAAATAAATGCATTCTTGAATTTTTAATTAAAACCGTATTGCAAGCTCCAATTTCTAAAACACTTTTACTTAGGATTGCAGTATCATCAAAAGCCAGTATTTTTTCTTTGTGTGGAATTGTAATGTTGTATCCATGAAAGTCCTGATTTATTTTTAAAATTGTTTCTTGATTAATATTTTCTTTTCTGATTGAACTGTAAGAACCTTTAATACCAGTGTGATCAAATAATAATTCATGTATCTGTGGTGAAAATGTCTTCGTCAGAGGCCAACCAAGTACTCCAAATTTATTCAATTATCTCACCACCTATTTTGTTTATATCATCAAAGAATGAAGGATATGAGTCGTTAATACACTGAATATTATCAGGAAGGATTTTCTTACTAAGGGTTAAGTTAGCTACTAAAGCTGTCATTGAAATCCTATGATCATCTTTTGTTTTTATGACTCCCGCATCTAAATTTTGCTTCCCTATTATTTTAAATCCATCAGGATACATTTTAATTTTTCCATTTAGCGCTTGTATAAACTCTTTCATAGATTCAAGACGATCCGATTCTTTTATTCTCAACTCTTCGGCACCCCTCAAAGTTGTCTCTCCTTCCGCTTGAGATGCTAAAAAGGTCAATAAAGGAATCTCATCAATTAGGTCGGGAATTTCATCAGGCTCTATCCGTGTAGCTATTAATTCTGACTTAATAACTTCAATATCTCCTATTAGTTCATTTCCAACTTCAGTGATATTGCTTATTGTGATGTTTCCATTCATTCTTTTTAGAATTTTGAGAAAACCAATACGCCTTTCATTGATAAGAACTTTTTTGAGAACTATTTTATCTGACGACAAAATACCTATTGCAATAAGAAAGGCTGCTGATGATATGTCTGAGGGTATCCTAAAACTGCTAGGTTTCAAAACCTGGTTGGGAGGAACAGTGATAGAGGAACCCATCCTGACTAACCCCACTCCCATGTGTGAAAGCATCCTCTCTGTATGGTCTCTTGTGGGAACGTTCTCTGTTATTACAGTTGGTTCTTGGTGATATAAAGAAGCTATAATTAACGCGCTTTTTACCTGTGCGCTAGGAACAATTGTATTTATAGTGTTGAATGCAGATTCTGTTTTTTCGAACTTTATTGGTAAATATCCTTCATTGGACTTAATACCTGAACCATGCTCAGTTAAAAGATTAATAACTCTTCCCATTGGTCTTTTGCTTAATTGACTACTTCCGATCAACTCTGAGGAAAAGTTTTGCCTGGCAAGCAAACCTGTTAGAAGACGGGCAGTGGTTCCTGAACTTTTTGCATCTAAGGCCTGTTTTGACTTAGATAAACCGTTAAGCCCTACTCCATGAATAACAAGAGTATTGAGTTCTTTAACCTCTATGTTTACGCCTAAAGAGTTGAAGATTTCAATAGTTGCAGTTGTATCTCCAGATATTAAAACATTAGAAAACTCAGATACTCCCTCAGCTATTGATCCAAATATTATTGATCTATGAGAAATTGACTTATCACCTATTAAGGAAATTTCACCTGAAAGCTTTTTTTCAGGATTCAACTTAGTGGCCTTTCCCCAAATTTGTCAGATAATGCCCTTCTCCAATGAACAGAATTATTCAAATAACTAATAAGTTCATCTCTTTCTTGTAGGTCAACTAATTCCATTAATTCACTTAAGAAATATTTAAGGAATTTATTAATATTTTCAGAATTAGTGTCATACATATCTTTTATCATCTCAGGATTAGTTCTAGTGAGTCTTGTAGCTCCGTCAAAACCACCAGCTGCCATACCCATAATTTCATTTATCTCATAGTTATCTCTAGCAGTACCAACTAACGCTGTACTTATTAAGTGTGGAAGGTGGCTTGTTATCGAAATTATCTCATCATGATGAGTTCTATCAATCCAGACTTCCTTAGAGTTTAATAATTGAATCATCTCAAGAACAATCTCTTTTGACGTTTGGTCCATTGACTTGGTTTCGCACAATAAAAATGTAGCTCCATTGTAAATCTCCGGGTCAGGTTCCCATGAACTATTATCCGAAATACCACACATTGGATGGCCACCAATTGATGGAACCTCGTAACTATCCATTAAATTGCAAATCTTCTCCTTTGTCCCGCCTATATCAATTATTGCTTTAGTATTAGCAATTAATTTATCTGAACTAAGAGTTGATAAAATACTATTTATAGGCATAGCAAGAATAGTTAAATCAACTGCCTGTGATGAATTAACTACATTAATTCCCAGGTTAGATGCTCTCTCGAGTGATTCAGTATTAACATCCTCACCGTAGACTTTTATCCCTTTACTAAGTAATTTAAGCCCAAGATTTGTTCCCATAAGGCCAAGCCCATAAACTCTTACTGACTTCATTTCTAGTTAAGTGTTCTTCCTACTACTTTTGCGATAGAGCTAACTTTTTTGCTTAGCTCATTTAACTGAGAGGGAACTAATGCTTGTGGGCCATCACAAAGAGCTTCATCTGGTCTCGGGTGAATCTCAATTAAAAGTCCGTCAGCCCCTGCTGCAATAGCTGCTAGGGCAACAGGCTCAACAAGCTTACTGTCTCCTGTAGCATGACTTGGATCGGCAATAACTGGTAGATGTGAGTTTATTTTAAGAAAGGGTATAGCATTTACATCAAATGTATTTCTTGTTGCTGTCTCATAAGTTCTTATACCTCTTTCACACAACATCACATTTTCATTTCCCCTAGCTAAAATATATTCAGAAGCAAGTAAGAGTTCTTCTAAAGTCGCACTCATTCCCCTTTTAAGTAGAACCGGTAGCTTTGATTCCCCTACTGCCTCTAGCAACTTAAAGTTTTGCATGTTTCTAGCTCCAACTTGAAGAACATCAACATATTTTTCCATCATTGATAAGTGCTGAGTATCCATTATTTCACTAAATAAAGGAAGGTTATTTATATCTGAAGCTTCTTTGAGCATTTTTAAACCATCTTCACCTAATCCTTGAAAGCTATAAGGAGATGTTCTTGGCTTAAAAGCACCTCCTCTTAATCCATTACCTCCAGCAGCTACAACAGCCTCAGCTGTTTCAAGAGTTTGTTCCATTGTTTCGGCGCTGTCTGGTCCTGCAATAAGAGCCAGTTCACTTCCTCCGATAATTAAGTCCTTGATCTTAATTTGAGTATTTTCTTCTTTATAACTGCGGCTTGCTAGCTTGTAGGGCCTACCTATAGGAATTACCTCATGAACGTTATCTAAAAGTCTCATAATGGCTCTATTGTCTTCAATAACTTTTCCGCTCACGGCAACGACAGTTCTTTCGACGCCAAATATAGTCAAAGGTTCATGACCTTGTTCTATAGCTTTACTTTTAACCTTATCAACATCTTCCTCAGAAGCTGCTTGTTTCATTACGATTATCATTTCTTCTCCTAAATAAAAAAATCGGGCTTTTGCCCGATTTATTACAACACAACTTTAGGGCAGCTTATATGTGCTCACTAAAGTAAAAAAAAGTATTGTTTAATTTCATTGTGATTATCTTACCATCTTTATTTGCTTTGCCAATTACTTTTATCTATCAGGACGAAGTTTTTTTGCTTCTCCTAAATAAACATGTTTAATGTTCACATTATCTTCGTAGTGAATCAATATTCGTATGCAACCTTTTAAGTCATATTCTACATTGGGAGCCAAAGTGTCTATTGCAGGAATAGAAGTATGCCCAAGTTCTCTTAGTGCTTTAGCTGGGAATGCTTCTGTTAAATCATGAGTTAGTGTAAATAAAACTGAAATGATTTTATCAATTTCTAAATTATTTACTTTAAGGATTTCAGTAAAAAGATCTTTACTTGATTGAATAATGTTCTCTGAAGTATTTTGTACCTCAGCAATTGCTCCTCTAATTCCTATCATATTTTTAGCTTACTATAAAAAAAGAGCGGACCTAAATCCGCTCAATTTTTAAATTTTTGATGTAATTACATCATTCCTTCCATGCCACCCATGCCTCCTGGAGGCATTGGTGCCTCTGGTTCTGGCTCTTCGGCAATTAATGCCTCAGTGGTTAGAACTAAAGAAGCAATAGAAGAAGCATTTTGGACAGTTGATCTAGTTACTTTAGCAGGATCTATAACACCAGCTTTTACTAAATCAGTCATTTCTCCATTTGCTGCATTAAGTCCCTCGTTACCTTTTGCGTTCTTAACTTTTTCAACCATAACTCCGCCTTCATATCCAGCATTTACAGCTATCTGACGCAAAGGAGCTTCTAGTGCTTTTTTAACAATATTTCTTCCGATTACTTCAGCTTCTGAACCTCCGGAAATTTTGTCAATTGAACCTTGAGCTCTAATTAAAGTAACTCCTCCACCTGCAACAATACCTTCTTCAACAGCTGCTCTTGTAGCTGCTAAAGCATCTTCAATTCTCATTTTCTTTTCTTTTAACTCAACTTCAGTTGCTGCTCCAACTTTTACTTGTGCAACACCGCCTGAAAGTTTTGCAAGACGTTCTTGAAGTTTTTCTTTATCCCAATCAGAATCTGAGTCGTCTATCTCTGATTGAATTTGCTTCACTCGTGCTTCGACTTCAGCTTTTTTACCGCTTCCATCAACAATGGTTGTTGTATCTTTCTTGACAACAACTCGTGCAGCTTCACCAAGCATTTCAACTGTTGTATTTTCAGTTTTAAGTCCAAGTTCTTCTGAGACAACTTCGCCACCAGTAAGAATTGCTATGTCTTGTAACATTGCTTTTCTTCTCTCTCCAAAACCAGGAGCTTTTACAGCTACTGATGTAAAGGTTCCACGAATTTTATTAACAACCAAGGTTGCTAGTGCTTCACCTTCAATGTCTTCGGCTAGGATCAATAATGGTTTTCCTGAATTCATTACTTTTTCTAAAATTGGCAGTAAGTCATTTACTGCAGTAATTTTTGAATTAACAATAAGAATGTATGGATTTTCAAGAATAGCTTCTTGTCTATCTGCATCTGTTACAAAATATGGTGATATGAATCCCTTGTCAAATTGCATACCATCTGTGAAGTCAAGCTCCATTCCAAAAGTTTGGCCTTCCTCTACTGTGATTACACCATCTTTTCCAACTTTTTCCATGGCTTCAGCAATTGTTTCACCAATTTCAGTATCCGCAGCAGATATAGAAGCAACTTGTGCAATCTCATCTTTTCCACCAATTGTTTTAGCAAATCCTGCAATGAAATCAGTTACAGCTTCTGATGCTTGTAACATTCCTCTTTTTACTTCAATTGGATTGACACCAGAAGATACTGTCTTCATTCCTTCGTTTACCATTGATTGAGCTAACACTGTAGCAGTTGTAGTACCATCACCAGCAACATCATTTGTTTTTGAAGCCACTTCTTTAGCGAGTTGAGCACCCATATTTTCATATGGATCTTCAAGATCTACTTCTTTTGCTATAGTTACACCGTCATTGGTTATCGTTGGTGCTCCCCATTTTTTTTCTAGAACGACATTTCTACCTTTTGGCCCTAATGTGACCTTTACTACGTCAGCTAATTTGTTAACGCCAGCTTCGAGAGCTTTTCTAGCTGCCTCATTAAAAACTAATGTTTTTTTTGCCATTTTTTATATCTCCTATTACTTAGTAATTTTTGCAAGAATATCTCTACTTGATAAGATTAAGTATTCTTGTCCATCGACTTTGATTTCTGTTCCACCATATTTTGAATAGACAACTTTGTCTCCTGTTTCAACATCTGGCTTTACTTTTTCTCCAGCATCGTTAGGCTCTCCTGGCCCTACAGCTACAACTTCACCTTCTTGTGGTTTTTCTTTAGCTGTGTCAGGAATGTAAATTCCTGATGCTGTTTTCATTTCATCTTCAGACATAGCTTTGACTACAACTCTGTCTCCTAAAGGTTGAAGATTCATTTACAATACCTCCTAAATATTTTTTTTGTACATAAGAAAATTTAATACTGTTGCGTTTATAAATGTATTTTAATTATCAATTAATTATCGAAGAAAGCCTTACGTCATTGATGTTAAGGTCTTTCGTAGTTAAATTCATTTGTGCTGCACTACATATCATTGCTGCATTATCAGTCGACAGTACTGGTGATGGAATGTATAAGTTTTTACTCTCTTCTTCAGAAAAAGTACTTAATTTTTCCCTTAACCTTTTGTTTGCCATTACTCCACCGCCGCCGGATATTGTTGGTACTTTTGTTTCTTTTACAGCTTTTTTAAATACTCCCATTAAAGAGTCAACTATTGCTTCTTGATATGAAGCAGCAAAATCTTTCCTTGAAACCTCATCTTCTTGTTTCAGATCCTGAAGGTAGTAAATAGCTGCTGTTTTAAGCCCTGAAAAAGAATAATCAAACTCTCCTGAAGGTTTTGGCCTTGGAAGAGATACCTTTGATTCATTTCCACCCTCGCTTATCTTTTGTATTGCAGGTCCTCCCGGAAAGCCAAATCCACAATATCTTGAGAGTTTATCAAAAGCCTCCCCTGCAGCGTCATCAATAGTGGTTCCTAAAAGTTCATACTTTCCCCACTCTTCAACTAAAACAATTTGCGTATGACCACCGGAAACTAGTAAAGAGAGAAATGGGGGTTCTAGTTGTGGGTGTTCTATCAACGGAGCACTTAAATGCCCCACCATGTGATCTACTGGTAAAAATAACTTATCTAAAGACCACGCAACTGATTTTGCAAAATTGTAGCCAACAACAAGACTACCTACTAGGCCTGGGCCATCTGTAGAAGCAACAATATCAATATCTGAAAGTTCTAATTGTGCTTCGTTGAGTGATGTGTGAAATAAGTTGCGTATCATTTCTGAATGTGCGCGAGATGCAACTTCTGGAACTACTCCCCCAAATTTTTCATGTATATCTACCTGTGAAGATATTTTATTGAGTAGTAATTTGCCATCTTTCATAATCGCAATAGCCGTTTCGTCACAACTTGTTTCAAAACCTAAGATAACTTTATCTTTATACATAGACCTTTTCCTTTAAATAAATATCAGCATCCTCGTTTTTATAATAATTTTTTCTTTTAGATATTTTGTTAAAACCCAATTTCGTATATAGGTTTTTTGCTGTGTCATTTGATTCACGTACTTCTAATACTATTTTTAGGTAAGAAGACTTATTAAAATAGTCTATGAGCTCATTCATGAGTTCTCCAGCAATTCCATTCTTTCTATATTCTTTAATTACGCCAATACCTAATATCTCTATAAAATCATTAATAAACTGAACTCCTAAATAAGCAACTACCTTGTCATTTTTTTTATATAACCAATACTTAAATTCTTTATTATTAATTTTTTGCTTTATAGTTTCACTTGGCCAGGCTGTAGCGAATATCTCATTTTCTATTTCTTCAAGCTCTTTTGCCATTTTTAAATCACAAACAGATACGCTCTCAATCATTAAATTCAACCTTTTTTTCAAGTGATGTTTGTGAAAGTGAAATATCTGGCTCGCGCATATAGCTAATAGGTATTTCATTGAAGTTTGGATACTTATTATTTTGAAATATTCTTTCGCCTACAGCGTAGATTGTCTCTGCTGTTACAATTTTTGGATCGGCCAATTTTGTATTGCTATCATTGGGTAAATCATTTTCAGATATTAAGTCCCAGTTGCCAACTAAAAGTTTTTTTTCAACATCCTCGGCAAACTTTAGTTTAAGAGTTTCAGTGTCTAAAATTTCGGGCTCAGTTTCTCTGACTACCCCACCAGGAACTGGTTTATAGGTACAAAATGCAAATTCATTCCTTTTGATATCTATTATGGCGCAAATCTTTCTATGACTTGTATGTGCCGAAAATGCAAGTGAATCAAGGCCATTTACTGGTACTAACGGAATCCCAAGTGTTCCTCCTATTCCTTGAGCCACTGAATAGCCTATTCTGAGTCCAGTGTAATAACCAGGTCCTGTATCTAAATAAATTGCTCCAAGATCACTCTTGTCTACATTTGTTTTTACTAATAACTCATCTACTTCATTTAGCAACAAATTGGTAGATCCTTGATTAGATTTAAATATTAAGCTCCCAACTAACTTCTCTTCATGAAGACAAGCAGAAATAAAAGAACCTGAGGTTGAGATTGATAATTTATACATATTTAATATCTTACTTTCCTTGTTATTTCATCAACAATCTCTATCTCTAAAAATCTCCACTCTTTAGATTTTGATTCCGGAATCATATCAGACCACTCAATAAAAAATAACGTATCATCCTCATTTAATGGAAGGTCTAAATCATAAAATTCATGTATGGACGATAATCTATAAAGGTCTACATGATAAATAGTCAATTCTTCTTTCTTATAAGTTCTAACTATATTGAAGGTTGGTGACGTAACTTTTTCCTCAACTCCCAATGCCTGGATAAAGCTCTTAACAAGAGTAGTTTTGCCAGCACCCAGATTTCCTTTTAGTCCAAGTACTGACGGGACTGCTAAGTCTAAAATAAACTGTTCAGCAAATTTTTTTAAATCATCTTGTTTTAACTCTTTAGTTCTCAATTTCAACTCGATTTAATCGATTGTCTTTAATATTGGTAAGTATTTCCCACTCGATGGTGTTATTCCATTCTGCAATGTCTTTAATTGAAATCTCAATATTGCTATCAAGCGATGCTCCTAAAATAGTGACCTCGTCATTAATTTCTACTTCCATTCCTGTTACGTCAAATAGAATTTGATCCATTGTGACCCTGCCTATCAACCTACAAAACTTGTTATTGACTATTACCTTCCCATCCGGAAAAGAGTTCCAAGGATATCCATCTCCATACCCAATCGGAGCGGTAGCGATTAGAGAATCTTTTTCTAGAATGAGTGCCTTACCATATGAGACAGATTCTCCTTTTTTTCTAATTTGGATATTTGATATTCGAGTTTTGATTTCCATTACTGGTTTTAATTCACTAGCAACACTAACAGGAGAGATGCTGTACCCATAAGCAGCTAATCCTACCCTTGTCATATTAAAAATCTTTTCATTATTGTAAGTGGTAGATGCTGAGTTATCAGCATGTATTAAAAGGTTTTTAATATCAACAGCTGAGATTGTATCCTTAAATATTTTCACGGAGTGATTCGTTTGTCTTTCATCCGTATCCGCAAGGGGGAAATGTGTACAGATACCCTCTAGAGCTAGGTTGTTAAAAGATGAAATTTTTTCATATAATCTATCAAATTTATCAGGACTGCACCCAACTCTATGCATGCCAGTATCAATTTTAAGGTGAACCTTAAATGAGTGCTGTGACTCACCTAAAGCCTCGATAAAGGTTTGGTTATATACAGTTGTGTCAATATCGTAAATGGCTAATTTTTCTAATTCTGAAATAGATGGTTCTGAAAGTAGCAGAATTCTTATATTGTCTGAAATACTTCTAACTAAAATGGCTTCGTCTATTGTTGCGACAGCAAACCATACTACTCCTGAATCTACAGCAGTATTGACAGTCCAATCTATACCGTGACCGTATGCATTTGCCTTAACAACAATACAAAGTTCACTGTCTGTGAGGTTATTCAAATAGGCAATATTATGTCGAAAATTTTTTTTATTGACATAAATGTATCCTCTATCCATAAATTATTCTACTGTTACTGATTTAGCTAAGTTACGAGGTTGATCAATAGACTCACCGTTCAAATTTGCAACATGATATGCAATGAATTGAAGTGGGATAATTGACACTATTGTTGATAACATTTCACTTGCTTCTGGGAGGGTCACATAATCATTAGAAATATCTTGCAATTTCTTTGATGAGTTGTCTCCTATTGCGATCACATATGCTCCTCTTGCTTTGACCTCCTGAACATTACTTGTTGTCT
This sequence comes from Actinomycetota bacterium, assembly GCA_014239265.1. Classification (GTDB taxonomy): domain Bacteria; phylum Actinomycetota; class Acidimicrobiia; order Actinomarinales; family Actinomarinaceae; genus Actinomarina. The sequence goes on from JAAZZH010000005.1 coordinate 39,184, forward strand.
TATCAAGAAGGTGATGTTGACTGGCGGTAACAATTACTGGTGTGCCATTCTCTATCAAAGCTAAGGTGCCATGTTTAAGTTCACCAGCCGCAAGAGCTTCTGCATGTAGATAGGAAATTTCTTTTAATTTTAATGCGCCTTCTGCTGCTAATGCATAGTCCAATCCTCTACCAATGAAATAAATGTCTTTTTTCTCATTAATTGATTTTGATATTTCTTTAATTTGGGATTCACATTTCAAAGTTTCTTTGATCAATAATGGTAACTGTTTAATCTCATCAAAAGTAGTTTCAAGATTCTCAGATTCATCCCAGTGCTTAGCTAAAAGAAGTTGCCCAACAAGCATTCCAAGATAAGCTTTTGTTGAGGCTACACCGATTTCTGGCCCCACATGAAGATACAACACACTGTCAGCCATCCTAGCAAGAGAGCTTCCAACAACGTTAACTAGAGCGAGAACGTGAGCATCGTTCTCTTTAAGGAGTTCCGTTGCTGCAATTGTGTCCATAGTTTCTCCAGATTGAGAAATAACAATGCCTAAATCATTTTCTCCGACTATAGGTTCCCGATATCGAAATTCTGATGCTAGCTCTACACTAACTGGAACTCCTAAGACTTTTTCAAACAAGTCCTTACCGAATAATCCAGCATGGTAAGCTGTACCGCACGCAACAATCCATATTTTTTCAAATTGTTTGGCCATGTTTAAATCGACAGGGATTTCCTCTGAGCCAATCTCTAAACGTCCAGTTATTGTCCTTTCAATTACTTCTGCTTGTTCAAGTATTTCTTTGTACATGAAATGATCATGGCCTGATTTTTCTGCTTCAGAAACTTTCCAATCAATCTCTTGAATTTCTCTTGATATTTTATTCATGTTGATGTCAAATAATTGATAACTGCCATCTTTAATCTCAACAAAATCTCCATTCTCTAGGAAGATCATCTTATTTGTGTGCTCTAGTATTGCTGCTGAGTCTGAAGCAAGAAATACTTCGCCCTCTCCCACCCCAAGAACTAATGGGCTCATCATTCTTCCTGCGACTATGGTGTCAGGCTGCTTTGTTGTGGTAACTACAAGTGCATAAGTTCCAACAAGTTCTTTAGCTACCTTACAGACTGTTTCCAAAAGATTACCTGTCCATTGATTACTCAATTCAACTGCTACAACTTCTGTATCTGTTTCAGATTCAAATTGATAATTATCTCTTTGTAGTTCTTCTTTCATTTCGGCATAATTTTCGATTATACCATTATGTATTATTGCAAAATCTTTATTGCGATCATAATGGGGGTGAGCATTTTCATCACTTGGAACACCATGTGTTGCCCATCGAGTATGACCAATTCCAATATTCCCATTAATTTCTTTATTAAGTAAATGATTTTTTAAAACTTGTAATTTACCTTCTTTTTTTTCTATAGTTAGATTTTGGCCATCTGTTATTGCAATACCGGCTGAATCGTAGCCACGATACTCTAGTCTAGATAGTCCATCCAATAAAATAGGTAAAGGTTGTTTAGGGCCTGAATACCCAATAATGCCACACATATTATCTCCATTCCAACGAGCAAGTTGAAATTAGACTACGTTAATTTGCTTCTGTTCAAAGATTTCTCTCTGTTTTTAAACAATTTATTACGACTGTAGAGCCGAGTATGCATCCGCCGAATTTTCGATAACACACTTCCTCGTCACCTTTTTCAAGGTCTGGCGCTATATTTGCTCGTTAATATAATTATAACGAAGATATTTTAATTGAGGTAGCCATTAATTTTAATAAGTAATTCATCGAGGAAAGCATCCATCTCATCACTATTTTTAGCTTCAACTAAAACTCTTAACAAAGGTTCAGTTCCAGAGTTTCTTATAAGATATCTACCATCCAAATCCCTCTTATTGGATAGTTCAAATGCAATCTGATTAATGAACTCAAGCTCTTCTTTATTTAGTTGATTTTGTAACTTTATATTTACTAATTTTTGTGGATATTCTTGAATATTTTGTTTTCTAAATTCTGCAAGTGTTGTATTGAAGTAATTGAGTGCCTTCAAGGCAAGAAGAAAAGTTACTAACCCATCTCCTACTGGTAAATATTTAGAAAAAATAATGTGCCCAGACTGTTCTCCTCCAAGAACTGCATCATGTTTCTTCATAGATTCGGCTACATATTTATCTCCAACAGGAGTTTCAATCAAATTAAGATTTTTATTTTTCATAGCTACTTTAAATCCATAGTTGGACATAACCGTACTTACAACACTTTGATTTTCTAATTGTTTAGTTTCTGAAAGATAATTAGCTAGTAACGCAATGATGACATCTCCATTTGCAACTTCTTTATTTTCATCAATCATAATTAATCTATCTGCATCGCCATCAAAGGAGATACCCAGTTGTCCGTCTTTCATAGTATTTATAAGATTCTTGGTATTTGTTGCACCAGAATGTTCGTTTATATTTTCACCATTTGGTTCACTTGCAATAAAGGTTGCAGTAGCGTTTTGATTTAAAACTAAATCTTTTATTACCTTGTAAGCAGAACCATTAGCTGAGTCAATTACTAAATTGAACTGTAAGAAATCTATGTCATTTATTGAATCAAGAAAGTTTTTATATTGCTCATAACCTAGGTGCGAGTCCTCTATTTGTGAAGATTTATTTGGCAACCCAATCGTCTCCATTGTCTCTTCAATTGAAATTTCAACTTCATCTGCTAATTTAGAACCATTCTTATCAATCAACTTTATTCCATTGTATTCACTTGGATTGTGCGAAGCAGAAATGATAATTCCCATATCATGATTGAGCTCATTAAGTAGTATGGGCATAGATCCCGATGGTAGAATTCCATAGTTAAGAATATTTACTTCACTGCTGAAACCATTACTTATCCACTTAGTAATTATTTCACAAGAACTTCGAGTGTCAGTAATTAGAGCTATTGATTTAGGCTGTAATATTTTTTCGACAGAAGCACTAACTTTTGAGACTATTTCTTCAGTAAGGGATACTTCAGGGATACCCCTAATGCCATCGGTACCAAAATGTTTTTTCAATGAGCGATTATCTTTTAGTGAACTGCTCGGCTCTTCTAGCTTTCTTAAGTCCGTATTTCTTTCTCTCAACTTTTCTGGAGTCTCTTGTGAGTAACCCTGCTTTTTTGAGTTTTGCTCTTAGCTCTGGATTAAATTGTATTAAAGCTCTAGAAATTCCTAAGGCAACCGCATCAGCTTGTGCAGACAATCCACTTCCGTTTAGAGTTACGTGTAAGTCAAACTGTTTATCCATTTCTACAACATTGAAAGGTTTGTTTACCCTCATTCTCATATTTGGACTTGGGAAGTATTGTTCCATTGTCTTGCCATTAAAGGTATACTCTCCAGTACCTTCGGTGAGTCTTACTCTTGCCACGGAGCTTTTTCTTCTCCCTGTGCCTAATATTGCTTCACTCATTATCTGCAACCTTCTTTATATTGAAACTTAATTCTACGGGGTTTTGACTTTCATGAGGATGGGTATCTGTGGAATATACATGAAGTTTTTTAATAATTGCTCTTCCTAGCCTATTTTTTGGAAGCATTCCCCAAACAGCTTTTTCAATGATTAATTCAGGTTTACGTTTTTTGAGTGCGTTAAAGGATTCTTCTTTTATTCCGCCGGGATACCCTGAGTGTCTATAGTACATTTTTTGTTCTGGCTTTTTAGATGTTACTTGAATTTTATGTGCGTTAATTACAACAACATGATCTCCTACATCTAAGTGCGGTGCATACTGTGGCTTGTGTTTACCTTTTAAAATTTGCGCAATCTCACTAGCTAATCTACCGACTGGAAGATTGCTCGCATCAACTACATGCCAACTTCTATCAGAAGCTTCTATTCCTTTGAATGTCGTTTTTGTACTCATTTATAAACCTATTGGATTGTAACGAGCTTTAAGTATAAAGGTTACTGATATTTATGAAAACTAGTATTTAATATTCCAAAGATACAAACCATCTGACGGTGCAACATGTTTGAATCTTTGTTCAAGTGGAGTTTTTAGAGATGTATTGATAGATTTGCTTTCCAATTTTCCATCAAATGCGGCTAACTGTACGCCTACTATAGACCTAACCATGTTGTGTAAAAAAGAATTTCCAGTGATAGTATAAGTAAAATACTGACTGTTCTTGGTCCATTTACTTAGAGCAATTTCACGTAATGGATTCTGATCAGTTCTTAATTTTGAATAATTAGTGAAGTTATTTATTCCTGTAAATGAATTTGCAATAAGATTCAGTTCTACAATACTTAATTCCTTCTTTACAAAATAACTATAACCCAGGTTATAAGCTTCATAATTACTGGGAGTGTTTACAAAATATTTGTACGTTCTTTGTTTTGCATCGTATCTAGGATGAAAATTCCTATTAGCCAATGTAATCTTTTTTATATAAATATGCTTGCCTACTAATGCATTAAATGATTCTTTGAAAGAATCTTTTAATGGGTCACTTGTGATAATGCTTAAAACTTGATGCTTAGCATGAACTCCCGTATCTGTTCTCCCAGCATAAGTTAGTTGGTATTTAGTTAAAAGCTTATTTAATGCTGTTTCCAAGGCTTCTTGAACCGTAAAGTCTTTTGGCTGCTTTTGGAAACCATGAAAATTATTTCCATCATATGAAATTACTATCTTATAATTCTTCAAGTTAGAAAAATATTTTTAGAGGACCTGAAGTCCAAATAAGTATAACAATAAAGACGGAGGCAGCAATTCTAGAATTTCGTTTTTCAACAAAAAACCCAATTTCTAAACTTCTTGAAATTGTATAGAAGAGCCACAAAAAAATACTCAATATTAAAATTTCAATAATTCTTGCACTTATATTCAAGTAACTTTGAAGCAATATAACAAAAGAGATTCCAGCAACAATTCCGTGTGCATAACCTGTCATTGTTGAAACGCTGTTTATGTCTAAATTTTCCTTAAAAACTCTGGATAAAATAAACCACATTCCTAAACTCGATATTATCCAGGCGAATGCACCATCTAATATTCCATAAAAAACAATATCAAAGAAGTTTGAAAATCTAGTTGTAATAAAAAGTGCAGTATATATTGAGGTAAGACTTGTAATAACAATTAAAAAGGCATTGCCACTTTCATATCTGTCGTTAACAATATTTTGTATCAAGGAGGGATTGAACCTTAGAAATGCTTGAAACTTTTTCCAGACATCTCTGAAAGTACTCAATTTAAACTAGTTCTAGTACAGCTAGCTCTGTACCGTCACCCTTTCGGTAAGTTGTTCTTGTAATCCTTGTGTATCCGCCATTTCTCTCTTGATACTTAGGGCCAATTTCTTCAAATAATTTAGCAACAACAGCTTTATCCTGAATCATTTTTAAGACTTGTCGTCTATCGTGTAATGTTCCTTTTTTTGCTTTTGTTATAACTTTTTCTGCATAAGGTTTAACAACTTTAGCTTTAGTTATAGTTGTTTCAATCTTTTCGTGCTGAATAAGTGATCTTATTAAATTACTAATAATTTGATCTTCATGCGAGGCAGAGCCACCTAGTCTTTTTCCCTTTGTTGGTTTAGGCATCCGCGTTTTCCTCAGAGTCCAAATCAGAGCTAGTTGGTAAACTTAATCCTAATTCATCTAACTTTGCAACAAGCTCATCAAGGCTTTTCTGACCAAAGTTTGTTAGATTCAAAAGATCATCTTCCGTGTATTCTAAGATTTGTCCGACAGTAGTAATATTTTCTCTGCCTAGACAGTTCATTGGTCTTTCTGATAAATCTAATGCATCAACAGAAATTGATAAATCTGGAGAGCTTCCTTCAGATACTGTTAGCTCGCCTAACTCAAGACCAATTCCTTCATCAATGTCAGCGAAAAGTTTCCATAATTCACCAAGAGTTTTCCCTACAGATGAGATTGCCTCACTAGGTGCTACTGATCCATCAGTCTCAACGTCTAAAGTAAGTTTGTCATAGTTTGTTACTTGACCAACTTGTGTTGGAGAGACTCCGTAACTTACTTTTACTATTGGAGAAAATATCGAGTCAATAGGAATGAAACTTGAATCGCTAGTTTTATTTTTATCAGCTAAACGATATCCTACTCCATGGGCAATCGAAACTTCCATATCTAAAGTTGCATCACCAGAAAGGGTACAAATTTTTAGGTCGGTGTTCACAACCTCCACGCCAGCTGGGCATTGTATTTGTGCGGCTGTAACATCTCCTGGTCCTTTTGCCTTAACGGTTAAGGTATGGCTTTCTTGATCTTCCACATGAAGAACAAGTCGTTTTAGATTTAATAATAAATCTAAAACATCTTCCACTACACCAGGGACTGATGTAAATTCATGGTTCACACCTTGAATTTTGACTCCAGTAACAGCGACGCCCGGAACTCTGGACAATAAAGCTCTTCTCATGGTGTTACCAAGAGTTAAACCAAATCCTGGTTCTAGTGGTTCAATTATAAACTTTGCTCTGTTTGTACTCAATTCTTCTTGAGATATTTCAGGTCTTTGTAGTATTAGCAATTTAATTCTCCTCTCTAATTTTTATTTTGAATAAAGCTCTACTATTAATTGTTCTTCTATTTGATGACTTATGTCTCCCCTTGAAGGTAGAGATAAGACTTCAATAGTCTTCTTATTGTTATCAACTGACAACCATGAAGGTATTTCATTATCTTGACCGGTATCAATTGTGTGTTGAACAATGATCATGTTTTGACTATTGTCTTTTAATTCTATTTTATCTCCAGGCTTTACTTGAATGGAAGGGATGTCAACTAGTGAACCATTAAGTTTTAGATGTCTATGAGAAGCTATTTGTCGTGCTTGTGGCCTCGTGGAAGCAAATCCAGCTCTATAAATGACATTATCTAATCTTGACTCCAAAAGTACTAATAAATTTTCTCCAGTGATACCTCCCATTCGAGAAGCTTCTTTATAGTAATTTCGGAACTGTTTTTCTAAAATTCCATACATATATCTTACTTTTTGCTTTTCTTTTAGCTGTGTACCATAGTCAGTTTCCCTAACTCTTTTTCTGCCATTTTCTCCAGGTGGATAAGGTCTGTCCTGGAGAGCCTTGTCACCTTTTTTATTCTCGAATACATTAAATCCAATTCTTCTTGATATCTTTACTCTAGGTCCTGTATATCTAGCCATTATCCTCTCCTGCGTTTTTTTGGCCTGCAGCCATTGTGAGGGGTGGGAGTTATGTCTTTGATGGTTCCAACATCCATACCCATGTTTTGTAAGGTTCTTACGGCAGTTTCTCTTCCTGCACCTGTGCCACTAATTATGATATCTAATTTATGCACACCAAATTCTGTTGCTCTTCTTACTGCTTCTTCCGCTGCAACTTGTGCTGCATACGGTGTAGATTTTCTTGATCCTTTAAAACCCACTGATCCACCTGAAGTCCAAACAATTGTTTCACCATTTGAGTCCGAAATATTTATGATTGTATTGTTAAAGCTAGCTTTTATATGAGCTACTCCTGAAGGTATATTCTTTTTATTTTTTTTCTTGGATTTTGTTTCAACCATTATTTAGTCACCTTTTTCTTACCTGCTATCGCAAATCTAGGACCCTTACGTGTCCTGGCATTTGTATGTGTTCTTTGACCTCTTACAGGTAAACCTGTCCTGTGCCTTAAACCTTGATATGTACCTATTTCTGTTTTTCTACGAATGTTTTGAGAAACGTCTCTTCTAAGGTCTCCCTCTACTCTGAAGTTCGCTTCAATATATTTTCTTATTTGTGCAACTTCATCATTTGTTAAGTTACTAACTCTTGTACTTGGATCAATTTTTAGATCTGTGCAAATGTCGACAGATCTTTTAGCTCCAACACCGTGAATGTATCTTAAGGATGCAATAACCCTTTTGTCTCTTGGAATATCAATTCCAGAAATTCTTGCCATTCTTTAGCCTTGCCTTTGTTTATTACGAGGATTTTTTTTGTTAATTACATAAAGCTTACCTTTACGCCTAACAATCTGGTCGCCAGGACCCCTCTTTTTAATACTTGATTTAACTTTCATTTATGTCTCCAAGTTATCCTACCCCTTGTAGGATCGTATGGCGATACTTCCATATCTACCATGTCTCCAGGAAGTATTCTTATGTACCTCATTCTCATTTTTCCTGAAACGTGTGCAAGAATTTCTGCACCGCTTTCAAGCTCAACCTTAAAAGATGCGTTTGGTAAAGTTTCAGTAACTTTTCCCTGAACCTTTATTATATTTTTTTCTTTTTCTACCAAAATCACCTTGTAATTAGGACCGATAAATCAGAATAGTGCGATTAAAAACTATTACCAACATGTTTTTAAAATTACTTTTCTGTAAATATTCGTACCTCATCGTCCATTATCCCTATCGTGTGCTCCCAATGAGCCGAATTACTTCCATCAAAAGTTCTGACTGTCCAATCATCATCGTCAACTTTCGTTTGAGCAGAACCTATATTGAACATTGGTTCTATACATATAGCCATCCCCTTTTTCAGAGTAAATCCTTGATTCTTCTTTCCATAGTTTGGCACCTGAGGGTCTTCGTGCATTTCAAGACCTATTCCATGTCCAACATATTCTTTAACAACTCCATAGGAAAATTTGTTCCCAATTTTTTCTATTTTATTTCCGATTGTTCCCAGCTTTTGTCCATCTGCAACTAATGCAATTCCCGCATATAGGGCATCTCTTGTTGCGTCGATTAATGCTTGGTTTTCATCAGAAATTTTTCCAATACCGTAGGTGAGTGCAGCGTCAGCGTGATAGCCGTTAACTGAAACACCAACATCTATAGATAAGATATCTCCCTCATCTAATATGTATTTACTAGGTATTCCATGGACAATAACATCATTTGGAGATGCGCAGATATAAGCCGGATATCCCATATAACCTAAAAAGCTTGAAGTAGAGCCGCTTTTTTCTACGATACTTTTAGCTAGTTCATCAAGAGTAGTAAGTGGTACGCCTGGAGTTGATGCTTCACGCAACTCAGAATGTATAGTTGCAACGATATGTCCTGCTTTCTCCATATTTAAAAAATCTTCTTGTGATTTAAAAGTAATCATTTAACTAAAACTCTTTAGATATGAGATTGTATATATCATCAACTTCTCCTACAGCATTAATTTTTACTGTTAAGCTACTTTTGTTGTAATACTCAATCAAGGGCTCAGTATCTTCTTTGTAAACATCCAAACGAACACTAATCGACTCTTTTGTGTCATCACCTCGTCCAGAAGTTTCACCACGATGCAAAATTCTCTTTATCAATTCATTTTGTTCAGCTTCAAATACGATAACTTTGCTTATGGAGAAGTTTTCATTCAGCGTTTCAAGACTTTTGGCTTGAGCTAAAGTTCTTGGAAAGCCATCAAGGATTGCGCCATTTTTACAATCATCTGCATTTAATCTTTCAATAAGCATCTCTATAACAAGTGAATCTGGAACAAGTTTCCCTTCATCTAATAACGATTTTGCTGTTTTACCTAATTCTGTATTATTAGAGACGTGACCTCTTAACATATCTCCAGTAGAGATGTGTGCAAGGTTGTTATCTTCAGCCAATCTTGATGCTTGAGTTCCTTTCCCGGCACCTGGAGGTCCCAGAAAAATAATGATATTGGTCAATCAATAAACCCTTCATAATTTCTCATGCTTAATTGACTTTCTATTTGTTTCATAGTTTCTAATGCAACACCTACAGTAATTAATATTGATATTCCTCCGAACCCAAGTGGGATATCCCAAATAGCTGATGCAATTGAAGGGAGAACTGCAACAGAGGCAAGAAAAACTGAACCAGGAAGAGTAATTCTACTAACAATATGTGAAAGGTAATTTGTTGTAGAAATACCAGGTCTAACTCCAGGTACGAAACCACCCTGACGCCTAATCATGTCAGATTGTCTCACTGGATCAAATTGAATTGTTGTATAAAAGTATGTAAAGAAGATAATTAACATTCCAAGAAAAAAGATATAGAACCAACTTGTTCCCTGTGAGTTGGCAAGATTAACATCAATCCAATTTCTAATTCCTGCAGTTATTGAGTTGTCTTGGGGTAAAGATGTAGCAATCAGTGCCGGAAAGAATAAAACGCTTGTCGCAAAAATAACCGGAATAACACCAGCACTATTTACCTTTAATGGGATGTATGTGCTTTGGCCACCCATAACTTTTCTTCCTCTTACTCTTTTTGCAAACTGTATTGGGATTCTCCGTTGCCCTTGTTCAACATATATGATTCCAACAATCATCAATATAAACATCAAAACTAAGAATGAAAATTGTCCTAACCTACCCTGGCCCGCTGTAACTTGATATGCTCCACCAAAACTGGCTGGCAATTGTGAAATTATACTTGCAAATATAATTAGGGACATTCCATTTCCAATTCCACGTTGTGAAATTAATTCTCCTAGCCACATAATAAATGCTGTACCAGCAGTCATGGTCAGTACTATTAACCCTACTCTTGATGGAGTGTAGTTAGGTATAAGTGAAATTCCTCCGGTTAAACTTCCTCTGGAGAAAATATAGGTCAAGCCTGTTGATTGGAGCAATGCTAAAACAACTGTTATGTATCTTGTCCACTGTGTAATTACTTTTCTTCCTGACTCCCCTTCTTCTTGAAGTTTTTGGAGTCGTGGAATAACTACTGTGAGGAGTTGTAAAATAATACTAGACGTGATGTAAGGCATAATTCCCAGCGCAAATACAGAAAAAGTTTCTAGTGCACCACCTGAAAATAAGTTGAGTAATCCATAAATTCCAGCCTGCGAACCTGAATCTGTTAATCTTTGAACTGCCTCAAGATCAACACCAGGTACTGGGACAGAAGCGCCTAATCTATAAACACCGAACATGGCTAATGTAAACAAAATTCTCTTCCTTAGATCTGGAATCTTGAACATATATTTAAAGATAGATAACTTCACAACTAACCTTCGATGATCTCTACTGTACCGCCTGCTTTTTCAATTTTAGTTTTTGCAACTTCACTAATGGAATGTACTTTCAAATTTACTGCATTAGTAATTTCACCATTTCCAAGTATTTTGACTAAACCTTTTTTTCTTGTTAAACCTAGATTCCTTAATGTATCAGGGTCTACCTCACCAGAAATGTCTTTTTCTTGAAGGTCTGAAACATTAACAACGACGTAGGCCATTTTAGGTCCATTGCTAATACCTTTTAATTTAGGAATTCTTCGATATAGAGGTATTTGTCCACCCTCAAAATAAGCGGGTACTGTTTTACGTGCTCCGGTACCCTTAGTACCTCTACCAGCAGTTTTTCCCCTTTTACCAGCTTCACCTCTACCTTTTCTTAACTTGTTTTTTGTAGAGCCAGGAGTTGGTTTTAGATGATGAAATCTTAATTTATCCATTATTAAACCTCTTCAATACTTACTAGATGATTTACAACTCGTAACATTCCCTGTAGAGAGTCATCCATATCTCTTTCAACAGAAGAATTTATTTTCTTTAATCCCAATGACTTGATGGTTTCACGCGACTTGTGACCTTGACCAATAAGGCTTCTTTTAAGGGTGATTTTTACTTTAGACATCTTGTGATGCTACTTTTCTTTCAGCTTTAGTTTTTTCATAAGCATCAACTAATCCTTTTGGAGCAATTTCGGAAGGTTTTTTTCCTCTTAATTTTGCGACTGAATCAGGTGTTCTTTGTCCAAGTAAACCATTGATAGTTGCTTTTGCGACATTCAAGTGAGTTGGTGAACCTAAAGACTTAGCAAGAATATCTTTAATTCCTGCGACTTGTAATACCTCTCTTGCAGCACCTCCTGCAATAATACCTGTTCCTGGAGAAGCTGGCTTAAGAAGAACTTTTGATGAGCCATGTTCTCCTGTAATTGTATGAACTATTGTTGAGCCTGCCATAGGAATTTGATGTATATCCTTTTTTGCATTTTCAATTGCTTTCTGTATAGCTAGAGGAACTTCTGAACCTTTTCCATAACCTATACCGGCACTACCATTTCCATCCCCAACAGCTACCAAGGCTGTAAAAGCAAAGTTCCTACCACCTTTAACAACTTTGGCCACTCTGTTTATGTGAATAACACTCTCTTGTAATTCTGATTCAACCATTAAAACTTAATTCCTTTTTCTCTTATGCCTTCAGCTACAGCTTGTACTCTTCCATGATAAATATATCCGCCTCTATCAAAAACTGCTTCTTTGACACCAATTTCATTAAGTGCTTCACCTAATTTTTCTCCAACTTTTTTTGAGATCTCTACAGTTAAATTCTGATTCTTAAGTTCACTAGATAAAGTACTGGCTGTTGCTATCGTGCTTTGACCTAAATCATCTATTGCCTGTACATAAATATTTTTATTACTTTTAAACACAGCCAATCTTGGCTTTGTAGCAGTTCCATAAATTTTTTTTCTTATTCTAATTTTTCTTTTAATTCTAGGATTCTTTGTTTTCATAACCATCTTACGCTCCTGCTGTCACAGCAGCTTTACCTGCTTTTCTTCGAACATATTCATCTTTGTAACGAATACCTTTACCCTTATATGGCTCTGGAGGCTTAATAGCTCTTATGTTTGCAGATACCTCTCCAACTAAAGCCTTATCAATACCAGAAACTATTATTGTATTTTGATCTGGAACTTCATATTTTATGTTTTCAACTTTTTTAAATAATACCGGATGCGAGAAACCACATAATATTTCTAAATCATTACCTTTCATTGACACTCTGTGACCAACTCCAACAAGTGTAAGTGTTTTTGAATAACCTTCTAGAACACCCTCTATGTTATTTGAGACAAGAGATCTATACAAACCATGTAAACTTTTAACAAATTTGTCTTCACTTGTTCTTGAAAATGTAAGAATTCCATCATTTATTTCAAAAGTTATTCTGTCATCAATAATTGTTGTTGCCAAATCTCCCTTTGGGCCTTTTACTGAAATTGTCATATCTTTTATTAATACTTCAACTTTTTCAGGTATTGTAATTGGTTTATTGCCAATACGACTCATGACCATACCTCACAAATTAACTCTCCACCTAGTTTTCTTTTTCTAGCTTCTGAGTCAGTAAGTAGACCACGTGATGTGGAAACTATTACTGTACCTAAACCACCGTTGTTTCTTGGCAACTTATCAAAACTTGAATAAACTCTCTGGCCTGGCTTTGACAATCTGTTCATACCAGATATTACTGACATACCCTCATCTGAATATTTCATATCGATATCAATGAGCTTTTCAACTCCCTCACCAGATATTTTTACATCTGACACATAACCCTCATTTTTTAAAAGCTTTGCTAATTCGAACTTAAAGTTTGAGTGGGGTATAGAGACACTAGGTTTTGAGACCATAGATGCATTTCTAAGTCTTGTAAGTAAATCGGATATTGGATCAGTGACCATTTTTTACCACGAAGCTTTCTTTATTCCAGGAAGCTCGCCTTTGAGTGCTAAGTCTCGAAATGTATTTCTTGACATGCCAAATTTCCTGAGTGTACCTCTTGGTCGGCCAGTTACTTGGCATCTGTTTCTATGTCTAGTTGCAGAGGCATCTCTTGGCATTTTTGCTATCTTCTTTTGAGCCTCTCTTTTTTCATCATAAGTAGAGGCCGGATCTTTAATTATTGCTAGTAATTCTTTACGTTTTTCATTGTAAAAATTTACAGTGTCTAATCTTTTGTTGTTTTTAACTATTTTACTTGTTTTTGCCATTTTTTAATTCTCTCTAAAAGGAAACCCTAGCGAATGTAATAATACATATCCTTTTTTATTATCGTTAGCGGTTGTACAAATTGTAATGTTCATGCCTCGAATGTCTCTAACCTTATCGTATTCGACTTCAGGAAAGACTAACTGCTCGTTTAACCCGAGTGAGTAATTTCCATTTCCATCAAATGATTTCTGGCTAAATCCTCTAAAGTCTCTAATCCTAGGGACTACTACTTGAATGAATCTATCATAGAATTCCCACATTCTATCTCCGCGAAGGGTTACGGCTACCCCCACTGGCATTCCCTCTCTTACCTTAAAACCTGCTATGGATTTTTTAGCTCTTTTAATAACTGGTTTTTGACCTGAAATTGCAGTGAGCTCATCAACAATTGACTCTAAAGTTCTACCATCTGTTGCAGCTTTACTAGATCCAATATTAAGAACAATTTTTTCAAGGGTGGGTATTTGATTTACATTCTCCAGACCTAACTCTTTTTTAATCTCTTCATTTAACCCAGTATTAAATGCTTCTTTTAACCTTGGAATCATACTTCATCTCCTGTTTGAGCTAGAACTCTATACTTTTGACCATTTTTATCAAATTTATAAGCAACCCTTCCACTCTTCTTTTTAACGACTAGGGCTACATTCGAAATGTGAACTGGCATGGTGATGTCAATTACGCCACCTTGCATTGTTTGGCCTTGCGGTTTTTGATGTTTTTTAGCTATGTTGATGCCTTCAACAAGTACTTTATCTTTTTTAGGAAAAACTTGTAATACTTTACCTTCTTTTCCATTATCTTTCCCAGCAATAACTTTTACTAAATCACCCTTTTTAATTTTCATTAGATTACCTCCGGTGCTAGCGATACTATTCTCATAAACTTTTTCTCTCTTAACTCTCTACCAACTGGTCCAAAAATTCTTGTACCTCTTGGCTGTTCTTGCTCATTAATAATTACACAAGCATTTTCATCAAACCTTATATAGGTGCCGTCTTTCCTTCTTGTCTCTTTACTTGTCCTGACAACTACGGCTTCAACGATATCCCCTTTTTTTATTTGGCCACCTGGTATTGCATCTTTGACAGTAGCAGTGAAAACATCCCCTAGTCCTGCATACCTAATTCTAGAACTACCTTTTACTTTGATACATAACACTTCTTTTGCACCAGAGTTATCAGCAACCTTAAGACGAGATTCCTTTTGTATCATCTTGCCCTCTCAATTACTTCAGTGACTCTCCATCTTTTGGTCTTAGAGATTGGTTTTGTCTCCATAATTTTCACTGTGTCGCCCATTTTTGCTTCAAAACTTTCATCATGAACATGAAGCTTTCTAGTTTTTTTAACAATCTTTCCATATTTTGGATGAGGATACTGTAGCTCGATAGCTACGGTAACTGTATTTTGTCTTTTATCTGAGACAACTACACCAGTTTTAACTTTTCTTGACGATCTTTCTATTTGGTCACTCATTATTATCAGCCTTCATCATATCTTCTCTTTTTTTTTGGTTTAAAACTGTGTTTGCTTGTGCAATTTGTTTTTTAATTTTTTTAAATATAGAAGTGTCCTCAATCTGACTTGTTGCCAAAGAAAATCTTGATTCCATTAGTTCTTTTTTTAATTCAGATACTTTAGTCTCAAGCTCCGAAATAGACAGTTCTCTTAGGTCGTTTATGCTCATGTGTGCCTCATAACAAATTTTGTACTTATTGGTAATTTATGTCCTGCTTTTCTAAAAGCTTCTCTTGCAACTTCCTCGGAAACACCAGAAATCTCGAACATTATTCTTCCGGGCTTAACAACAGCTACGTAGTATTCAACAGCTCCTTTTCCAGAACCCATTCTTACTTCTGCAGGTTTTGTGGTTATAGGTTTATGAGGAAATATATTTATCCAAACTTTACCTTTTCTTTGCATGGTACGAGTAATTGTTATTCTTGCAGCTTCAATTTGACGTCCAGTAATGTAAGAAGTTTCTATAGCTTGTAAACCAAAGTCCCCAAAATGAACTTCTGTTCCACCTTTGGACATGCCTTTTCTTCTCCCTCTATGGGATTTTCTATACTTTGTTTTTTTAGGCATTAACATAAACTATTCTTCTTCCAATATTGATTTTTCTTCTTCAAATTGTTCTTGTGCTTTTACGGGAGTTATTTTTTTGCCGCCTCCAGCTTCCACTATTTTAGAAGTTTGTTCTCCAGCTTTTTTACCGCCTCCAGCTTCAAGGATTCTTGACTCTTTTGCTTCTCCTACCGCAGCTTCGACTCTTGATTTTACAGATTTAACTCTTCCGCTTGCTGGACCTCCACTAGCTAAAGATGCTTCCGCAGCAATTTTTTCTTGATGTAATTTATTTGTTGCCACTACATCACCTTTGTAAACCCACACTTTTACACCTATAGCTCCAACTGTTGTATGAGCTGCTGCTCTACCAAAATCTATATCTGCTCGGAGTGTGTGTAGAGGTACTCTTCCTTCACGGTACCATTCCCTTCTACCCATTTCTGCTCCACCTAAGCGACCAGAACATTCCACTCTAACTCCTTCTGCTCCCGCCTTTAATGCAGATCCTACTGCTCTTTTCATAGCTCTCCTGAAAGCAACCCTATTTTCTAACTGATCAGCTACAGCTCGAGCTAAAAGCTGAGCATCTAATTCAGCTTCCCTAACTTCAATGATATTAAGTTTTACTGGTTGGCTTGTGAGTTCTTCAAGACCTTTTCTTAAACGATCTGCTTCAGCACCTTTTCTACCTATTACAACTCCTGGACGTGCAGTATGGATATCTACTTGAACTTTATCTCTAGTTCTTTCAATATCAATTCTTGAGAGAGCACCTTTTAAAAGCTCTGCTGTTAAAAATTCTCTAATTCTGTAATCTTGATTTACTAGTTTCGTATAGTCTTTATCGCTAAACCATCTAGATTTCCAATCATTGACTATTCCTATCCTAAATGCATATGGATGTGTTTTTTGACCCATCGTTATCCCTCTACACTTTCTAATTCAATTAATATGTGGGAAGTTCTTTTATTAATTCTTCCAGCACTTCCTCTAGCTCTAGGTCTAAATCTTTTTAAAGTTGGCCCTTCATCTGCAATGGCTTTTGTAATTTCTAGATTTGCGGATGACATGCCAAAATTATTTTCAGCATTAGCAATTGCGCTTTCTAAGAGCTGTTTAATATCTGTTGCGGCTTTTCTTTTTGTAAAAGTCAATATGTTGAGTGCTTCATTAACATTCAATCCTCTTATGAGATTCAAAACTAATCTCACTTTGTATGGAGATTGTCTAATATACTTACTTTTTGCTGTAACTGTTTGTTTTTCCATTAGTTTTGTCCCGGATGACCTTTAAAGGTACGTGTTGGAGAAAACTCTCCAAGTTTGTGACCAACCATTGCCTCAGTAATAAATATAGGAAGGTGTTGCCTTCCATTATGGACTGCTATTGTCAATCCAACCATTTCAGGAACTACTGTTGACCTTCTACTCCAAGTCTTGATTACTGTTTTGTTACCACTATTTTTTGCATCCTCTACTTTTGAAAGTAAATGATCGTCAACAAATGGCCCTTTTCTCAAACTTCTTGACATAATTAACCTCTACCCTTTTGGGATCGTCCTCTAATAATTGATTTGTTACTATATTTCTTTTTATTTCTAGTCTTTTTCTCTGGCTTACCCCAAGGGCTCACAGGAGTTCTACCTCCAGATGATTTACCTTCTCCACCACCAAGTGGGTGATCAACTGGGTTCATTGCAACACCTCGAGTTTGGGGTCTAACACCCTTCCATCTTTTACGTCCTGCTTTTCCAAGTTTTGTTAATTCTGCTTCAGCATTACCTACAGTTCCAATTGTTGCCCTGCAATCCATGGAAACAGTTCTCATTTCGCCAGAAGGTAGTCTTAAAAGTGCTAATCCTCCCTCTTTGCTCATAAGCTGTACAGATGAACCTGCTGATCTTGCCATTTTTGCGCCACCTGCGGGTCTTAGTTCGACATTATGGACAAATGTTCCTGCTGGAATATTTCTAAGTGGAAGACAATTACCATCTTTTATGTCAGCTTTTGGACCTGAAATTATTTCTGCTCCAGGAAGAATTCCATCTGGTGCAATAATGTATGCTTTTTCTCCATCAACATAGTGAAGAAGAGCTATACGGGCATTTCTATTTGGATCATATTCAATCGCTGCTACTTTTGCAGGTATATTATCTTTTGTTCGCTTGAAATCTATAATTCTGTATTTTCTTTTGTGCCCTCCACCACGATGCCTCGAGGTAATTCTACCTTTATTATTTCTACCACCGGATGAATTTTTAGATTGAAGTAATGACTTTTCTGGTTTACTTTTTGTAATTTCTTTAAAGTCTCCCGATACTTGTCCTCTCATTCCAGGTGTTACTGGTCTAATTTTCTTTTGACCCATAACCTATACCCCAAATGCCTCAATAGTATCTCCCTCTTGAAGGGTGATTATTGCAATCTTCTTTGTACTTTGTTGACCTAAGATATAGCCAAATCTTTTTTTCTTGCCTTTTCTATACATTGTATTAACTGACAACACTTCGACATCAAATAGCTCTTGGGCAGCTCTTTTTATTTCAGGCTTATTAGCATCTGAATGAACAAAAAAAGTGTAAGCATTAGAATCTGAAATTCTGTCATATGACTTTTCAGATATTACAGGCGAAATTAGTACATCTTCTAAATACTTCATTTAACTTCTCCTGTTAAGTAATCCATTGCGTTTTTTGATAGAACTGTATTATCTGTTGAGACGACGTCATAAGTAGAAAGTTTTTTTACAGAAACTATTCTTGAGTTTTCTAGGTTCCTAAATGATTTTATTAAATTGTCATCACCTTCGCCGTAAACAAATATAAATGACCGTTTTATATTAAATTCACTTAATACTGTAGAAGCTAACTTTGTAGAGGGTACGTCTACCGATTGACCATCAATGACAAATAAAGCTTCCTCTTTTATCCTTTGAGAAATTGCCATATTTAATGATTTCTTTTTCATTTTTTTTGGAGTTCTGTCAAGGTACACTCTTCCACCTGGACCATGTGCAATACCTCCACCAACAAACTGTGGCGAACGTAAAGAACCCTGTCTTGCTCTACCTGTTCCTTTTTGTGCCCAAGGTTTTGCACCTGTTCCTGAAACTTGTGATCTTGTTTTCACAGAAGCTGTGTTATTTCTATAATTTGTTCTATTTGATTTTACAACTTGATGTAAGAGTCCAATATTGATATCCTCAATTACTTCAAAATTAAATTGACTCTTAGTGACTTTATTGTCAGCTGTATTATAAGTTTCTAGTTTGATACTCATTATGAAACCTTAACTGCTGACTGAATTTGGACTATATTTCCTTTTTTACCCGGAACTGGTCCATTAACTAAAATATAGTTTTTTTCTGCATTGATTTCAACAATAGTTACAGATTGGATAGTCTTTTTTTGGTTACCCATTCTACCAGCCATTTTTTGACCTTTGAAAACATGTCCTGGGTATGAGGCATTACCAATTGAACCCCCGGCTCTATGCACCTTATGAACACCATGACTAGCTTTTTGTCCGGAAAAGTTATGACGTTTCATTACACCTGTAAAGCCGTGGCCTTTTGAAAATCCTGTTATATCAATTTTTTGTCCTACTTCAAAATACTCGCTTACATTTAATTCTGTTCCAGATTTAATTTTAGAATCTTCATCAAGAGGAACTTCATAAAGACATTCTCCTGGTTCGACTTTGTATTTGTCGTAATGTTGTTTAGTTGGTCTGTTGGCTTTTTTGTTAGACCCTATTGTTAGCTGAGCTGCAGAGTAACCATCTTTTTCAGCTGATTTAATCTGTACTACTCTACACCCTGAAATGTCTAATACTGTTACACCTTTTGCATTTGACTCTTCATCAAATATTTGAGTCATACCTACTTTTTTAGCGATTAATGTTTTCATAACTTAATCTCTACTTCTACACCGGCCGGTAAATCAAGTCTCATTAATGAATCTACAGTTTTTGGAGTAGGTTCAATAATGTCAATAAGTCTCTTATGAATCCTCATTTCAAAATGTTCTCTTGATTTTTTAAAAACATGTGGTGATCTTATTACACAATATCTGTGTATTTGAGTAGGTAGAGGAATTGGACCCTTTACTTTTGCTTGAGTCTTAATAACAGTTTCTGCAATTTTACGTGCAGACTCATCAACAACGTAGTTGTCATAAGCCTTTAATTTTATTCTTATTTGCTGTTGTTGCTTTGCCATTTCTTCCTCAAAAAAAACCGGGAGCAAGTAGTCTACCCCCGGTTGATTTTTATTACTCTATAACTTTTGTTACTTGTCCTGCTCCTACAGTTCTGCCACCTTCACGGATAGCAAACTTCACTCCTTCTTCCATCGCAATTGGGGAGATTAGTTCAACTGTTACGGAGACGTTGTCACCAGGCATTACCATTTCGGTACCCTCTGGGAGACTAACTTCACCGGTTACATCAGTAGTTCTAAAATAGAACTGCGGTCTGTATCCTTTGAAAAATGGATTGTGACGTCCACCTTCTTCTTTTGTCAAGACGTATACTTCACCCTCAAATTTTGTATGAGGTGTAATTGAACCTGGTTTTGCGATAACCTGTCCTCTTTCAACATCTTCTTTATCGATACCTCTTAAAAGTAGACCAACGTTATCTCCAGCTCTACCTTCATCAAGTAGTTTTCTGAACATTTCAACACCAGTACACACTGATTTTTGAGTATCTCTAATACCAATAATTTCAACTTCTTCGTTTACATTAACGATTCCTTGTTCGATTCTTCCAGTAACAACTGTACCTCGACCTGTAATAGAGAATACGTCCTCTACAGGCATTAGGAATGGTTTATCAACGATTCTTGTTGGTTCCTCGATATAATTATCAACTTGCTCCATCATTTCTAAGACAGCTTTCACACCAGCTTCATCACCCTCAAGTGCTGCTAATGCTGAACCTCTGACTACTGGAACGTCGTCTCCAGGAAAATCATATGCTGAAAGAAGTTCTCTTACTTCCATTTCAACTAGGTCAAGAAGTTCCTCGTCATCAACTTGATCAACTTTATTAAGGAATACTGCTATTGCTGGTACTCCAACTTGTCTTGCCAAAAGAACATGTTCTCTTGTCTGAGGCATTGGACCATCAGCTGCTGATACAACTAATATTGCACCATCAACTTGTGCTGCACCTGTAATCATATTTTTTACATAGTCAGCGTGACCAGGCATGTCCACATGAGCATAATGTCTATTCTCAGTCTCATACTCTACGTGAGCAATCTGAATTGTGATTCCTCTTTCCCTCTCTTCAGGGGCTTTATCTATATCTTCAAAAGCTGTCGCGTCACCATCACCGGCTTCAGCTAAAACTTTTGTTATTGCGGCCGTCAATGTGGTTTTACCATGGTCAATGTGGCCCATTGTACCGATGTTCACATGAGGCTTGCTGCGGTCAAATTTTTCCTTTGACATATTTTTCTCCTTTTTTAAAAAACCTTAGCTTGAAAACAAGCTTAGACTTCAACCTCTACTCCACGAATACTCGCAGTTATCTCCTTAGTTATTGCGTCGGGGACGTCTTCATAACTATCAAACTGCATCGTAAATGTTGCACGGCCTTGAGTTCTTGAACGCAAATCAGTTGCGTACCCAAACATCTCTGAAAGTGGAACAGTAGCGTTGATGACCTTTGCAGATCCTCTTTGTCCCATCTCAGCAATCTTTCCTCTTCTTGAGGATAGATCTCCGACAACATCTCCCATAAAATCTTCTGGTGTCACTACTTCTACTTCCATAACTGGTTCAAGTAGTTTAATTCCAGCTTTTTTAGCCCCATCTTTTAGAGCCATCGATCCAGCAATTTTAAATGCCATTTCCGAAGAGTCAACATCATGGTAGCTTCCATCAATTAATGTTGCTTTAATATTTTCAAGTGGATAACCAGCTAAAACTCCAGATTCCATTGCTGCTTCAACCCCAGCATTTACAGATGGTATATACTCTCTTGGAATCCTTCCACTCTTAATTAGGTCTACAAATTCGTAACCTTCTTTTATCGGCTCAAGTTCCATAACTACGTGGCCATACTGACCTCTACCACCACTTTGGCGAATGTATTTTGCTTCTATCTTTACTTCTTTTTTAAGAGCCTCACGATATGCAACTTGTGGCTTGCCAATGTTAGCTTCTACTCTAAATTCTCTTTTTAATCTATCTACAAGAATATCTAAGTGTAATTCACCCATTCCTGAAATAATTGTTTGACCAGTTTCTTCATCAGACTGGACTACAAATGTAGGATCTTCTTCTGCAAGTTTTTGTAATCCCTCAGAAAGTTTTTCTTCATCAACTCTAGATTTTGGTTCAATTGCAACAGAAATTACTGGTTCTGGAAATGTCATCGACTCCAGCTGTATTGGATTTGAAGAGTCAGCAAGTGTATCTCCTGTTTTAGCATTTTTAAGTCCCACTCCTGCGACAATATCTCCAGTCGAAATAGCATCGATATCTTCTCTACTATTTGAATGCATTCTTAAAATTCTTCCAAGTCTTTCATCTTTGCCTGTAGTTGTATTTACAACTTTGTCACCTTTTTTAAGTGTCCCTGAATAAACCCTAAAGTAGGTTAATTTTCCAACATGAGGGTCACTTACAACCTTAAAAGCAAGAGCAGAAAATGGTTCTTCATCAGAGTGTTCTCTAACTATTTCATTCTCTTCATCTCCCGGTTTAAAACCAGTTGTAGGTTCAATGTCAAGTGGAGATGGAAGGTAATCTATTACAGCATTAAGAAGTAACTGTACACCTTTATTTTTAAATGCACTTCCAGCAAGAACTGGGACAAAGAGACCTTCTAGTGTACCTTTTCTAATAGCTTTCTTGATTTCTTCTACGGTTAGCTCTTCCTCGCCTAAATATTTTTCAAGAACTTCATCATCTGCCTCAGCAATAACGTCTAATAATTCTTGTCTTTTTTCATTTGCCTCATCGAGCATATCTTCAGCAATATCACTTATATCCCACTCAGATCCGTCATCTTTAGACCAAGTATGTGATTTCATTTCCACTAAATCGACTACACCAACAAAATTTTCTTCAGCTCCAATAGGAATATGTAAAACTGCTGGTTTAGCTTCTAGTCTTTCAACGATAGATTGCACGTCAAAATCAAAGTCTGCACCTGTTCTATCTAGTTTATTAACAAAGCAAATTCTTGGAACGTTGTATTTGTCTGCTTGTCTCCATACTGTTTCAGATTGAGGCTCTACCCCAGCTACTCCATCAAATACTGCAACTGCTCCATCTAAAACTCTAAGTGATCTTTCTACCTCTACTGTGAAGTCAACGTGACCTGGTGTGTCAATAATATTAATTGTGTGACCTTCCCACTCACATGTGGTTGCAGCCGAGGTGATTGTAATGCCTCTTTCCTGCTCTTGCTCCATCCAGTCCATAACCGCAGCTCCGTCATGAACTTCACCAATCTTGTATGTTTTACCGGTGTAGTACAAGACTCTTTCAGTAAGAGTTGTTTTTCCTGCATCAATATGAGCCATTATTCCAATGTTTCTAAGTTGTTTTAAATCTATAGCTCTTTCTGACATCTTTACCACCTATAGTGAGCAAAAGCTCTATTTGATTCGGCCATTTTGTGAACATCTTCCCTTTTCTTGACGGATGCTCCTGTATTTTTACTTGCATCAAGAATTTCTCTGCCTAAACGTTCAGCCATTGTTTTTTCTCCTCTTTTTCTTGAGGCTGCAACCATCCACCTGATTGCTAGTGTTGTACTTCTTCTATGTGGGACTTCCATTGGTACCTGATAGTTAGTTCCACCAACTCGTCTTGATTTTGTTTCAACTTGGGGTTTTACGTTTTCAAAAGCTTCTTTTAATACGGCTAGTGGATCTCCTCCAACTTGTTTTTCAACTAACTCAAGAGCACTGTAGACAATGTTCCTAGCTGTATCTTTTCTTCCATCTAATAAAATTTGATTCGTGAGTTGAGATACCAAAACACTGTTGAATAAAGGGTCAGGTTCTGGTTTACGTTTAAGTGATGGTCCTCTTCTCATGATTAACCTTTTTTACTTCCATATCTTGATCTAGCTTGTTTTCTATCAGTCACACCGGAAGTATCTAATGCTCCTCTTATGACTTTATACCTCACGCCAGGAAGGTCTTTAACTCTACCACCTCTTACTAATACAATTGAATGCTCTTGAAGGTTATGTCCTTCACCAGGTATGTATGCGGTAACTTCTGTACCAGTAGATAATCTAACTCTACAAACTTTTCTTAAAGCAGAGTTTGGTTTCTTAGGTGTAACTGTATACACACGAGTACAAACCCCTCTTCGTTGAGGTGAACCTTTTAGGCCAGGTGTCTTTTCTTTAGACACTTTAGACTTGCGTCCTTTTCTGACTAACTGTTGCGTAGTAGGCATTAATTTTCCAATCTAAATAGTGTTATTGACTTACCGAGAAAGAAGTATATGAGAGTTTTGAACTTACAACAACCAAAAATTTATAAGTTTTTACTCTGTTTCTTCTTCTCCTTCTTCGCCTAGCATAGCTAGCCATTGTGCAGGATTTGGCAGAGCATCTCCATCAGTTTCTTCCGAATCTGATGATGCTTCCATGAATCCTAATGATGAAACTTCAGGAGCATCTGGAAGTGAAGGTGTAAGCTTTTGATAAGCTTCAGAACCAGTTCCCGCAGGAATGAGTGTTCCAATAATTACATTCTCTTTAAGACCCGACAGAGCATCAGTGCTTTTCTTCATTGCTGCTTCTGTTAGTACTCTTGTAGTTTCTTGGAAAGATGCCGCTGATAACCATGAGTCCGTTGCAAGGCTAGCTTTGGTGATACCCATAAGCTCTGGTCTTCCTTCAGCAGGAGCTTTTCCTTCTTTTGACTAATGCTTGATTAGTCTTTCTAAATAATGTTGAGTCAACTAGTTCATTTGGCAAGTAATCAGAATCATTAGCATTAACAATTCTTACTCTTCTTAACATTTGTCGAACTATCATTTCAACATGCTTGTCGTGAACTTCAACTCCTTGATCACGATAAGTTTTTTGTACTTCATCAACTAGATACTCTTGAGTCGCACGCACACCATTAATTTCTAGAACTTCCTTAGGTGCCTTTGGCCCAGTTGTTAAAGCATCTCCAGCTTCAACAGTATCTCCTTGATTAACTACTAAAGTTTGCCTTCTCAGTACTTCAACTTCAATGTCTTCTTTTTCATTTTGGATAGTGACTACTCTTGTGCCCTCTGGTGTAGTATCAATAGATTTAATTTTTCCATTTATTGATGACATTACTGATTTACCTTTAGGGTTTCTTGCCTCAAATAACTCAACAATTCTAGGTAGCCCTGATGTAATGTCTAACCCTACAACTCCTCCAGTGTGGAAAGTTCTCATTGTAAGTTGTGTTCCAGGTTCACCAATAGACTGTGCAGAAATAATACCTACAGCCTCTCCAACTTCAACTGGCTTACCTGTAGCTAAGCTAAATCCATAACAAAGAGGATCCATTGTTTCAGGATCTTGTGAGTTAAATGGTGATAAAATATTCACACTTTCAACACCGCATTTAGATATTGCATCTAAAACTTCAGCATCAACATATGTACCTTTTGTTAGTTTTTGAGAATCTCCAAATTCAACTAATTTTTTGTCTTTTTTAACATCTTCAGCAAGCACTCTTCCATAAAGTTTTGAATGCAAGTATCTGCTAACTTTGCCATCAGATTCAATAACTGTTTTTTTAGTACCTCTCCAGTCAATATTTTCATCACCTTGATCTTTTACCACAATACCAGCAGCAACATCCACTAGTCTTCTTGTGAGGTAACCTGAATCAGCAGTTCTTAGGGCTGTATCAGCAAGACCTTTTCTTGCACCGTGAGTAGATATGAAGTATTCAAGAACTGACATTCCTTCTCTAAAGTTACTCTTAATAGGTCTTTCTATAATGTCACCTTTTGGATTGGCAACTAAACCTCTCATACCTGCAAGCTGTCTTACTTGCATCATATTTCCTCTTGCTCCAGATTTAACCATCATATCAACAGGATTAAATTCGTCTGCTTCTAAAGCGCGACTCATTGCATACTGAATCTCATCTGTAGCTTTTGTCCAAATCTCAATTATGGCTTTTTTTCTTTCATCTTCTGTAATTACGCCACTATTAAATTGATTTTCCACCCTCTCAGCGTCACTCTCGTGCTTCTCTAGGATCGTACTTTTTTCTGGTGGGGTTTTTACATCTGTCATAGCTACACTTAAACCTGCTTTGGCTCCGTATTTAAATCCTACATCTTTCATTGCATCTAAGAATTCTCTTAACTCTGCTTTGTTATATCTTTCAATAACTTCAGATATAATTCTCTTCATTTCATTTTTACGAACTTTAGCTTGTATGAATGGAAAGTCTTTTGGAAGTACTTCGTTGAAGTAAACTCTTCCAAGAGTTGTATTCAATAATGCTGAACCATCTACTGGACTTTCAGTAATTAAGTCAGCAAATCTATTTTTAATTTCTCCGTGCATTATCGCATCACCAGAAATTTCGCCAACTCTTAATCTAATTGGAGTTTGAAGACCAATATGTCCTGCTTCATATGCTTGTTCTGCTTCATTAATGTCAACAAATGCCATCTTTGCATCTTCAAGTTTTTCATAGCACTCAGTTATGTAATACAGACCAATGACCATGTCCTGGCTGGGTGAAACAATTGGGTTTCCACTTGCAGGTGATAATACATTGTTCGTAGCAAGCATCAATACTCTTGCTTCAGCCTGAGCCTCTGCAGATAATGGAACATGTACTGCCATTTGATCTCCATCAAAGTCAGCGTTAAAAGCTTCACAAACTAATGGATGAACTTGAATAGCTTTCCCTTCTACTAAAATTGGCTCAAATGCCTGTATTCCTAATCTGTGTAAAGTAGGAGCTCTGTTTAAAAGGACAGGATGTTCTTCTATAACTTCAGCTAATACATCCCATACTTGGGCTCTTGATCTCTCAACCATTCTCTTAGCGGATTTAATATTTTGGGCTAAACCTAATTCAACAAGTCTTTTCATAACGAATGGTTTAAAAAGTTCTAAAGCCATCATTTTAGGTAGGCCGCATTGCTGAAGTTGCAAATGTGGTCCTACAACAATTACTGAACGAGCGGAATAGTCAACTCTCTTACCTAAAAGGTTTTGACGAAATCTTCCTTGTTTACCTTTTAACATATCTGATAATGATTTAAGTCCACGACCACCAGCACCTGCAACAGCTCTTCCTCTTCTACCGTTATCAAAAAGTGCATCTACTGATTCTTGTAACATTCTTTTTTCGTTACTAATTATTATGTCTGGTGCTCCAAGTTCAATTAATTTTTTTAACCTGTTGTTTCTGTTAATTAATCTTCTGTATAGATCATTTAAATCTGAAGTAGCAAAACGACCACCATCAAGTTGGACCATAGGTCTCAATTCAGGAGGAATTACTGGAACTATCTCCAATATCATTGCTTCAGGTGGATTTTTTCCGTCAGCAAATGGCTTGATAACTTTCATTCTTTGAATTGCTCGTTGTCTTCTTTGAGCAGATTTGGAATCTAAGTCCGATTTTAATTTTTCCATCTCAGCTTTTAAGTCAACTAGTTTAACTAATTCTCTTACAGCCTCAGCACCCATACCACCAGTGAAATATTCATCATACTTATCAATCATTTCACGCCACAAGGTGTCATCTTCAATAATGTCCTTTGGTTTAAGAGTTTTTAATCTTGAGAAAGCATTCTTGATTACTTCGATTTCATCATCTGATTTTTTCTTTTTGCCTTTAATCTCTTTTTCAATTTCTTTCTTTCGCTCTTGAACTTCAGCTTCTGGAACTTTTCCATTTTCCATAGCCTTAATCTCTAGCTTCATTTGCTTAATTCTTTTTGATTCCCATTCTTGATGGTCTTCATCTACAATCTCACATTCAGCGACAACTGCTTCTTCGAGCTCACTTAAATCTTTAGTTCGTTTTTTTTCATCGATAGAGACAACGAGATATGCTGCAAAGTAAATAATTTTCTCGAGTTCTTTAGGGGACATATCTAGGAAATAACCCAACCTACTTGGAACACCTTTAAAGTACCAAATATGAGTTACTGGGGCAGCTAGTTCAATGTGACCCATTCTTTCACGTCTAACTTCTCGCCTTGTGACTTCTACGCCACATCTTTCGCAGACAATTCCTCTATAACGAATTCTCTTGTATCTTCCACAAGAACATTCCCAATCTTTTGTTGGTCCAAAAATTCTTTCATCAAAAAGTCCATCTTTTTCAGGTTTCAAAGTTCTGTAGTTAATAGTCTCTGGTTTTTTAACTTCACCAAATGACCAACTTCTCATTTGGTCAGTAGTAGCGAGGCTAATGCTTAATTCATCAAATACTTTTTCCATAATTCCTATAACTCCGGTT
>JAAZZH010000060.1 GCA_014239265.1 Actinomycetota bacterium
GATCCAGTTTCTATTGAAGAAATTAAGACGATAATAAAAACATTAACCAAAAAAAATATTGGTGTGTTAATTACTGATCACAATGTCAGAGAGACTCTAAAAATAGTAGATAAAGTTTATATCGTAAATGAAGGAAGTATCTATTTTGAAGGGAGTCCTGAAAAAGCAGTATTAGATGAAAATATCAAAAAGTTTTATCTGGGGTCTGAATTTAAAATCTAAATGATAACAAACAAAATAAGTTCTGGAATTAATGGCACAATCAAAATACCAGGTGATAAGTCAATTTCTCATAGATCAATTATAATTCCTTCTATTTCAAAAGGCATATCAGAAATAAAAAATATTTTAATGTCGGATGATGTAATGCATACATTGGATGCGTTTAAATCTCTAGGTGTTAAGATCATAAAAAAAAATAATAAAATGATAATTCATGGAATGGGTCTAAACTCATTATCAAAAGCAAAAAAAAATATTTATTTAGGAAATTCTGGTACGAGTGCAAGATTGCTTACAGGCTTACTGGCATCACAACCTTTTATAACGACTTTAGAAGGTGATAAGTCCCTTACATCAAGACCAATGAAGAGAATAATTGATCCATTAAAAATTATGGGCGCTAAATTTGACAACAAATCAGG
>JAAZZH010000061.1 GCA_014239265.1 Actinomycetota bacterium
TGTTTGCCATCAGGATATTTAGAAACAATAGATTTAGCAGCTTCCAAAGAAGAAGAGTTAAATTCAAAACTTTCAGGCTGTTCCTTTGCAGGTCTTCTTAAACTCATCTATCAACCTCTCCAAAAACTATATCCATTGAACCTAATACAGCAGGTACATCGGCTAACATATGTCCTTTTATTAAATAATCCATTGACTGAAGGTGTGAAAATCCTGGTGCTCTAATTTTACACTTATAAGGTTTGCTGGAACCATCAGAAATTAAATAAACACCAAACTCACCTTTTGGTGCTTCTACAGCAGTATAAATTTCATCTTTTGGTACTCTATAACCTTCGGTGAAAAGTTTAAAATGATGGATCAAAGCCTCCATTGATTGCTTAAGATCTTTTTTTGGTGGTGGACTTATTTTTCCATCTAAGGATTTAATTGGACCTTTTTCCATTTTTGATAGACATTGTTTTATAATAGAAACACTTTCTTTCATTTCTTCAATTCTACATAAATAACGATCATAACAATCTCCATTTTTTCCAACAGGAATTTTAAAATCTAGCTGATCATAGCAATCATAAGGCTGAGACTTTCTTAAATCCCAAGGAACTCCTGATCCTCTAATCATTACACCAGAAAAAGAATAA
>JAAZZH010000062.1 GCA_014239265.1 Actinomycetota bacterium
AAAGTATATTTCTAGAATAATGAATAAAGATATTTTTTTAACAAATAATCTAAGCAACAAAAAAGAAAAATTTGTTCCTATAAATAAAAATAAAATTGGCATGTATGTATGTGGTCCTACAGTTTATGATGATCCACATATTGGTAATGCTAGACCTTTGATAATTTTTGATATTTTATTCAAAGTTTTAAAATGCAAATATGGAAATAAATCAGTAACTTATATAAGAAATATTACTGATATTGATGATAAAATTATTCAATCATCACAAGATAACAACATTACAATTACAGATTTAACTAAAAAAATAATTAAAAACTTTAATGACGATTGTATTTTTTTAAATTGTGAAAATCCATCTCAACAACCTAAAGCTACAGATAATATTGAAATAATGATTAATATGATTTCTGAACTTATCAATAAAGGTTTTGCTTATGAAAATAAGAAACATATTTATTTTGAAGTTAATAAATTTAAAGATTATGGATGTTTGTCAAATAAAAAATTAGAAGATTTAATTGCTGGATCAAGAGTTGAAGTTTCTGAAAATAAAAAAAATCCTGAGGATTTTGTTCTATGGAAACCTTCTAATGACAATGAACCTTTTTGGAGTTC
>JAAZZH010000063.1 GCA_014239265.1 Actinomycetota bacterium
CCAGGATAATGGGCAAAATTGATAAAACCATTGATATTACTAACAATTACAAATATTTTAAGTTGGGACAAATTGCAATGTTATTAACAATATATATGGTAGAAAATGCATAATTTAAAAAAAAATGAATCCATAATTTATCAAAATATTGCATTTTTCATGATAAAATATCAGTAATTATACGAAAATAAATGATTTTATACATTTTATATTACTTGTTGTTTTATATTTCTTTCAAGTATTAAATATCAATCCATACCAGCAACAATAAGCTGAGAAATAAATTTGTAAATATAAAATAAGTGAAATATTCAAAAAACACCCTTTTTACCAAAAAAAATCCAATCCTGTATTATAGAAAAAAAATAATCTTGGCTATGTATTAGTTGTTATATGTTACAACTTGTGTGTCAGTTTCAAAAACATCTATCCACAGGAATTTAGTGTCATGACATACCTTAAAACCTCTTTTGTTAAAATGGATTACATTGCTTTTCTCAGCAGAGAAAGTAAATCGCCACATTCTACTAAAAACATCACACATATTTAACATTTTTTGTAGATCAACATGAGTTGGGGATATAAGACATATATCATCCGCTTGTGTA
>JAAZZH010000064.1:0-234 GCA_014239265.1 Actinomycetota bacterium
TCAAGGGAAGTTAATGTTCCTTGACCATTTGGAACTCCATTCTCAACTTCACCTTTATATACAGAGTGAGTGTCTTTTTCACCAACTTCCTTCCAAACATAATCAGGGTATTCACCCCACCCATAAAGAGTTTCACCTTTATGATTATTTCCAATCACAGGAGAAGACAGAAGAAGGAAGGAGATGATGATGAGTACTTGTTTCATAGAGTTTCCCATTAGTGGTTTAAGATTA
>JAAZZH010000064.1:244-608 GCA_014239265.1 Actinomycetota bacterium
GGGTATTCACCCCACCCATAAAGAGTTTCACCTTTATGATTATCTCCAAATACAGGAGAAGAAAGGAGTAGGATTGAGATGAGGATGATGAGTAGGTGTTTCATAGTTTAATGGTTGTTTGTTATAGAGGGGGGTTATTTTATCTCTTTTCCATTTACAACCTTTTTCTCAATTTTTCCGTCTTTTTCTGTTGTTCCATTCCAGTGTTTCCCATTCTTCCATTCCCCCACATACTTTCTTCCGTGATGTATGAAACTTCTACTATCTACAACAGGGGTAGTGAGTGTTCCTTGACCATGTTCTTTCCCATCCTTCCATTCCCCTACATACTTGTTTCCACCTTTCAAAATCCCATCAGGGTAAA
>JAAZZH010000065.1 GCA_014239265.1 Actinomycetota bacterium
GACCATGTACCTTCCCACCCTTCCATTCTCCTACCCACTTCCTTCCATCAGTGTGAGTGAATCTCCCTTTACCATTTGGAATTCCATCCTTGAATTCCCCTTCATACTTGTCTCCATTAGTGAAAATCAAAACACCAAGACCATTTGGATCACCATTCTCATATTCCCCTACATACTTTCTACCATCAGGGTGAGTGAATTTTCCTTGACCATGAAATTTGTCATCCTTCCATCCTCCAACATACTTACCTCCATCAGGGTGAGTGAATGTTCCTTGACCGTGTCTTTTCCCGTCTTTGTATTCCCCTACATACTTTGTTCCATTAGGTTGAGTACAGGAAGTTAGAAAAGAAGAAAGAAGAAGGAAGGAGATGAGGACGATGAGTAGGTGTTTCACTTGGTTTCCTAATTGTTTGGTTTTTGGAGAACCCAATATATACCAGAATTGGGGGGATTTTACAATAAATGGGGAAATTTGCAGATTCTTATCAGTAGTTGGGTTGTCATTTTTCAACTTGTAAAAATACTTGGTGGGAAAATTAGAACTATTTGATTATCTGACCTAAACTACTAATAATGCTAATAAAATATTATTTTATACTTGC
>JAAZZH010000066.1 GCA_014239265.1 Actinomycetota bacterium
TAATTATTTTCATATAAAAAAATAGCCCAGTTAAGGGCTATTAAAAAAAAATCGAGGGAATTAATTTTTATTTAAAATTGTTCAGATTCTGTAGAACCTGCCATTGCAGTTGTTGAACTTTTTCCACTACTGATAGTGTTTGATACTGCATCAAAATATGATGTTCCAACTTCTCTTTGGTGTTTAACACTTGTGTAGCCATCTTTTTCTCTAGAAAATTCTTGTTGTTGAATTCTAGAATAAGCAGTCATACCTTCTTTTTTATATTTTTCCGCAAGTTCAAAAATTGCAATATTCTGTGTATGAAAACCTGCTAGTGTTATAAATTGAAATTTATATCCCATTTTAGCAATTTCTTGTTGGAATGAGGCAATTTCATCGTCACTTAAATGTTTTTTCCAATTAAACGAAGGTGAACAATTGTAAGCTAACAATTTACCTGGAAATTTTTCATGTATTGCATCTGCAAACTTTTTAGCTTCTGCAAGATTTGGTGTTGCTGTCTCACACCAAATTAAATCAGAATAAGGTGCGTAAGCTAATCCTCTTGAAATAGCTTGTTCAATTCCATCTTTAACATAAAAAAAACCTTCAGGTGATCTTT
>JAAZZH010000067.1 GCA_014239265.1 Actinomycetota bacterium
TCTCCGTGTGCCATAATTACTCCTCCTATCATACGAGTAGACACTCCCCAACTTGTAGTCCAAGCCCACTCCATTTTGTTACTGCGATTTAAAAATTTTATGTCAAAGGCTTTCGCAAAATTTTGTCCTAGGTTGTGTGAAGTCCCAGATTGTAAAAACTTTTTATCTTGCATCATTGCTTCTAGTGTGTAGGTCGTTAGTGCTCCCGGAAATTTTTCGTGTTCTGGTTTTAGCCCAGTGATTACTGGAATAGCGCAGTATTCTTCCAAAAAAGTTTTATAAACTTGGAGCATTTTTAAAGTTTCTTCTTGGGCTTCTTTTTTTGTCTCGTGGGCTGTGTGACCTTCTTGCCATAAAAATTCAGAAGTTCTTAAAAATAATCTGGTTCGCATTTCCCAGCGTAAAACATTGCACCATTGGTTGATAAGAATAGGTAGATCTCTATAGCTCTTTAGCCATTTAGCATAAGTGTGTCCGATAATAGTTTCTGATGTAGGACGAACAGCGAGCGGTTCTTCTAGTTGATTTCCTCCACCGTGGGTTACTACAGCTAATTCTGGAGAAAAACCCTCTACATGTTGGCTTTCTTTTTTTAAAAA
>JAAZZH010000068.1 GCA_014239265.1 Actinomycetota bacterium
CAGGCGAAAAAAGATAGATCGGTAATTGATGGACATGGCATTCACTAACAATATTGGATGTGCCACTGTCACTAACAAATTTTCCATCAGTGGTGATAGCATAGGCACCAATGAATAATTTATTTACTTTATCTTGCTTATGATATTTATAATTCAAAACCAAAAGTTATAAGTTCTAATGGAGTTTCTGAAAAAAGTTTCTTTTCTTTCTTTAAAGATGGTTTTTTAGTTGCAGGAACAAGTCCTAAAGCTTGGTTGTTTTTTCCTTTAATATTTCCACAGTTTATAGATTTTAATTCTAACTATGTTGCCCAATTTATTATTTTAATAACTACTTATGTGGTTTTAGATTTTGTATCACTAATTGGTTATGCGATACTCGCAAATAAATTAATTGTTTGGTTAAAAGCAAATCCTAAAGTAATAAATACAATTTCAGCGTGTGTATTGATATTAATCGCTTTAATCATAGCATTTATTCAAAACTATTAGGTCACACTTTTGTCTTAAGGACTTGCGTGTAATTACATTTAAGGGTTTAATATTATTTAAATTTAAAAAACTAATAGAGGGAAATAAAAATGAAAATCAGAAATA
>JAAZZH010000069.1 GCA_014239265.1 Actinomycetota bacterium
AAGTTGGCATTGCATCTTCATCCAATGCAGGAAACATACAATGATAACATGCAGTTTCGTTTGGTAAAACTGTAAAAACTTGACCTGTAACACCAACTGCAGCACCTGTAACAAATGGAATATTTTTTTCAACACATGCTTTGTTAAGTGAGTAACGTGCATTAACACTATCAAGTGCATCAATTACAACATCACAACCGTCAATAATATCAGATGCATTGTAATCATTAATAGAAACAGGTAATGCTTCAATTTCAACTTCAGTATTTAATTTTTTTAATTTTTTTTGTGCAACTTCAACTTTAACTTGTCCAACATCATCTTCATCAAACATTGTTTGTCTATGTAAATTTGATAATTCAATTACATCTCTATCAACTATTCGTAGAGTTCCAGCACCCATTGCTGCCAGTCTACTAGTGATAGGATTTCCTAAACCACCAACACCTACAACACAAATTTTTGCATTTTTTAATTTCAATTGACCATTATATCCAATTTCTTCAAGCATTACCTGTCGAGAAAATTTATCAAGTTCTTTTTTTGAAAGGTCTTCAGAACCACCTGCCACTGCAGGTAAGATATACACATCATC
>JAAZZH010000006.1 GCA_014239265.1 Actinomycetota bacterium
TAAACTACCAGACTGAGAAATAGTGATGGTTTCATAATTATCGATTCGATTTTTTTTACTTTCTTTTACTTGCTCATGTGCATTAGCTACGGATGGAGTCATTAAGAGAATAAGGACTAATGACCAAAAATATTTTTTCATAGAATTATCATACATGATAGGTAATTTTCAGTAATAGAGTTATTCGAGTTATCTTTGTTTATTAAACCTTAAGGTTTTCTGAGAATTTAACAAAGATTTAATATGAAGTTTCCTCATTAAACAGAAGTTTTATTAGTATGCTTTAAGTTTAAAAATATGGAGAAAATTAAATGAAAACTCTTACCAACTTTTTTAGTTCAGCTGCAACTAAACGACCAGTAATAACTATATTAGTTGTTCTACTTCTCACAGGTTTTTTTGGCTACATGGCCACCCAAGCAGAAGAACTAAGTACTAGCTTTGGGGGGGAACTAGACACTCCTGAAATACAAGCACAATCTAAATTAGGTGACTATTTTGCATCCTCTGGCGGTCAAAGTGTTTTCCAAGTAATTATGACTGGAGATGATGTTTTAACGGTTGATGGCTATAAAGCATGGCTCGAAATTCAACAAGTAGTTTCGCAGAGTGAAATTTCAAAATATTTAATTAGCCAACAGGGACAAGGTGCCGTGCAAGGTTTTTTTGGTCCTATTGATTTTGCTAGAGCTTTCAACCCTATGTTTAATATTGATCAAATGAATGACGAACAATTTAAACAGGCATATAAAGGTGCCTCTGCACAAATGCCGCCAGAATTTCAAGCTTTCGCATCAGCATTGCTATCAGAAAACTACGATTCTGAAAATGTAACCTCTACTGCTGGATTAGCAATAATTACAATAGATTCTGCACAAATTGCCGAAGATTTTGGTGGTAGTGATGGGGCTTTCATAGAACAACCTCGTATGGAAGTTCAGTTAAGCGAAGAACTTAATGAGATAAGCAGTAACTATGCATCAATTAAAGTAAGTGGTTTTTCCTTTGGTTTATTATTAGGAAACGATGGCGACGATTTCTTAGAAGAAATTGGAGTATTATTTGGCAAAGCTTTCTTAATTATTTTAGGTGTACTGGCTTATATTTTCTTTATAAGACCTAGAAAGGGATATGGTTTTCTTAAGTCATCTAGAAGAACTGTTAGTGATTTACTTTTAAGTCTTGGAACGATACTTCTTTCAATTGGTTGGATGCAAGGCATGGGCGCTCTTCTAGGCCCCGGCTTTTTAAATGTAATTGGTGCTCCAAATCAAATTTCACAAATTGCCCCTATCTTATTAATTGGCCTAGGTGTGGATTATGCTATCCACTTTACTGGACGTTATAGAGAAGAATTGGGTGATGGAGCATCTGTTAAAGAATCTACAACTAATACCCTTAGCTCCGTTGGAATAGCATTGACACTAGCAACATTGGCTACAATAGTCGGCTTTCTTTCTAATGTGGTTTCCCCGTTACCAGAATTTAAAGATTTTGGTATAACTGTATCTTTTGGTATTCTCTTTGCGCTTCTATTAGTCATGACTTTTGTACCTGCAATAAGATCATTATTAGACAAAAGGGCTGAAACAAAAGAATCTATAAGTAGAGAAGCATTCTCTTCATCTGGTGAAAGTGTTTTAAATAAAGTAGCTGGTGCGAGTTCAATAATTCCACGAAAACTAAAAGTAATAAGTATTGCTTTGCTTATAGGGGTTTCAAGCTATGGATACGTTAGTTTTTCAAACTTGGATACAGTATTTAACTTTACAGATTTTTTACCAGAGGATGATCCAGTGGTAGCAACACTTTCAGTTTTAACTGATGAGTTTGGCGGCGGTTTTGGGGAGACTACAAGTGTTTTACTTGAAGGTGAAGATTTAGCTACATCTGAAATTCATAATGCAATTATTGTTGCTATTAATGATTTGGCTGATGCAGAGAATATTGTAGTATTTGGTGAAAATGTTGCTAATGAGTCTGTTATTGCTTCATTAGGCGCTCTGCTTGCACCTCAAGATGCAATACCAGGATCTCCACCTCAAGCTCCAGACATGGAGCTTATCTCAGGACTAATGTCCTACGGTGTTGAACTTACGTCTGGCGAAGGCTTAAATGCTTTGAAGGTTTCAGCTAATGGTGATGTTGATGGTTTGTATAAATCTCTTCTTACCATGGACCCTGCAACATTTGGTGGCACTTTGTATCTAGATAATAATGAAGTATTTACTGCACAGCAGATCAAGATTACAACTTCGGCTGGATCTGAGGGTTCAAGGAAGTTAACAGAAGATATCTATGCTGCTTTTCAGCCTGTTATAGATCTTGGAGTTGATGTAGCAGCAACGAATGACAGCATTGTAACAAACAGTGTTAGTGATTTAATTTCAGCTTCACAATTTCAATCTCTTATCTTTGCAATACTTTCTTCAATGTTTTTTCTAATTATCTATTACTGGATTGATTTAAAAAGACCTTTCCTAGGTGTGGTTACTATATTTCCAGTTATTGCAATAGTTATGGGAACATATTTAGGGATGAATCTTCTAGATATACCATTAAACCCGGTCACTGCCACATTAACTGGTATAGCTATAGGTATTGGAGTTCCATTTGTAATACATGTTACAAATAGATTTAGAGAAGCATTAAGCAACGATTCAAATCCAGTATCTGCGATAACTACCACCCTTAAGACCACTGGTGGATCATTATTTGGTTCTGCATTTACAACCATGGCGGGTTTTGGAATTTTAACAACCTCAACACTTAAGCCATTTCAACAGATGGGGCAAGTTGTATTAGTTTCTATAGGCTTCGCTTTAGTTGCCTCAATTCTAATTCTCCCTACGCTACTTGTTTTGTGGGCAAATTATCATAATAAAAAAACTGCTAAATCTTTATAGATTTAGTTATTACTATTAATTGAGTGAAAGTATTTGATTTACTCGATGTAGTTAACAAAATCTGTCCTTTTAAGGATGCGTTTGATGATGATAAAGTAGGTTTACTTATTGGATCTGGAACAAACGAAGTTTCTGGAATCGTTGTTAGTCATGATTTAGAAAAATCTACTCTTGATTACTGCAAAGAAAATAATATTAATACAGTCATTTCATACCATCCAGCAACATATAAAAAATTTGATGATTTAAATGAAGATTTAATGCTTTCAAAGCTATCTCTTGATTATTACAAAGAAAATATAAATGTCTTATCGATACACACCGCCCAAGATGTTTGCGTAGGTGGAAATGGTGACACTTTAACAAAAATTTTTAATCTAACAGATGTTCAAATTTTTGGAGAAACCTCACCAGGAAAAGGAGTTGGAAAAATTGGAAGAATTAAAAATCATGATGCAAATTCTCTAAGCGCGTTAATCGAAAGTGAACTTTCCACAAAAATAGTTAGAACAAACAGTCATTATCATAAACTAAATAATATTGAAAAAATTGCTTTTGTTCCGGGTTCAGGCACACAATTTTTAGATGAAATATTAGGAAAAACAGACGTCTTTATCACTGGAGATGCTTCACACCATCATTTCCTGCTGACTGATGAATATAACATGGGATTCATACAATTAAATCATATATCTACTGAAAAACCTGGCATGCAAGCTTTTACTGAAAAACTAAACAAAGTCCTAGAAATAGACATAAAATATTTATACAACAAATATTATGAATGAACCATTTTTACTCAGTAATCTCATAGAGCTTCAAGAAATTGATAACAAGATATACAAACTCGAAGTTGATAAAAAGGGCAGTGAAAGTGTTGAGAAATTAATGGCTCTAGAGTCTGAGTTTAATGAAGTTAATAAAAAAATTGAATCACAAAAGACCATTATGGGAAGTTACTTTAAAGATATCGAAGAAATCTCAAAAACTAGCAACTCTATTCTTCAAAAGATTTCTAGTATAAATATTAAACTTGAAGATAAATCTTTAGATGCAAACGAACTATTGAACTATACAAAACAGAAAGAGTCAAGTCAATCACAAGTATCTCAATTAGAAAAGAAAAAAAATATTCATGATAGGAATAATGAAGATGAAATTAAAGAAATGCAGTTATTAAATGAATCATTAAATGATGTTAAGCAGGATTTAATAAATACTTCTAAATTAGTTAAAGATGAGTGGATGGTTATTGATGAAAAGCTTAGTTTATACGAATTAGAAAAAAAAGAATTTCTTACTAACTTTCCATTGAAAATACAAGAACTTTACGATGATCTAAAAACTAGAGGAGTAGATGTCGTGGCTGCTTATAAACTTGAAAATAATCAGTGTGGCTGTTGCGGTGTAGATTTAACTACTAGTGAATTAGATGCAATATCTGCTACAGAGTTTCAGCAGTGCCCTTATTGTGATGGTGTTCTAGTTTGATTCTAGATGTATATTGTGACGGTGCTTCAAGATCTAATCCTGGAGAAGCTTCAGTCGGAGTTTCAATTAGCAATGAGAATGTTGAAATTAAAGTTATTTCTAGAAAAATAGGAATAGCTACTAATAATGTTGCCGAATACCAGGCTTTAATAGACGGTTTGCAATACTGTAATGATAACAATATTCAATCAGCTAGGTTTTATCTAGACTCAAAACTAGTAGTAGAACAAATAGTTGGTAATTTTAAAGTAAAGTCAGAGCATCTAAAAGAATTACATGGGCATGCAAAAGCCTTAATTTTTAAAATAGAGAATTTTACAATAGAGCATGTGTACAGAGAAAATAATAAAAGAGCGGATGAACTAGCTAACTTAGCACTGGATAAATAATGTTTTTTTGGTTTATTGGTGTTGGAGTTATCATTTTTAAATATATTTTTAAAGATAAGAATGCTGACTTAAGGTTTTTGATTGTAGGTCTTTTGATTTTAGATATTATGGATATTCTTTTGGCTGTCCAACCTATTGGTAAAGACCAAAAATTTGTAACGCATTCATTATTACTCTCAGTTTTCACTATGTTTTTAATAATGCTTTTAACCAAGAGAGGTACAAAAACTAGAAAAAACTTATTACTATTTTCAATAGGCACTTACTTACATTTGTTTTTAGATTTTATGTGGCTAGATCAATCTACTTTTTTATTCCCTCTTCCTTTTGAAAGCAATGAAATTTTCAACAAGAGCACCACGTTAATTATCATTCAGGAAATTATAGGTCTCGCATATGTCATTTACAAAATCAAAGATAACTCATTCAAAACTTTTATAAGAAGTGGAATTATCTAGAAGTTTTAACGAGCATATTTATGCTCACTAATAATAAAAATATTGCGAATGATGTATTCAGAAATTCTTGTGGTAATTCAAATGCTAAATTACCTCCGAGCACCGATCCTAATATGCCAGAAATTCCAACAATACTACCCCTTTTTGCGAATTCTCGATCATTTTTTAGTTTTGTATATGCTGCCGTAAGAGCAGTGGGAACGGTTGCTATTAATGAAAAGCCTTGTGCAGGTAAATTTCCTAAACCTCCAAAAAAGATTAACAGGGGAATCCTTACTATTCCTCCACCGATACCGAGTAGACCTGATAGTATTCCAGAAAATACACCTATAAATAAGTATAAGAAAATATTCCCCTCATATTGTGAAGAGTAGCCTGACGTAGATATCATCTTATACGACACAACTAAAAGTAATATCGCAAATATTCTTTGCAGTGTCTTTGTATCTAATTGAAATGTAAGTTTACTTCCAAGATAGCCACCCAGTATTCCACCAAAAATTAAATATAAAATATTGATAGAAAATGACTGACCATTGGAGATATAAGTAATACTGCTTGTTGTAGCGACGAACACTACTGCCATTGATGAAATTCCTGTATTTATTTTAAAATCTTGGTCTGTAAAGTAAGTTAAGAGAGGGACGAATACAACACCTCCACCAATACCTAATACTCCAGAAAGAAAACCACCAATTGATCCAATTATAAATAATGGTAACAATTTAATTCTTGAGCCTTGGCAATAATTCTTTACCAAGTAATCTGATTGTCTCTTCTTGATTAACTGACGATATTTGAATAGTAACTATTTCTGAACCAAAATCATCTACAAGAGGTGCATATATATCAATTAATTCTTCTACACTTCCTGCTCGGGAAAATTTGGACATGATTTCTTCTTTTGGTAATGCGTCAGCCTGCTCCCTAAGAGCTTGTGGGTCAATTTCTTGAAGTCTATTTGGTGCCCTTAGTCCTCTCCATGATTTTAAAGATTCCCATGCATCCTCATCATTATCTGCAAACATAGTCCACCTATATGTGTGAATTCTTAGATCTGATTTTCCAAGTTCGTCAGTTTTTATTTTTGCTGGATTGATAACTCTTTCATATGCATCTTCTGGATTTTTTACACTAATCATGAGCCCATCAGCATACTCAGCTGCAAGATGAGAAGACTTTGGACCACCAGCAGCAAGCCAAATTGGAATTTCTTTTAAAGGAGGAGAGTATAATTTTGCACCCTTGGTGTTATAGAATTCACCCTCAAAGTCAAGTTTCTCACCATTTAGTAGTCTCCTAATAATAGTTAAAGCCTCTTTCATTCTTGAAGCTCTTTCGTCATATTTTGGAAAACTATAACCTAATGGTCCTTCGTTCATATTTTCACCTGTACCTACTCCTAGATGAAAAGTTGAACGAGATAATCTGTCGACTGTTGCAGATGCTTGTGCAACAACACCTGGATGCATTCTCCATAACGGTGTTGTTACTCCAGTACCTAAATCTAATTCAGGAGTGCTATTAGCTAAAGCACCCAATGTAGACCATGTGAAGTTTGACGCCGAATAGTCATCAACCCATGGGTGAAAATGTTCTGATATTGTCACCATATCAAAACCAACTTCTTGTGCTAGCTTTGCATGGTCAATTAATATTTCTGGTTGCCACTGTTCTGATCCTAAAAAATATGCAAATTTTGTCATCACTTTAGGTTAACAAATAATTAATTTTAGGTGGGTGCCTCTAAAAGAGACACCCTGGTTTTTTGAGACTATAAGCCGGATTCTGTTTACAAATTAATGTAAGATAATCATCCATCTTGTATATTTGTTACCAAATACATCTAGCTATCTACCCGCAATTTTTAGCCGAGCAAGCTAATTGCTTCTTGATATTGCACTGAGAGGGGTTTACAAGCTAATTTAATTACTTAAATTACTGGTAGTCTCTTACACCACCTTTTCACCCTTACTTACTTACGCAAGCGGTATATTTTCTGTTGCACTTTCCGTCAATTACTTGCCTGGGAGTTACCCAGCTCTCTGCTCTATAGTGTCCGGACTTTCCTCGATAAATCGCGATTATCCATCTCAAAAATAACTCTAGTCAAATATTTATTACTTATGAATATAAAAATATTATTTCTTCAACATCCCCAAAAGATAGTGGTCCTAGATACTTTCTGATAATTATTCCATTTTGAATAATATGTGTTTCAGGAACCCCAAACACACCAGAATTAATAGCAAATTTGCTTTTAAGATCAGTTAAATAAATTAAATTACCATATCCATATTTATTAAGGAATTCCTTTGAGTTAGAAGTATTGTCTTGAAAACTAATTAGTACAACTTTTCCCTCAAAAGATTTAATTTCGTTAAGAGAAATTAAAAGGTCATGTTCTTCAATACACTCCAAACACCACGATGCCCAGTAGTTAATAATTAAAAAGTTACTATCTAACTCAGAGTTTTTATTTGTCTCTAAATCGGTAAGTTGTTGAATTTGAAAATCCTGGATTTCAATATTTTTTGATGTAATTTCTGAATTGGAGCAAAAAGCAAGTAGTAAAAAAAAGATTAAAAATTTAATTTTCATAGTTTGATACTATCTCTTTTAAAAAATTTCTATCTTCATCACTGAGAGAATCTAGCAGAAGTAGATCGGTAATTAACTTCATTCCTAGGTCTTCTGTTTCTGCTTGCTGAAGATAGAGAACGCCAAGATAAGATTTAGAGATCAAAGAATTAGGATTGATAGATAAAGATTCATCGAAGTAATTTATAGCTACTTCTTTATTTCCTGACTCATAGACCATCCAACCTATTTGGGCTAGAGCATAACTTTTGAGTTCGATCTCATCACTATTTTCAGCGACATACATGAAGTGGGGTAGGGCTTTTGAATAATTAACTTCATCAAAATACCTATTTGCTAAAGCAATCCTCATAGCAAAGATATCAGGATTATCTGATACAACACTTTCCATTTCTTCATTCGTAACATTGTCAAGTTCAGTGTTTGTCCTAATTGATGATTGGGAATTGTCATTTAGATTTATAAATATTATTAAAAATACACTGAAGGTTGCTAATAACGAAAATATCCATTTATTCATTTACGAACCTTCTTTATGAATAAGGCGATAAAAAATATTGATAAAAACAGGGGTATGAAAATTATTTCAAAATTTTTGTTTTGAGGATTGGT
Source organism: Actinomycetota bacterium (assembly GCA_014239265.1). Lineage (GTDB taxonomy): Bacteria > Actinomycetota > Acidimicrobiia > Actinomarinales > Actinomarinaceae > Actinomarina. Next base: position 8,458 of record JAAZZH010000006.1, read on the forward strand.
AATTATTCTTTCACCAAATCTTGATACCCAGTAAGTATAGATTTCATCATCCGATAAATTGTTATCAATTTGTTCCCTTAGGACTGTTCGCATATCATCTGCATATTCCGAGGGCGAGTCAAAAATAGTTTCACCTTGACATACTGGGCATAGTAAATTTTTACTCCAAGACTCAAACCTTGAGTCAGCGTCTTCATAAAGATTTGGAAGTAGCAGCAAAACTATCAACAGTATCCCAAGAGTATATTTATTTTTCATTTGCCCTAATTCTTGGAATTACAGAGAAAGTACTTAGAGATAACCCCAACCACATTATTAATATTCCATAATTTTTTCTAAATATTAACTTATAGCTGCTTTCATCAATAAATTTAATTGTTACGTAGGTATCAGATTCTAAATTCCGAAATATTGCTGGCGAACTTATTGCCTGTTGAGATGAATTTCTAAATATATTCAATGATGCATTTTTATATTTATCATTTGATTTTATTGGTAAATTAATTACATCTTTTTCATCTTTCCTAACCTCATAAGATTTTTCAATAATGTAATTATTACTTCCAAAAGTTACTATTGAACCTTCACTAGTTATAAATTCATCAGAGTAGCTTTGGCTTACGTTTAGTAATAAACCTATAGCAAAAAGACCAATTCCTAAATGCGCAATTTGTCCGGACCAGTAAGATCCCTTAAGTTGATTTAATTTTTTCTTTTGAACAAGGTTTAAAAGAATTGTGATAACTAGCATAGTTGACCCAAACAAAGCCAATATACTTAGATAACTTAGTTGGTATACGTATGAGAAGAAGATAGTCAATATTAATGATGAGTTGATATTTGTAAGATTATTTTGGAGCCATCTATTAAAATTAATATTCTTTATTGTAATTTTAGTCGAAAATATCATCAGAAAAATTAATATAATCAAAATAGGACCAATTAAGATATCAAAAAAGGTTCTTCCAATCGTTAGTTGTCTTTGATACAAAGTTTCATAAAATATCGGATAAATGGTTCCAATAAAAACAATTAATGCAGACACAAAAAGTAGTATGTTATTAGCTATAAAAAATGACGATTTTCCAAAAATATATTTAATTTTTTTTGAAGTCGCGAAATATTTAATATTTTTAGATCCTGAATATACAAAAAATAATGTAAAAAAGGCTAATCCAGAAAGAAGAAAGACACCTATATTTCCATTAGAAAAAGCATGAACCGAAATCAATACTCCTGAGCGAGTAATAAATGTACCAAATATTGTTGATAAAAACATTAAGCCACCGAGGAAGTAATTCCAATTTAAGAGAGTAGATTCATTTATCTGTGTCTTAGATGAATGAAGAAAGGCGGTAGCAAGAAGCCACGGAATGAAAGAAACATTTTCTACCGGATCCCAAGCCCAATATCCACCCCATCCCAGCACCTCATAAGACCAAGCTGCACCAAGTGTTATTCCGGCAGTTAAGAATAACCAAGGATAAAAAGTTGAGTCGGAGGCTAGTTGGACCCAATTGCTTGAAGTATCTTTTCTAAAGAAATAACTCGTTGTAATCACAAAAGGCAGAACTAAGCCTATATACCCAAAATATAAAATTGGCGGATGAATTGCCATCAGGGGATGATTCTGCAGTAGTGGGTTAGGACCTCTTCCTTCCAGTGAAGAAACAAGGTCTTGAAAGGGCAGTAGTGATGAAGACTGACAACCTAGTGAAGCTAACTCAATACAACCTGCAAATGGAGACGAACTAAATATCGTGTAGCTTGTAAAAAAGATAATGATCGTTGTAAATATCTTAATGTCTGTATTATTGGAAGTCTTTTTATAATATTTTATGTATATTAAAAAATAGGCTCCCAGAACTAGATTCCATAGAAGAATAGAGCCATCTAAGGAACCCCACAAAGATGCAAATTTATAAACGGGAGGTGTACTCTTTGCGGAATAATTTGCAACATAACTTATTGAAAAATCATCAATAAATAATGCTATCTCTAAGAAGCAAAATAGCAAAAAATTTAAAAGTAGGTTTAGTCTTATTAATAACTGAATTCGAAATTTGTTATTGGATACTACAAGTATTATTAGATTTAGTAAGCATAACCAACTTATGATAAGGCCTATACTAGAAATCATTCTGAATAATTTTCAACATCATAACTCTGGCCATCTTCAGAAATATATTCGTTGTCATGTTTAACCAACATATCATCAGAATAAAAAACCTGATTCATGAAGTATCCATCGAGGATTACTCCCATTTCTTCTTGAAAAAGTTCTGGTATAAATCCATCAAAAACTATGCCAACTTTTTTATTTCCATCGGTTATCGTAAACTTTGTCTCGGCATTAGGTGTTTTAGTTATAGAATTAACCACTACAAATCCTCCAAGTTTTATTCTTTCAGATTCAGAAATATCGACGTTTTCAAATGCTTCACTTGTTGTGTAGTAAAAAATAGTATTGTTTGAAGCTATTTGAATACTCGAATAAGTTATTAATGATATTCCTAATAGAATTAATATAAAATTTTTGTTCACCTTATTAGATTTTAACTCTGTTCTTTGGATTCAGGTAATCATTCCACAAAGTGTCGGCTGTAATTTTAAATCTTTTTAAAAGTGAGAAATGTAATAATGTGACTAAGAGTACTGACATAAGAAGGGTAGTGAGAATATCTGATGACATTGGCGCGCTTCCTGTAGAAACAGCCTCTTGACTTAAAATAGATGCTTGTTGGTGAACTGACCTCCACCAAATTACACTAAAGTGTAATATTGGAAGCTGAATGATTCCAAATATACCAATGAAAGCTGAGTTTCTTGATGTCTTACCAAGGTCGTCAGTAAATTTGCGGGAAGCTAAATAACCTAAATATACAAGTAAAAGTATTGCTGTAAGATTTAATCTTGCATCTCCCCAAACCCACCAAGTACCCCATGTTGCTTTTCCCCAAGCTGAACCGGCAATCAAGGTGGTTACTGTAAATAAAACTCCCGATTTTGCATTCGAAGAGGCTAGTACATCATATTTATGATCTTTTTTAAGTAGATATAGCAATGAATATACAAAAGTGAGTGAGTAGCCTAAATATGCTATCCAAACAGTAGGTACGTGTACATAAAGAAGCTTAGAGGAAATACCTTGAGTTACATCATATGGACCAAAAGCCACCGTAAGAGCCCATAATATTAAGGAGCCATAAAATATCAATTCAAATCTTTCTGTAAAATCCAGTTAGTGTACGCAGAAACTAATAAAGTAATTCCTAAATACATCACTAAGTAAATATTAGTTAAATTTGGATTTATACCTAACCAGATTGGGGCAACAAAGAAAGATAATGACATAAAAACAGGCACTATCAGTATGAATTGAACAAATCTATTACTAAAAGCTGTAAACATTTGAAAAATAATATTTATCATTATTGAATTTAGTGAAAAGAAAACAATAGAGAGTACAAAGTAGATGGGGTTACTTTTTATACCTGTGTTTGTAAAAACCGAAAATAATGCCAATAAAATCAATGCTTGTGGGAAATATATTATAAATTCTGATATTGTTTTATATCTAAAAAAATAATGTCGTTCTATATTTGCAAAATTTAATTCCCGACGAAGCTTAGCTTGGTTAAGGGGATTTCTTATAGAAAACAATGTGCTAAAAAATAGCAAAAACAATAATTGATTGATTATGAAAAAGTCATCGTCAATGACAAATCTATTTTCAGATAAAATAGGAAAAACTAAAACTAAAACAGCAATAGTGGGAGTTATTAGAAATAAAGATGTATTGTTTCTGTATTCATTTAGAAGTTCTTTCTTAATTAAAAAATTGTTAATAAACATTCAAATCAATCAATTCATAGTTATCTTCAAAAATATTTAATGACTCTTGAGAAGCTAAAATATTACTTTTACCTGCTTCGAATCTGCTTTTTAGTAGTTTTGATAATATTTTTATACCCTCTTTGTCTAGATAATTTAAGGGTTCATCAATACATAGTATTTCTGGATCAATCATTTTAGCTATGGCAAGCTCTGAACGTTTCACCATTCCACTTGAAAAATTTTTAACTAAATCATGCATGAAACTGTGCATTCCATACTCTGTCAGTAGTGTTTGAATTTCATCTTCCCGCATTGCTTCCTGCGTAAAATACGAACAGTTTTCAATCAAAGATAAGTTTAAATTTATTGTTGCTTCATTGGAAATCTCTAATATTCGTATTTGTTGAGAATCGATAATTGAATTGAACGTATTTCCCTGAAAGTTGTTTGAAATAAAACCTAATAGTGTAGATTTACCAACACCGTTACTACCAATTATTTGATAGTTTTTGTTGCTCTTAAGTGACAAATCAATATTATTTATAACAATATTATTTCCGTAACCAAGAGTTAGGTTCTTTACATTTAAATAATTTATACTCACAAGATTATTGTATTGAGGATAGTTTTTTATAAACCTCAAAAGTTGTCATTACATCGTCTCTAGCAGTATGAGTTGGGCTAACTACATTGAAGTACTCAGCTAATGTTATTAATTTATGATTTTTAACTTTATTTCCAAGTTTCGACCTACTGATATTTAAGGTATCAATTGTTCGGTTTGGAAGTTCTTCTTTTAAAAAATACCTCAAGAACTTTAAATCGAAATTATCTATGTTGTGTCCAAGTAATATAGATTTTTCAATAAAGCCTAAGATGTCACTAGATTTATCCTCAATAGATGGGGAATTCTTTACTTTTTCATCAGTAATACCATGAATCTGTGAATTTTTAATTGAAATAGTAGGTTTAAAAAGTGAATAAAACTCATCAATAATTTCTTCATTTACAATTTTTAAAATAAACAGTTCAATAATTTCTGCTTCACCTGGTTCAAATCCAGTAGTCTCTATGTCAAGTATGCAAATGGAATTTTCCATGTTTCTTATTTTAGTAATTCCCACATTGAAATTGCGGCAGCAGTAGATGCATTTATGGAATCTACGTCGTTCAGAGAATTTATCTTAAGTTTGGTACATTCAGTCTCATGCCACTTTTTGGAAAGACCATATTGCTCAGAGCCGATAACCAATGCGAAATTATTTTCTGGCTGGAAATTATTAATGAGTTTATCTGAATCTGGATCCATTAAAATAATTTGATAGTTATTTTTTTTAAGAAATTTAATTATATTTTCTGTACTATCGCTTACTAAATTTAATGTGAACATGTGACCAATTGAGGCTCTGACAACATTTGGATTGTAAAAATCAGTAATTTCATCACTACAAAATATATTCTCTATACCTAAAGACTTGGCAGTTCTTATCATCGTTCCTAAGTTTCCAGGCTTCTCAATTTGATCTGCAATCAAAATTGGTCCCTCGACTGTATCTTCACTCACCATTAAATTTTTCTGAATAAATAGAGAAAGTATGCCATCCGGTCTGTCTCTATATGAAACTGCTTCGAAGACTCTTTTAGTGAGCGTAACAATGCGAACATTTTTTTTATTAAACAGACTTATCAAATCATAGTTATTTTCTCCAATAAATAATTCTTCACATATGTAAAGTGTATCTATTTCGTAGTCGGACGAGATTAAGGACCTATTTTCTCTATAACCTTCTGCTAAAGATTTATTCTCTGATTTTCTATTTTTATTTTTAGTTAGTGAGATTAGAAACTTCAATTCTGGATTGGTTAAAGAACTGATGGATTTATTTGGTGAAATATTCATTGTGTATTAATTTTTTCCTTTTTGTATTCTTTTTTTTAACATTGGTTGATTTTTCTACTCCAGCAGTTACAAAGCCTAATATTAAGTAATCATTTGGTATAGAGAGGTGATTTTTAATATTTTCTATATCCATATTATGGGAACCTAAAAACCCACTTTTCAGACCCATTTCTTCAATAAGTAACATACAATTCATCATTGATGCTCCAGCGTCAACAAACCAGTAGGGTATTGACCAGTCTTCTGAATTCGTTGCATTCTTTTTATCTAATTGACTGTATCTATCGTGATAAGCTTTAGTATTTATAATTATTAAAAACAGTGATAGTGATTTTGATATCCATTTTTCGAATCCTTTAGCAACATAGGAATCTTCATTTGAATATTTTGCAATAGCAACGATATTTTCTTTTTCTGAAATATGAACTATTTCTATTCCTCTGGAAAAACCTGCTGTCGGTATTTTTATTGCATGTTCTGCGACTTCTGAGAGTTGAGGAAAGTCTAATTCACTGTCTTTATAGTTTCTAACAATTTTACGATTTCTTAGTAAGGATTGAAGAGTAGTTTCTTCATTGACCATAGCTATTTATTTTTTATTGATTCCAGGACAGCGTCCCCAACTTCAGAAGTTGTGAGGCCCATTTTTCCAGCTGAAAGAGAGTCTAAGTTTTGTGCTGTAGTAATTATTGCATTTTCGATATCTTGACCGTAGTCAGATTCACCCAATTGAGTGACCATCATTGAAGCAGCCGCAATGCAAGCAAGGGGATTGATAATATTTTTACCTGTATATTTAGGTGCAGAGCCACCAATAGGTTCAAACATAGATACGCCCTCTGGATTAATATTACCTCCAGCAGCTATTCCCATCCCACCCTGGATCATTGCCCCTAAATCAGTAATGATGTCTCCAAACATATTATCGGTAACTATAACATCAAACCATTCCGGATTTTTCACCATCCACATACAAACTGCATCAACATGTCCATAATCTGTTTCTATTTCAGGGTAATCTTTTGCAATATCGTAAAATATCCGCTCCCACAAATCATGTGCATATGTCAAAACGTTGGTTTTTGCACATAGAGTAATTTTCTTTCTATTGTTATTTTTGGCATACTCAAATGCATATAAAATACATCGGTGAATAGCTTTGTATGTGTTTATTGACTCCTGAGTAGCAACTTCACTCTCTGTACCATAATGGATATATCCTCCAGCTCCAGCATAGAGGCCTTCAGTGTTCTCACGGACTACAGTAAAATTTATATCTTCAGGTTTTTTATTCGCTAGGGGAGTCTCGACTCCCGGATATAAGACAACTGGACGCAAATTTATATACTGATCAAATTCTTTTCTTAGCTTTAATAGGATTCCTTGTTCTAATATTCCAGGCTTTACATCAGGGTGTCCTATAGCTCCAAGAAGAATAGAATCACTGCTCCCAAGTTCTTCGATATCTTTATCAGTGACAAGTTCCTGTGTCTTTAAATATCTTTCACCACCAAGATCATTTGCGGTAAAGTTAAAATTGATCCCATAATCTGCTTGAGTTTTTTGTAGAACTTTTACAGCTTCATTGACTACTTCTGGACCTGTCCCATCACCTGCTAAAAGAGATATATTATATTCTTTCATTATCTATTAAGAGCATTTAAAAAGGATTCAACTGAACCCTGTACAACATCAGTTGACACTGCCCTTCCTTGTTTCAAATTGTGACCATCATTTATTATTGTTACGATTTCAGCAGTAGCATCAGCTCCTTTGGTTATGCTTTCAACTCTATAATCAATAAGAGTCGCATCTGTTTCTAATATTTTTTTAACCGCTGTAAATGCTGCATGTATCATTCCGTCTCCTTCAGCTTCCTCAGTCAACTCTTTGCCGTGAACATCTAGAGTAACTCTAGCAGATGCATATTGATCTTTGCTATTTACGGAAACTGATACTAATTTTATCTCTGAAGAAGATGTTTCAACTTGTCCCACAATTGCACGAAGTTCATTTTCAACAATTTCACCTTTTCTATCAGCTAGCTTCTTGAAAGTGTCAAAACTTGAATTAAATTCTTCCTCAGCTAATTCTATATTCAATTTATCTAATGCATCTTTAAATCCAGCACGTCCAGAATGCTTACCAAGGATAATTTTTGCCTCTTGACCTACAGAATCTGGAGTCATAATTTCATATGTCATACTATTTCTTAAATAGCCATGTTGATGAATTCCAGATTCATGACTAAATGCATTCTTCCCAACTACTGCTTTATTATATTGAACTGGATATCCCGTTAATTTTGATACCAGTCTTGAAGTTTCTAAGATTTCAGTTGTTTCGGCATTAATATCAACTCCATATTGATCCTGTCTAGTTTTCACCGCCATTATTATTTCCTCAGTAGAAGTATTACCAGCTCTTTCTCCAATACCATTAATAGCACCTTCAATCTGTCTGGCTCCAGCTTTAATTGCTGTTAAAGAGTTTGCAACAGCAAGGCCTAAATCATTGTGACAATGGGTAGAAATAATAATATCTTCATTTTTACCTTTAACTTTATCGTAAACACCCTTGAGGAGCTCTAAGTAATCAGAAGGTGTGGCGTAGCCTACTGTGTCGGGAACATTAATTGTAGTCGCCCCTTCTTCAACTGCTACTTTAAGTATTTCTATAAGAAAATCTTTATCAGTTCGTGTTGCATCTTGCGCTGAGAATTCAATATCATCACATAAATTTTTTGCATAACGTACTGACTCTTTTGCATCATGGAGGACTTCTTCTTTAGTTTTTCTTAGCATATGTTCCATGTGTATATCAGAGGTGGAAGTAAAGACGTGAATTCTTGATTTGTTAGCAACCTTGATAGCTTCCCATGCTTTTTCGATATCATCAGGAACACACCTGGCGAGAGAGGCTATTGTTGAATTTTGAATATTTTTAGCGATTAAGTTCACACCATCCCAATCGCCAGGGGATGATGCTGCAAATCCAGCTTCAATGACATCAACTTTCAATTTTTCTAATTGTTGAGCAATTAATAATTTTTCAGAGGGAGTAAGAGCTATCCCTGGACTCTGTTCACCATCTCTAAGAGTGGTGTCAAAAATAATAAGTTGATCTTCACTCATTTGTCTTTTTTAACATCCTTTGCGCTCAAGAATGGCATCATAGACCTAAGCTCTTTACCAACCGATTCAATTTGATGTTGCGAAGCTTCTTCTCTTTTTTGATTTAAAAATGGAGAACCTTCTCTTGATTGAGCCATAAATTCTTTTGCAAATGAACCAGATTGAATTTCTTCAAGAACTTTTTTCATTTCTTTCTTTGTATCTTCATTTACAATACGTGGTCCCCTTGAAAAATCACCATATTCTGCAGTGTCCGAAATTGAATGTCTCATCCACTCAAATCCGCCTTCGTACATAAGGTCAACAATCAATTTAACTTCATGTAAAGTTTCAAAATATGCGCTTTCAGGCTGATATCCAGCTTCAACTAATGTCTCAAATCCATTTTTGATTAATTCAGTAAGGCCACCACAAAGTACAACTTGTTCTCCAAATAAATCAGTCTCAGTTTCTTCTTTAAAAGTCGTATCTAGAATTCCAGCTCTTCCACCACCAATTGCTGATGCATATGAGAGTGCAAGCTCATGTGTGTTTCCGTTAGTATCATTTTCTACTGCTACTAAGCAGGGCATGCCTGAACCTTCTTCATAAGTTCTTCTTAATAAGTGACCAGGTCCCTTTGGAGCTACCATAGCAACTGAAATATCTTCTCTTGGTTTTATTTCATTAAAATGAATGTTAAAACCATGCGCAAAAAATAAAGTTGAATTTTCCTTCATGACTGGGGCTATTGTTTCGTTATAAACATCAGCCATTAATTGATCAGGAAGTAGCAACATTACTACTTCTGAATTTGAGACAGCATCTTCAACATTGGATACATTTAGACCCATTTCTTTTGCTCTTGTAAAAGTTTCAGAAGTTTCTCTTAACCCAACAGTTACGTCTACTCCTGATTCGTGAAGATTTAATGCATGAGCGTGTCCTTGGCTTCCAAAACCAATTACTGCAACTTTCTTTTCTTTTATTAAATCCTGATTAATTTGATCATCATAAATAATTTTTGTATCCATATAATTTCTCCTTTTTATAAATTAGATTGAATAGCTATTCTTCCGCCACGAATCATTTCAATAATTCCAAACGGTTTCATTAGGTTTTCAAACTTTTTCAATTCTTTAGATGTACCAGTTAGCTCAAAAACTGCATAATCCTGTCCTACATCAACAGATTTTGCGCCTGATAAATTTGCTTTTTCTATAACTGATGTTTGAGAATCTTTGTTGATTGAGACTTTCATTAACATCACTTCGGATTCAATCGTGTTGTCAGGATCTAGTTCTACGATTTTTATGACATTTATTAATTTGTTTAACTGTTTTTTTACCTGCTCTACCGATTCAAGCTCTGTAACAATTGTCATCTTTGATCTTCCGTCAATATTTGTTGGACCTACGGAAAGTGAATTAATATTAAAGCCTCTCCTTGAAATTGTTGAAGAAATTCTTGCTAATACACCCGGTTTGTCTTCAACAAGCACACTCAAGATTCTTTCACTCATATTTTTTTCAAATCCTCTTCATTTAGGATGATTACATCATTACTACCCCCAGCAGGAACCATAGGAAAAACCATATCATCTGGATCAACAACACAGTCAACAAGTACCGGCTTATCATTAATTTCAAGCATTTTTTCAAATACATCTTTTACTTCGGACTTTTGTTCCATTCTTAGTCCGACAGCTCCCATAGCTTCAGCAAGTTTTACATAGTCAGGGGTGTGATGGGTAAGTTCAGAAGCTGAAAACCGACTTTTATAAAATATTTTTTGCCACTGTCTCACCATTCCATGATTTCCATTATTGAAAACAACTATTTTCAGAGGGATGTTTTCTGTAGAAGCTGTTATTAGTTCCTGACAAGTCATCTGAAAACAACCGTCTCCATCTAAAGAAAGAACCTGTCTATCAGGATAGGCTGCTTTTGCTCCTATAGCCGCTGGTAGGGAGTACCCCATGGTTCCTAATCCTCCAGAATTTAACCAAGTGTTTGGTTTTGTAAATTTCCAATGTAAAGATATCCACATTTGATGCTGACCAACCCCCGAAACTACAATTGAGTCATCCTCTGACATTTTTTGAAGTTCTTCAAGTACATAGGGAACTTTTAATGGACCATCTTCATCTTGAGTGAAGGTGAGGGGATAGCTTTCTCTCATTTCATTAATTTCTTGAATCCAGTTGGAAGTTTCTAGTTTGGTATCTCCAAGCTTATCAATAAGACCTTTGATAACACTTTTTGCATCTCCAACTATAGGTACTTCCGCATCTCTTACTTTTCCAATTTCAGCAGGATCTATATCAGCATGAATAACTTTTGCATTTTGAGCAAAAAACTCTGGATTTGCTGTTACTCGATCATCAAACCTTACACCTATTGCAATTAATAAATCTGAGTTCTGAATCGAAGTTGTGGCGGTATAGTTCCCATGCATACCTGGCATTCCTAAACATAGTTCATGACCATCAGGAAATGCACCTCTACCCATAAGAGTTGTAACCACTGGAATGTTGAACTTCTCAGCTAGATCAAATAACTCAATATTTGCCTTTGAGTGAATAATTCCTCCACCGACATATAAAAGAGGTTTCTTGGAGTCTTTGATTAAGTTTACTGCCTGTTGAATCATTTTTGGATTTGCATCAAGAGTAGGTTTGTATCCTGGTAAATCTATCAACTTTGGCTCAATCCATTTTGCTTTTTGGTTAAGAATATCTTTTGGTATATCTACTAGAACTGGTCCTGGTCTTCCGGTAGTAGCAATATGTTTTGCCTCAAGTAGTACTTGAGGAATCTCACTAGCGTCAGTAATCAGATAATTATGCTTTGTTGCTGCCATTGTGAGACCAACTGTGTATGCCTCTTGGAAAGCATCATTACCAATAGCTTCAGTAGCAACTTGACCTGTTATAGCTAGAAGAGGGGTTGAATCCATTAAAGCATTGTTTAATGAAGTGATCAAGTTAGTAGCACCAGGTCCAGAAGTAGCAATTACTACACCTAACTCACCAGTTGCCTGAGCGTAACCTTCAGCCATGTGACCCGATCCTTGTTCATGCCTAGCTAAAATATGTCTTATCGGGCTGTCGTAAAGTGGATCATACGCTGGAAGGATTGCACCACCGGGTACGCCAAAAATGGTAGAGACTTTTAAATGTTCCAAACCTCTAATAACAAGCTCTGCGCCTGACAATAATTTATCTTCCATAACATCCTTAAAAAAAAACCTCCCTTTTTTTTGGGAGGCGCTCATCACAAAAAAGTGAGCGCTACATAAGCACTAGCACTAATAATGTAATTAAGACATATAGTTTTTTCATTAAATCTAACTATAGTTAATGCTGATAAAAATGAAAGAAAAAAACCTATTTAATTATCTCGAAAGTCATAATATAGACGTTCCAGAAAATATAAATCTAGCTGTAATTTCGCTTCCTTCATTAATAGATAAATCAATTTTAATCCAAGAAGTAAAATCTAATAACAGACATGCAAACATGAAATTTACATTCTCAAATCCTAAGTATTCTGGACTTGGTGATAAATTTGAATGGGCAAAATCTTGTATAATAATTTCATATAACTACTTTCCAGGATCATCAAACAATCACTCTTTTAGAGCTGGTCATGGGGCTATAGCTTTATTTGCTTTAGAAGATAATTACAAACCACTAAATAAGTTTATAAATGAACTTACAAATCTATTTAACAATGAAGGGATTCAATCACAACAATTCATTGACAGTCCACAACACTACGACAGAATGTTTTTTAACTCATCAGGACTAGGATGGCAGGGAAAAAGTACAATGATGTTATCACCGGGAATAGGTCCATGGCAGTTAATCGGCAATCTTTACACTGAGGAACAATTTAAAGATACTGAAAAAAAATCATTCTCATGTGGAACCTGTAATATGTGTCAAATCTCATGTCCAACGGGAGCATTAGATGAGGAATATAGACTCGACTCTAATAAGTGTCTGTCATATTGGTTACAATCTCCAGATATCATTCCAGAAGATATGAGAATAAATATAGGTAATAGATTCTATGGCTGCGATGAATGCCTAACTTCATGCCCACCAGGTCAGACCAAGGAGCTTAATATCTCAAAAACGAATACAGTCGATTTAAAAAAAATCCTAACCATGTCAAATGAAGATTTGGTTGATAAATATTCATGGTTTTATATCCCAAAAAGAAATGGCGACTTTCTTAAAAGAAATGCATTAATAGCACTTGCAAATAATCCAGATGAAGATGCACTTAAAGTAATTTATACTCTCTTAAAATCTGATTCTGAAATTATTCGCTTTTATGCAATATGGGCTATCTGGAAAATATCTCAATTTAAAGATATTGAAAATTATTATGATGTTGATCTTGAAACGAGCGACCTTGTAAAGAACGAATATCTAAGGCTTATAAAATGATTTTATACAACAGTTAAACTATTCTTAATTTATGACAAAATTTTCAGATGATGTAACACAAGGTCCGGGTCGATCTGCTGCAAGAGCCATGCTTAGAGCAGTGGGTTTAAGCGATGATGATTTTAATAAATTTCAAGTCGGGATAGTATCTGCTGGTAACGAGGTAACGCCATGCAATGTAACAGGTCCAGAGCTTTCTTTGAAAGCAAAAATTGGAGTCAATGGACCAGATTCTGCAGGTTTAATCTTTTCTACAATCGCAGTTTCTGACGGTATCTCAATGGGGCATGAAGGCATGAGGGCCTCACTCGTTTCTCGTGAGGTCATTACTGATTCTGTGGAATTAGTAATGCACGCTGAAAGATTTGATGGCATGGTTACCATTGCAGGCTGTGATAAATCTCTTCCAGGGATGCTTATGGCTGCAGCAAGAATAAACAGACCAGCTATATTCTTATATGGCGGGAGTAGCCTACCCGGTTCTTATAAAGGTAAAGATATCTCAATAGTTGATGTATTTGAGGGTATAGGAGCTATGGAAAAGGGTCTAATTTCTGAGGATGAACTATATGAGATAGAGTGTGCTGCTTGTCCAGGGCAAGGCTCATGCGCAGGAATGTTTACTGCCAACACAATGGCCTCAGTTGGAGAAGCTATTGGAATGAGCTTACCAGGCACAGCCTCACTTCCAGCAGAAGACTCACGTTTACGGATTGAGGCTGAAAAAACTGGTAAACAATTAAATTATCTTCTAAAAAATGATATTAAACCTAGAGATATTATGACCATTGAAGCATTTAAAAATGCTGTAACAACTGTACTTGCTCTCGGGGGGAGCACCAATGCCGTATTACACTTAATGGCTATAGCCCATGAAGCAAAAGTAGATTTAACTTTAGACACCTTTGACCAACTTGGAAAAAGTGTTCCCCACATAGCTGACATGAAGCCTTTTGGTAAATATCACATGGTCGATTTAGATAACATTGGTGGAGTTCCTGTCGTCTCAAAAATACTTTTAGAAAATAATTTAATTGATGGCGACTGCTTAACAGTAACTGGAAAAACTGTTGGTGAAAATCTTGAGAATGTTCAAATCCCTACAAACCAAGATGTCGTTTCATTTCCAAATAATCCAATTTCAGAAGAGGGAGGGATTGCAATACTAAATGGCTCTTTGTCTCCTAATGGATCTGTTGTAAAAGTAGCAGGTATAGAAATTGATACATTTAAAGGTCCAGCCAATGTTTTTGAAAGCGAACAAGAAGCATTAGAAGCTTTATTTAAAAATCAGATTAAAAAAGGTGAAGTTGTTGTTATACGAAATGAGGGCCCTAAAGGTGGTCCGGGGATGAGAGAAATGTTACAGATTACCGCTGCAATAAAAGGTGCAGGTCTTGGGAAAGATGTGCTACTTATTACGGATGGTAGATTTTCAGGTGGAACCACAGGTTTGTGCATTGGCCATGTTGCTCCAGAAAGTGTTGATGAAGGGCCAATAGCTTTATGTCAAAATGGAGATGAGATAGAACTCAATCTTTCTAAAAGAGAATTGAATCTCAATGTAAATGAAGAGGAAAAACAATCTAGAGCTAAAAATTATAAACTCCCAGAACCAAGGTATACATCTGGAGTACTTCACAAGTATTCAAAGCTTGTAAAAGGAGCTGATAAAGGGGCAGTGACAGGATAGTTGAATGTTTTTTATTTCTGACGTTCATCACGGGCTAGCTTCAATAAAGAATATTCCAGACACTAAAGAACCAGTTGTTATTCTTGGTGATTTAATTAATTGGATTGACTACAGAACTGGTCAAGGAATTGCAGAAGATGTATTTGGAAAAGAAATTGTTATAAAATTAGTTCAATTAAGAAAAGATCATAACTTTAAAGATAGACGAAAACTCTGGTCTTCTATGTTTGAGGAAAACCCAGATTTGATACAGGAAAAATTAGAAATAGCAATCTATAGGCAGTATAAAGAAGTTTTTAATGCTCTTAAGAAGTTTGAAGTTTGGATAATTCCCGGAAATGTAGACTCCGTAGATATGATCAAAGAGACAATGACAAGTAATGTTAATTATGTGGACGGCAAAGTTCTTGAATATAAAAATCTAAAAATAGGTTTTGCAGGAGGTGGCGTTCCGACACCGATTAATGCACGAGGTGAAATTTCTGAGGAATCTTTTTCACTAAAACTAAATAAATTAGGCCATGTTGACATAATATGCACACATGCCCCACCATTTGTGAGCGAGCTTATAACAGATGTTATAACAAACAAGGAGGAGCAAGGATGGAGCAGCTTAAAAGATTACATTTTAGAGAAAGAACCTAGATTTTCTATTTTTGGAGACGTTCACCAACCTCAAGCGTCTAGGTGGAGACTAGGTCATACGGAGTGCATGAATGTTGGTTATTTTAGAGCCAATAGTAATTATTTAGAATTAACATCTTTGTTACAGTGAATATTTTAGCATTTGATGTTGGCGGTACCTCTATTAAGTATGGAATAGTAAATGAATACTCAGAAGTCTTGTTAAAAGGGAGTATTACTACCCCTGGGGATGAAAGTAGCTTTTTAGAAACAGTCAATAAAATTATCTCTACAAATCAAAATAGTTTTGATAAAATTTCAATCGCGATGCCAGGTTTTGTGAATAAACAAGATTCAAGTTACCTCTGGGGTGCAAATTTAAAATATGCTATAGATTTCACAAAAATAAATGGCTTTGATTTTTCAAAATTTTCTATTGATAACGATGGGAACGTTGCGGCATATAGTGAATATTTACTTCACTATTCAAATAAATTTTCTAATTTAATAATGCTTACCTTCGGTACGGGGGTAGGTGGTGGAATAATTGCTGGAGGAAAACTAATTAGGGGTTCTGGGAGTGCAGGTGAAGTTGGCCATATGCTCACCTCAAAGGGTAACGAGGAATATTTATGTAACTGTGGAAAAACTGGGTGTTTCGAAGCTAGTACTTCTGCAGCCGCTTGGACAAACGAATGTAAAAGGTTGTCTAAAAAATACCCAGAATCAGAACTAGCAATGAAGTTTTCTGAAGAAAAGCTTGGATCAATAATTTTTGATAGATCAATCAACTTAAACAGTGAAGAGTCAGCAACAAGAGATAAAATAATTGTAAATATTTCAAATGGTTTAGTTAGTCTTTTTGAGATATTCGATAATGAAGCTTTTATTCTCGGAGGTTCTATGGCTGGCAAGCCTTATGATTTAGTACTTCTAATTGATCAAGATATCAAAAATAGATTTAAGTTTCCATCACGGGTTTTTCCACAAATATTAGTCTCAACTCAAAAAGGAGAAGCAGGGATAGTTGGTGCTGCACTTATAGCTCGAAATGAATAAAAATATTTCTGTACTTCTACCAGGAAGTTTTTTCGAGAAAGATTATCAGTACAAAATAAGTTATCTATCTAAAAATCAAGTTGACTGTGTTTACTTGTTTGATCATTCCGTAAACCCAGTGGACGAAAATAGGGCTGTATATGACATCAAAAAGGCATTGTCATTACTCCAGGAAAGTCACGAAAATAATTTCAAGCTAGGTCTCTGTGTTCTTAATATCAATAGTAGGAAAAAAGATTTATTTTTTTCTAACTTTATTAACCCAATTATGGAAATTAAAGATTTTAGACTTGGTCTAGGAACTGGAGACAATAAATATACAAACACAACTCCTAAATATGCATATGACTTAGATTCTATAATCTCTGAGTTGATCAGTGAATATACTTTTTCCTTGGATGGAAGAAATTTATTTCTTGGAGGTACCTCACAGAAAAAAATAGAACTAGTATGCAAATACTCCATTGGAATTAACCAATGGCTTGGAAATTCTCAAGATTTAATCAACCTTTCGGAAGATCTTCCTAAAAATGCGCCTATATTTGGTAAATTTAGTCAATGTATAAAACCTAGTGATGTTGGTACAAGTTTACCGGATAGTTTTGAAAAAATAATTGTATTAAAAGATACAAATACAAAGAAATTCTACTCTGAGGTAGATAAAATCTTCACATGAGCAATTTTTCAAATAAACTAGTAAATAATTTTCCGGAGTATCTTTTCAATGAAATTAATAAACAGAAACTAGAAGCGAGAAAAAATGGAAGAGATGTAATTGACCTAGGTTATGGTAACCCAGATATTCCCACCCATACAAGAGTTGTTGACAAGCTTATCGAATCGGCACAGAATAAAAAAAATCATAAATATTCAGTTTCAAAAGGAATACTAGGTTTAAGAACCGCAATGAAAGACAGGTACAAAAGAATCTATGATGTGGATTTGCACGAGGGTGAAAATATCGTGAATACTATTGGCAGCAAAGAAGGTTTGACACATTTACTCATGTCTGTTCTTGATAAGGGTGACAATATTGTAGTTCCTGACCCAAGTTATCCGATACATCATTATGCCCCTCTAATTGCTGGAGGAAACCCCATAAAAATTAAATGCTTAAATCCTGAAGATTTTCTATCAGAGTTAGTAAATGTTCTGACCACAATAGATGTAAAAGTAGTTTTAGTATCTTTTCCTCATAACCCTACAACAATTACAGTCAAACAAGATTTTTACGAGGAACTAGTTTTTCTTGCTCGAAAGCACAATTTTCTTATAGTAAATGATTTTGCATATTCGGATGTTTATTTTGACGGACCAAGACCTCCATCTCTTTTGCAGTCAGATAAAGAATTAACAAACTCCGTTGAGTTGTACTCACTTACTAAGGGATATTCTATGGCTGGCTGGAGAGTAGGATTTGCTATAGGAAACAAGGAAGCTATACAGGCACTAACAAAACTCAAGTCCTATATTGATTATGGAACATTTCAGCCAATTCAAATAGCTTCTACAGTTGCAATAAATGACTTAGATGAATATCCATTAGAAGTTTCAGACATTTACAGAGAAAGAAGAATACTAGTTACTGAAAGTCTAGAATCTCTTGGATTCGATGTTTATCAATCTAACGCAACAATGTTTGTCTGGGCAAAAATTCCGCTAGCTTCAAAAAAGACATCTATGGATTTTTCATTAGCTGTTTTAGAAAAATCAAATGTTGCAATTTCTCCCGGTATTGGATTTGGAAGCGAAGGAGAGGGGCATATCAGAATTGCACTTGTAGAAAATAAACAAAGGATTAGACAAGCTATGAAAAACATGCAAATTTTTTTCGATGATAAAATATAATCATGATTGATTTACGCTCTGACACCGTTACGAAGCCCTCTAAAGAAATGTTAGAAAAAGTATTAGAGGCTGAACTAGGTGATGATGAATATAAAGAGGATCCTACTGTAAACAGTCTTGAAGACTATTGCTCTGAACTAATGGGATTCGAAAGTGGTCTTTTTGTAACTTCAGGTTTAATGGGAAATCAAATCTCCTTATTAATTCACAGTAATCCAGGTGAAGAAGTGATAACTACAAAAGACTCACATATCAAAAATTATGAGCATGGTGCAGCGGCCTTCCTGTCTAGAACACAATTTAGAGACATTGAGAGCACAAGTGGAGTTTATGACCTGGACAGCCTCTCAGAAACAATAAAGGAGTCTAAAGTTAACAAGCCGCTAATAAAAGTTTTGGCTTCAGAAAATACTCACCTTGCTTCAGGTGGAAGCATACTTCCTTTTGAACACATTAAAACTTTATCTGAAATCTCTAAATCTAATGGATTGAAATTTCATATGGACGGTGCAAGAATTTGGCATGCGATACTCACCGATCCTCAATCTATAGAATATGGAAAATATTGCGACAGTTTAACTTTTTGTTTTTCAAAGGGGCTGGGTGCGCCTATTGGCTCGATGCTTATGGGTGATAAAAATTTTATTAATGAAGCTAGGGAGTATAGAAAGAAACTTGGAGGGGGGATGAGGCAAGTAGGTATTATTGCTTCTGCGGCACGATATGCAATAGAGAATAGAGATCATCTTCTCGAAGACCACAAGAAAGCCTCTGATGTAAACAATTCAATTGAAAAAGATAATAGATCTTTCCATACTGCCAGCTATAAAGGGACTAATATGTTATTTTTTTCATTTGACACACCTGATAGTGCTGAAATATTCAGAAAAAAACTGGAAGAAAATAATATAATTTCTGGATTTATTAAAAAAGATATTATTAGATTAGTTTTCCATAAAGATGTCAGTATTAATGAAGTAAATTCTATAGTTGAAGCTATTAACTATTCTTCTTCCATTGACATCTGATTCCATTCAGTTATTGATTTTTCAGATAAATTAACTAAAACGAAAACTCCACCTAGTGCAACAGAATTTGAAATTAATACATTTAATAAAATATCTGTTAAACAATCAGATGCACAAAAGGCATTACCTAAAACGTAGCCGATATAGCTAGCTAAAAAGGTTGTCAGAAGATAAACAATTACTTTAGATCTGTTGCTAAATTTCATAAGGATATTAAGTTTAGCTTAATATGGTTATTGTAAATCCTTGGATCACATTATTGAGCTTTGTTTATTTTATAGTTGCGGGTTTTGGTGCATTTATTTTTAGTAGGTTTGTAGTTGAAAACTACTTAGAAATATTTAGATCTAAGTTCTTTAAATTTCTTGAACCTGTGGTTGGAATTTCTAGTTTCTCATTGTTTTTTGGTGGAGCGTTAACTTTGTTGTACTATCTTCTAACTATGTCTCAATAATTATGAGTTAATAGTTCACCATTTTTAATTTCTTGTATTCCACAATGCATCGGTTTATTTTCATTGAAAACACTAGATTTAGTTTTGTAGTATGTAAAAGCTCTGATCGTATCTTGATGAGACACAAATAATGTATTATTGAAGTTTTCATAAACAACATTAACTCTTTCGAAAACAATTTGTAAATCTTCAGTTGTATTCTCAACCTCAAGCGGATTATTTAAGTATTTCGGGTAGTCCTTAGTTACAGAGAATTCATCAAAAGTTGTACCCAACCAACCCGTTACTCCGCTCCATTCGTAAAGATTATAAGAAACTTCAATTCCAACTTTTAAAAATTCAGAGACAAGTTTTGAAGTTTCCCTTGCTCTTAAAATAGGGGAGGTGATAATTTTATCTATTTTAAAGTTTTCGTTGATAAATTTTCCAGCATTTATCGCTTGTTTGATTCCATTTAGACTTAATCGGTATCCCGGAATATCGCCATACATAATATTTTTAACATTATGAACCTCACCATGTCTTAAAAATAAATTGCTCATAATTACAGGGTAGTTTCAATTTATATTAAAATCTAAACATGGCATTAAACAAAAAAGAAGAAGAAATATTAAAACAGATTGAACTGGAGCTTTCAAAAGAAGATCCGGATTTGGCTAAGACAGTAGAGACATCAACTCTTTCTAGTTTTTCAAGAACTAGATCTGTTATTTCTTTTGGCACATTTGTTTTAGGATTACTTACAATGCTAGGAAGCTACATCGTACAACCGGTTATTGCTATGGCTGGCTTCGCATTGATGGCAGTATCTGGATATGTCTTCGTAAGAAACACCAAAGCATTGCTCAAAGCAGAGAATATAAACGAATGGAATTTTAAACAGGTTTATTCTGTAATAAGAAATAAAGATACTTCTAGACAAACTAAATAGATTTAATTAAATTTAATATACATCACTATTTAGGAGTAAGGTTTTGAAAAGAGATGCTTTTACATCAAAGCAAGCGAGTTATTTAACTGGTTGCACTTCGCACCAATTAAGATATTGGGACAAAGTTAAACTTGTGTCACCAAGTATTCAGTCTTCAAATGGCAAGCCCGGTGTTCCAAAACTTTATTCATTCAGAGACATAGTCTCCCTAAGAGTGGTTAAAACTCTCTTAGATAATGGAATGAGCATTCAAAGAGTAAGGAGAGCATGGAAATACTTATCTAAAAATGGAAATCTTATTTCTGAACTTTCAGAAATAAAGTTAGTTTCCGATGGGGAGACAATATACTCTGTCGAAGAGGACCAAGTTTTTGACGCACTCAAGTCTGGACAACTTGCATTCTTTGAAACAATTGATGATATAGCTAAAGAAGTAAAAGAAGATGTCTCAAAATTTGAGCTTGATAAAGAAAGATTTTTAAACTTACTAACTAAAGTTGAAGAAGATGTCATTAATCAAGAAATGCAAGCTTAATCCACTGAGAGCTATTTACTGTGGGTAACATGAATACTCACAAGACACTAATATTAAATTCTACTTTTCAACCACTTTCTTTAGCTACACCACAACGAGCACTTGCACTTTTGTTTAGTAAAAAAATAAATGTTCTTAAAGAATCAGATATAAAATTAAGATCTGTTGGCCAATCTGTTGCTATTCCAAAAGTAGCTGTTTTGACTTATTTTGTAAAAGCTCCATATGCGAGGAGAGTAGCTCTAAATAGGGAAAATATTTTTATACGGGACTCTTATGCTTGTCAATACTGTAGTAATGCTGCTGAGTCAATAGATCATATAATTCCAAAGTCTAAGGGTGGTTCTCATGAATGGAGTAATGTAGTTGCATGCTGTAAAAAATGTAATCTTTTAAAAGCAGACAAATTATTGAATAAAACTAGTTTGAATCTTAAAATTATTCCAAAAATACCTGAGGGAAACTTTTGGATCAAAACAATTATTGGTAACAATCCTGACCCGGATTGGAAAGAGTATTTAGTCCTTACATAATTTTTTTTATCATTTTGTGTTGCAAGATGTCATAAAGTGTCATATAATGTCACAGAGTGGTTCAAGGCACGAAAGGCGGAAAAGTGTTCCTTGGTGAATATAAACATACAATGGATTCGAAGGGTAGAGTCGTTATACCTTCTAAGTTCAGGAAAGAGCTTCAACAGGGCTGTGTAGTTACTAAGGGACTCGACAACTGCTTACAAATTCTGACAAAGAAAAACTGGAATCAAGAATCTGAGAAGATGGCTTCTCTGCCATCAACTGACAAAACTTCAAGACAGTTAAGAAGAGCATTATTTTCTGGTGCGGTGGATTCCTCTCTTGATTCTGCTGGAAGAATTCAAATACCTGAAAACCTAAGAGCTTATAGCTCTATCAAAGAAAATGATGATGTAACTGTTACAGGATCCGGTCCAGTTATTGAAATTTGGGCAACCAAAACATGGAAGAAAATCCAAAGTGACTCTGATGATGCATTTGCGAATATAAATGAAGTGAAAGGATAGGTTCATAGCCAGCTCTCTAGACAACTAAATTGGAATACCCTTACTCCGCCCAACTTTCCAATTGGTGCCAGTTCTAGAGAGCTGGGTATGAATACAAACAGGGCAGAGTATTTACCACACAGTGGTGTATTGGTTGGAGAAGTTACTTCAATAGTTAAGGCACTCCCAAAAGGACTATTTATAGATGCTACTTATGGATATGGTTCACATTTTCAAACATTTAAAGATTACAAGGATTTAGATTTACTTGGTTTCGATAGAGACCCAGAAGCTATTGCAGCAAAAAAAAATGATGATAATGTAATTAAACTGAATTTTTCTGAAATCTCAGGCTATCTTAATGACACTGAATCAACACCTATAAGTGGTATTTTTTATGATTTCGGTCTTTCATCTCATCAAATTGATAAATCTGAAAGAGGTTTTTCGTTTCAGCAAAATGCAGATTTAGATATGAGAATGGATATAGATTCCCATTTAACTGCCAAGGATGTTATTAACGATTACACATTACAAGAGTTATTGGATGTGTTCAATAACTACAGCGAAGAGAAGTATGCATTCAAAATAGCAAAGAAAATTGTAGAGCTTCGCCCAGTAAATACAACTTTCGAGTTAGTTAGTTTAATTAAGGATGCAATTCCACGACAAAATCCAATATTCACAAATAAAACTATAAGAAGAATATTTCAAGGTTTAAGGATTGAAGTAAATGATGAGTTATCAGAGATAAAAAAATCTTTAACTGACATAAAGGGACATATCAGCACTGATGGTGCAATTATATGTATTTCCTATCATTCACTTGAAGACAAAATTGTAAAAAATTTTATGCAAAACTTAACGATTGATTGTATTTGTGATCCAAAAGCTCCTATATGCAACTGTGATATAGAACAAGAATTTCGTTATCTAAAGAAGAAAAAATATACACCTAGTCCAGAAGAAATCTCTTCCAACCCACGATCAAAGTCAGCAATTATGAGATCTGTGATAAAGCTATGAGTAGAAAACTAATTTTTCGTAGTACGTTCATTGCAATTGTATTTTCTGTAATTTTTAATTTATATTTAAATTTAGAAATAAATTCCATTTCTTCAGAACTTAATCAGTTAAATCTTGAAATAATTGAACTAGAGAGAGAAAAACAAACTACCCACGTGCTCTATATTGAAAATTATTCAATACAAAATATTGATTTACTTTCTAAAAATAATGCATATACCAGACTAGATATCCAACAAACAAGTAGAGATTTATTTGCGCCGTATAAATCTATGTCTGAAAATAGAGAAGCTACAACAGTTTTAGGGTTTGGTAAATGAACTTTAAAAAAGTGAAGGAGATTCTATTATTCATACTTGTCAATGCAACTTTCCTAACGGGTGCTGCACTTTTTATATCAACTGTTTACGATCTTCAATTTTCCAAATCTGAATATTTTCAGAACCAAGCTTTGTCATACAGAGAAAGAGTAGAGGTTTTAGAAGCAGCAAGAGGATCTATTTACGACAGAAACCTTAATGTTATCTCTAGTAGTGTCCAGTCTTATAATATTGGTATCCGGCCAAATGAGGTCTCAGAGAAAGAAGAACTATCTGAAGTACTTTCATTATTTTTGGACATGGAAGAAAATAAAATTTTAAGTGAGCTTGAATCTAGAAATTCATATTTCTATATTAAAAGAAATGTTGATTTTGAAATAGGAAAAGAAATTAAAAGTTGGAATTATAAAGGCCTTTACCCAGAGTTATCGTCTAAAAGAATATTACACTCGAATTCGCTACAGAATATTGTTGGAAGAGTAGACCCAGACAATAACGGAATCGAGGGCCTTGAGCTATATTACGACACTTTACTTACTGGTAGAAATGGAGAGTTAAGATATGAGGCTGCCCCTAATGGATCGATTATTCCTCAAGGAGAAATAAGTACAATACAACCTGTCCATGGTGATGACATAATACTTTCTATAGATGGTGATCTACAGTATTTAAGTGAGAATCTTTGCGCACAAGCATTATCCGAAACAAAAGCATACAATTGTTCAGTTGTATTTGCTAATGCTCTCAGTGGGGAGATCATTATCTCTGCAGAAAAAAAATCCCCTGAAACTGAAAAATTTAATATAAATCTCATTAGCGGAAGAGCTAATTATGAACCTGGATCAGCACTGAAAATCTTCACAATTGGCTCAGCAATAGAAAACAACCTAATTCAAGCAACAACAACATTTGAAGTTGATGATCAAATTGAAATTATCAATGGTTCATGTGCTATAAATTACGAAGGAAAGGATAAAGGTTGTTTTCATGACTTTCTTAAGCACGAGAAATATATTTTATCTGTAAAGGAAATAATTGAGAGATCATCAAACGTTGGAACAATTCTTGCAACTCAAAGTTCAGATATAAAAGATATTGAAGAATTTTTAAAAAGGTTTGGCTTTTCTGAAAAAACCGGAATTGAATTATCTGGTGAAACTAGGGGAGGCTTTACGGAATATAATACTTGTAAAACATGTCTAAGCTCACTTTCAATAGGATACTCAATTGATGTTTCTCAATATCAAATGGTAAAAGCTTATAGCATTATTGCTAATGGTGGAAAAAATGTAGACTTAACTTTGACCAGAGGAATAAGTAATAATAAAAGTTCAATTGAGATTATTTCAGAATCAACAGCAATGAAGCTCAAAGAATTATTAATTAACGTAGTCGAGGGAAAAAATGGTACTGGTAAGTCCCTAAGAATGGATAATTATACAATCGGCGGTAAGACCGGTACAAGTAGGACACACATCGAAGGGATTGGTTATTCAAATTCTAGATTCAATACATCTTTTACTGGATTTATCGAAACTGATGAAGGACCTGTAGTTGGATCTGTTTTACTATGGGGTGCTGCAATTTCTCCACGTTCTGAATATGTTACAGGAGGTTCTACAGCTGCTCCGATTTTTAAAACCATCGTGAGTTATCTAGTTCCAGGTGAATGATGGATATTTCTAAAGAAATTCAAATTTTCAATGATTTGGATATAAATCTTGATAATTTAGTAAATAGTACTCTTGATGTGTTTGAAGACTGTGTTTTAATTATTAATTTAAACAATAGAACAAAATTAAATAAATATGTGACTGAAGCTATTAATAAAAAAGCTAAATTAATAATTACTTCTATAAATTGTGATATTGCATCTGAAAAGGTTGTTAAATTCGAAAATTATGAAGATGTGTTTAATCATGTCATAAAAAAAATGTACCCAGAATATGTGGATAAAAACTTTTTCGGACTCACTGGCACTAATGGTAAAACTACTACTGGATATTATCTCAACCAGCTACTAGGTGAGGACTCTCTCTTTATAGGAACAACAGAGGACTATTTATTCAAGGACATAACGAGAGAGGAACACCTTACAACACCAAAGCTTTTTAACATATTTAAATTATTGAGAAAAAAAGAATATACGCATATTAATAATATAGTTTTAGAAGTATCCTCACACGCATTAGACCAAAATCGACTTAAAGGAATGAAATTCCTAGTTTCAGGATTTACAAACCTTTCACAGGATCACTTTGACTACCACGACAATATCGACACTTATTTTGATGCTAAGAAAAAACTATTTAATAAAAATTTTTCTAAACAGTATGTATTCATAGACGAACATTGGGGTACAAGACTGAATAAAGAGGTTAATGGAGAATCATGGAGTATTGGTTTTAAAAAAGAAAATGATATGTTTATTAAGGAAATAAAAAGTTCTGAAAGCAATACTCTTGTCAGCTTTAAGATTGATAATCACGATTACAGCGTAATACTTCCATTTATAGGTCCTAATTGTGAAATGAATTATTTATTAGCTGTTGGTATGGCGCACTTTTCAGATACATTATCAATAGATAGAATTCTATTAGAAACCGTTAATATTAAAAATCCAAAAGGTAGATTCGAAAAATTTTCTTATTTAGATAATGATGTTTATGTTGATTACGCACATACACCCGAAGCAATAGATAAAGCAATAGAAGCAGTTCAAGAAAAATATGAAAAAATTATCATTGTCTTTGGAGCGGGGGGAAACAGGGATTCATACAAAAGAGTGAATATGGGAAAAGCCGCTAACAAAGCTGATCAGATAATCATTACAAATGACAATCCCAGAAAAGAAGATCCAATGACAATCGCAAAAGAAATTCTTGAAGGAGTAGATTTAAATAAAAAAGTAGAGATTGTTCTAGATAGAAAGGCAGCTTTAAAGAAAGGTCTGGATTCACTTCTGGGTAAATCTGTTCTATTAGTATTAGGTAAAGGACATGAAAGTAAACAAGAACTTAACGAGGGGTTTGTAGATTTCGATGATTCTGTAATGATAAGTAATTTAATTGAAGATATGAAATGATAGCAACAATAGTTTCTGGAGGATTGAGTTTCTTATTTGTTTTATTATTTACTGCAATAGGTACTAATTTATTTAAATCAAAAAATATAGGACAGTCAATTCAAGAAGAGCTAAATTTTCATGACCACAAAAAAGGGACACCGACCATGGGAGGAGTTTTTATTGCCGCTGGTACTTTTTTTGGTTTTTTAATTGCACATATTAATTTTTGGACAATTGGTCAAGGATTTAAAGTGGAGATTGATTATATAGTCCCGGAAGTACTTTCTCTATTACTATTTGGGACTTTAATGGCATCAGTAGGATTTATAGATGATTTCTTAAAAGTCCAACAAGGTAGAAATTTAGGCCTAAATGCTAAAAACAAAATAATTTTGCAGATTATTGTTGCATCAATAATTAGTTATTATTTTTACACTTGGGATTTAAGCACCACTCTCTACCTTTTTAGTGGTTTTGGAGTTGATATAGGTATTGCTAAGTGGTTTATAATTGTACTTTTTATCGTTGGCTTCACAAACGCCGTTAACTTAACTGATGGTTTAGATGGATTAGTTGCAGGTACTTCAACTGTTTCATTTGGCGGAGTTCTAGTTATGACCTTCTGGATATTTAGACATCAGAATTACTATACGAATTTTATGAACGATGCTTTTCTTTCATTAGATTTGTCAATTTTAGTCTCATCAATAGCAGGGTCGTGTCTTGGTTTCTTATGGTGGAATACAAATCCTGCAAAAATAATAATGGGAGATGTTGGATCACATTTCATTGGGGCCATGTTTCCAATTATTTTTTTCGCAATTGGCGCAGATGCACTCATATTTTTTATTTGTATGTTGTATGTAGTAGAGGCTTTGTCAGTAATTATTCAAGTAGCATCATTTAAGATTCGTGGAACAAGGGTTTTTAAGATGGCTCCTTTACATCACCACTTTGAGATGAACAATTGGGCTGAAACTACAATAATAGTTAGATTTTGGATAGTTAACGGAATCTTTGTTGTGATAGCGCTCGGTCTCTTCTATGGTGACTGGGTTTTATTTGGTAACTAATTGAAATATTTAATTCTTGGTTATGGTGTAACTGGAAAATCAGTAGAAAATTATTTAAACAAAATAGGTGCTGACTATCTTATACACGATGATGACGACAGTGAGCTCAAGAAAGTAGAAAACTCGAAAATCTTCAATAAAAAATATTTAGATTCTATTGACGAGGTAATAATCTCACCTGGGTTAAGACCAGATCATCATCTTGTACAACAATTTCTGGATAAAAAAGTTCCAATTAAGACAGATATTGACATTTTTGCTATGAACTATACCGGTAAAGTTATTGGTGTTACAGGAACAAATGGTAAAACAACTTTTGTAAGTGAACTTGTAAAATTTTTAAATATTAATGGTATTACCTCTTTTTCTGCTGGCAACATAGGAGTGTCTCCTCTGGAAATCTTAGAAAATAAATATGAGTATTTGGTTCTAGAGCTTTCTAGTTACCAGCTACATTACACAAATATTTTAAATCTTGATTTAGCAGTCATTCTTAATATTTTCCCAGATCATATTGATTGGCATCAAAATATTGAGAACTATGCAAATTCAAAAGTAAAAATATTAAGTTTTTTGACTAATAAAACAATGGATAGAAAAATAATTGGATCCAATTATGGAATAATCGAAAAAAACCTTTCTGATGATGCCAATGTAAATAATCATAATATAAAAATTCACAAGGAACTACTTTCAGCTCTCTCCGAAACAGTAAAGAAAATTGGTGGAAGGGTTTTGTATGAAAGGTTTATTGATTATATAAAATATAACGAAATGAACTACGAACATAGAATGGAACAGTTCTTGAGGGTTAAGGGTAAAAATCTTACATTTATTAATGATTCTAAAGCAACAAATTATCATGCTGTATCTGAAGGAAGTAAGCTATTTTCCGGCTGTGATGAGGAAGGTATTTTAATACTTCATGGCATCACAAAGGAAACAGTACAAAATAAGTTAAATATTGACCCAACTTTTAAACATATAATAATTCCAAAGGGCATGAATGTTAATCTTGGTAGTCATAATGCTGATATCATTTATATAGATGATATTTACCAATTGAAAAAATTATTATCATCAATGATAAGTAGTAATCAGATAGTTTTATTTTCCTGTGGTGGGTCGAGTTTTAATGACTTCGAAAATTATAAAATAAGAGGCGATTATTTTAAAAATATAATATTAAGCATGGGGCTTCCAAATGATTAATATTAGTAATACTTTTTTTAAGAAAATGAATTTATATGCAATTTGGTTTCTAGTTACATTCGGTCTACTTTTACAAATATCAGCTTCTTCAGTACAAGGTCTAAATCAATACGACGATAATTTTTATTTTATTAAGCGTCACGTGGCCTCTTTGGTAATTGGAATAATTATTTTCAACTTAGTGAAAAGCGTCTCATATAAATTCATTTTAAAATTTTCTAACACTTTTATAGTTCTTATAACACTTTCACTTTTTCTAGTACTTGCATATGGCGTAGTAGTAGGCGGAAGTAGGAGATGGATTGACTTAGGGCCCGTATATTTTCAGCCAAGTGAGTTTGCAAAACCAATAATTATTTTATGGGTTGCCCATAAATTATCTGAATTAAAAAATGAACACTCTCATAGGTACTATTTACAACGCGCAATACTGTTACCAATTGTCTGTTGTTTCTTAATTTATTTAGAACCCGATTATGGAACAACATTAACAATACTAGGCATTTTTTTTGTTCAGATCGTATTTTCAGATATCAAAGCAAGATATCCAGCAGCAATATTATCGCTATCAGTATTTCCTCTTTATTTATTCGCAAATGCTTCAGATTACAGACGTCAGAGAATTGAAACTTTTGTAACTGGTAAATGTCAAGAAGGTGTTGATTTACTTGGAGATTGTTTTCAGCTAAATCAAAGTTGGATTGCAATTAGTTCTGGAGGACTGACCGGACTAGGGCCAGGTACATCTAGAGCTAGGTGGGGGATGCTGCCAAACGCATATACTGATTTTATTGTTTCTATTACTGGTGAAGAATATGGATTTATTGGTATATTAATACTTACAATAATATTTTTAATTTTAATAATATCTTTCTATGGCATGGCTTTAACAACAGACAATAGTTTTAAAAAACTAATACTAGTTGGACTTGGAACCTGGGTTGGTTTACAAACCATCATCAATCTTGGAGGTGCTGTTGGACTTCTTCCAATTACAGGGATAGTACTCCCTTTCATTTCGTATGGAGGAACTGCAATGGTTTCAATCTTTATTGGACTATCTTTGGCGCATAATGAAACGTTATACAATGAATAAAAGATATTGTTTTTTTTGTGTAGGTACAGGCGGTCATATATTTCCGGCTAAAAATCTAATAAAAAGATTATTGGAATCTGGTGTACCCGAGGAAGATATCATCATCGTTTCAGATAAAAGAGGGGTTAAGTACTTCGAAGATATGACTGTCGAGATTATTCAAAAAGAATTTTTTATATCCACTAGAGGGATATTTGGATACTTAGTTAATATTGGTCAGTTCATCAGGACAATATGGGAGGTTTACAAGGAACTTAAAACTGAAAAAATAAATACGGTATTAACTACCGGTGCATATATTGCTCCATATGCAGCACTAATAAGTTTGATACTTCGTTCGGAGTTTTATATTCAAGAGCAAAATCAATATGCTGGCCTTGGCAATAGGGTAGCATCTTATTTTCCAAGTACTGTTTTTGAATCATTCCCTGAAACAAAAAATTTAAATAGAAAAAATACTCTTTTTACTGGACCTATTTTGAATATAGATACCAAAAAAGTAATCGAAAAAAATACAAACAGAAACTTTACTATTGGGATACAAGGTGGAAGTCAAGGTTCAGAAGAAATAAACCAATTTATTTATAAATTTATTGAAGAATTTGATAACTATGATGTAGAGTTTCTTCATATTACTGGACCAATGAAAGCTAATACTATTAAGTTTGATAAATCTTTTTATCGTCAAGTTGAGTTTTTCTATGACATGAATGATTACTATCAATCTGTTGATTTCCAAATTTCCAGAGCTGGTGGTGGAATATTAGAAGCCGCGTATCTAAATATTCCTCAGTTGTTAATTCCATTCAAACATGGAACCACTGCAAGCCATCAGACTCTAAATGCTAACTATCTTGAAAAAAATGGAAATGCTAAAGTAGTAATTGAATACAAAGAATTTTCTGAATTAATACACAATATTTGTAAATATAAATTTGACTACTTGGATGAAAACTTTTCATCGTATCAAATCAAGGTTGGAAATGATGATATCTTTAAAATTATCAGCGAAAGTAATAATGAATAGTTATAAAAATGTATACATTTTGGGTATTGGTGGCACTGGTATGAGTTCAATAGCAAAATATATGTCCCAAGCAGGATTTAATGTAGGAGGGTATGATCAAAGAAAATCTTATATAACAAATACTCTTGAACAAGAGAATATTAACATTGATTTTGACCTTGAGGATATAACGTACGACAAAGATACTTTATATATTTACTCAACGGCATTTAATTTAGCTAAAACGAATTTATTATCAAATACTGAAAGTAAAAACATACTCTCTCGGCCGGAGTTTCTTCAGGAATTAACTAAAGATTATTATGTTATCGGAGTAACTGGCACCCATGGAAAGACCTCCACAACAGCCTTACTTGCACACATATTTCATTACAATAAACGCAATGTTTCATATATCTTTGGGGGAGTCACTTCTTTTAATGGAATTGGAGGACACTATGGAGCTGATAATAAAGTATTAATTTTAGAAGCAGATGAAGCATTCAATACTTTTAACAGTTTACATCTCGATGATTTATTAGTCACCAACATAGATGAGGACCACCTAGATTACTACTTAAATTTTGAAAATTTAATCAATGCGTTTAAAAATGTTATTGAGAATACAAGTAATAATGTAGTCTTAAATTTAGATAATTTGGAATTGAAAAAGTTAAAAATATCTAAAAAGGTTTATAGTTACTCATCTTCAGATGAATCTGAAATTATAATAAAAAATTCTGAGATTATTTCACATGACGGTACCGACTTCCTAATTGAAACAAGTATGATTGGAGATCATTTTAAATCAAATATTGCTGGAGCCATTTGTATTGCTTATTTAAATGGAATCTCTATTGAAGATTCACTTCTAGCTATTAAACACTTTCCTGGTGTAAGACGAAGAGCAGAGTTTCTTGGATCCACTTCTGGCATAAGCATTTACGATGACTATGGCCATCATCCTACTGAGATTGATGCCACAATTACTGCGCTAAAAAGCTACGTTAAAGGTAAGTTATATGTAGTATTTCAACCGCACCGATACACAAGAACGCAAGAGCATTTAGAAAGATTCAGAATGTCATTACTAAAGGCAGACGAGGCCATTGTTGTTGACATTTATCCATCTGGTGAATTACCTATTCCAGGTGTTTCGAGTAAAAATCTCGAGGATAAGAATATTAAATACATAAAGTCTATGAGGGCTGTGCCAAGTTATTTAAGAGGTAAGGTTAATAGTGGTGACGTAATCCTCACAATAGGTGCTGGAGATATTACACTATTAGGACCACAAATATTAAAGTATTTAGATGAAAAAAACTAGCATAAAACTTTCAGAGGTTACAACCTATAAATTTGGTGGTTATTGTCATAATTTTTTTGAAATCAATTCATTAAAACAGTTAGAGAATACTGTTTTTAATATCCGAGATAAAGACTTAATAATACTTGGAAAGGGTTCAAATATAGTCTTCTCAGATGAAGGTTATGAAGGCACTATTATAAAGCCAGATTTTAATTTCATTGACTTAAATATAGAAAAGAATATTTTGAGTCTTGGTGCCTCTACTTACCTTCCTGATATTGCACGCTTTTCAAAAGATAACTCAATTAGTAGCCTTGAGTGGCTGATTGGCATTCCTGGATCAGTTGGTGGCGCTGTTCAGATGAATGCTGGTGCATATGGATATGAATTTTCTGATCATATAAAATCAGTAACTTTTTACAATTTTGAAACGAATAAAATTGAATCAGAAAGTAAAGACTTTTTTGAATTTTCATATAGAACTGCAAAAAATCTAAAGAATAAAATGGTCGTTTCTGTAGATTTCGCAGTAGAAAAAGGTGATCCTGTTGTGATCCAAAGTCAAGTGAGTGAATATCTTAATCGCAGAAAAAAAACACAACCTCCAGCGATATACAATGCTGGTAGTGTTTTCAAGAATCCCAAAGATGGATCAGCTGGTTATTTCATCGAAAAAGCTGGTCTTAAAGGCTTCTCAATAGGAGGGGTAGAAGTGAGTCAAAAACATGCTAATTTCTTTGTTGCACAGAAAGATTCAAAAGCTCAGTCACTGTATGAATTAGTAAAATATGTAAAAGATATAGTTCATCAAAAATTTGATATTTCCTTAACGGAAGAGATTATATTTGCCGGTAAATTTAAATAAACATGAACGAATTTAATCTCAATCAAATACGTTTTTTTAAATCGTTCCTAACTTTTGCATTGGTAGTATTAGTTACTTCCTTAATAATCATTAATAGCTCGTCTCAAAAATTTCGTATTTCTGAAATAGATCACTCAATGGAAGATCAACTTTTTATGGAAAGTTTAAATTCATTATACGGAAGATCTATTTGGTTTGTTGATGAAAATTCTTTTGACCAGATTTATAAAGACAATCCTGACATTAAAAATCTAAACATAACTAAAAGATTGCCAAATAAGCTCATCATTTCGATTGATTTATACCAACAGCTTGCAAACTTAATAGATTTAAGGTCATCAGTTGAAACATACGCAATATTATATGAAAATGCATATATAGTAAGCACACTAAAAATTGATAAAACACTACCAATAGTCAAGATTGAAAATGGCCCAGTTGAAAGTGGTTTTAATGGTGAGTTGATATCCCTTTTTAAGACACTAGATAACTATCAATACACCAAACAGTCTTTAGAGATCAAATATGACGGTGATGCATTCAACGCTTATTATGGTAAGACCACATTTCAACTAGGAGATGCTGTTGACCTAGGAAGGAAAGCTTCAATACTTGGGACTTATCTCTCAGATAATAGTTGTGATGGTACAGTCAAGTTTTTAACATCAGAGTCGACAATCGAGAATTGTAAATAATCTAAACCTAAACTATAGGTATAGATAAAATATTAAATATTTATTTGTTTAAGACGGTATTAATGATATTCTTTTTTTGAAAAAGGATTTTAATGAAACAAAATAAAAAAAATACTAAACAAAAAGGAGTTAATTTAAACATGAGACCTAAAAATTACACAGCTGTAATCAAAGTAATGGGTGTTGGCGGTGGAGGTACAAATGCTGTCAATCGAATGATGAAAATGAATATTGGCGGAGTAGATTTTGTAGCTTGCAATACAGACGCACAAAGCCTACTTGGTTCAAAAGCTGATTTGAAACTTGATCTTGGTAGAAAATCAACAAGAGGCCTTGGTGCAGGTGCTAATCCTGAGGTCGGCCGACAAGCTGCTATCGATTCTGAAGAATTAATTATTGAAGCACTTAAAGGTTCGGATATGGTGTTTATTGCTGCTGGCGAAGGTGGTGGAACTGGTACTGGAGCTTCACCTGTCATTGCAAATATCGCACATGAATTAGGTGCATTAACTGTTGGTGTTGTAACTCGACCTTTCGGTTTCGAAGGAAGAAGAAGATCCGTTCAGGCTGAAGAAGGAATTCAGGCTTTAAGAGATGTAGTAGATACTCTAATTGTAATTCCTAACGATAGGTTATTACAAATAAGCGATAAAGACATAAAAGTAAGCGAAGCTTACATTAAATCTGATGAAATCTTAGCAAATGGTGTTAAAGGCATTACTGGACTAATAACAAATCCAGGTGTTATAAATGTTGATTTTGCAGATGTTAGAACAATACTTAAAGATGCAGGAAACGCAGTTCTTGGTATTGGTAGATCTACAGGAGAACAAAGAGCTCCAAATGCAGCACAAGCTGCAATATCTTCTCCACTACTAGAAGCAAATATGGACGGTGCTGAAGGTGTTTTGATTACAATAGCAGGATCTGAAGACTTAAAACTTCAAGAAGTGAATGAAGCTGCAAGAGTAATTACAGAACGTGCAGATGATAATGCTGAAATTATATTTGGTCACACAGTGGATGAAACCTTAGGTGATGCTGTTGAAGTAACTGTAGTTGCTGCCGGATTTGGGCCGAGACCAACAAGAAAGCCTAAAGATTTTGATGAAAATCAAGATACCGGAGGTGACGATCTTCCTGACTTCATCAAGGGATGATAGAGTCTTCTCTTATTGAACAAAGTTACTTTAGTAACAAAATTGATGGAAATAAATTAGCTGACATTTTAAGGAGCCAAAAACCGTCAGGTGAAATGCTCCTTAATGTTGCTCAAATGAATCAAACTCACAGTAATAAGATTGAGTATATTGAAGAAGAAGGTATTTTCACTTCTGATGGATTGATTACATCAACCAAAAATATATCACTAGTTATTCAAACGGCTGATTGCATGCCTGTATTAATACAAACAGAAGCATCAATTGCTGCCTTACATGTTGGCTGGAAAGGTTTACAAAATGATATTTTCAACTTGGCTTTGAGGAAAATTACCGGAACTAACATTAAAGTCTCAGTTGGACCCCATGCTCAAAGCTGTTGCTATGAGATACAAAATGATGTAGCCCAATTGTTTCCTGAAAGTGTATTAAAAAGAAACAATAAAATATATTTAAACTTATCTAAACAAATTACAAATTTTTGCCAATTAAACGACATACAGATTCAAGTATCAAAAAATTGTACTGTTTGTGATAATAACTTCTGGTCTTTTAGAGAAAATAAAACGACACAAAGACAGTATTCTTTCATATGGATATAAAAAACTTAGAAAAAATAGTTGATACAATTTCAAAATTCAATGCAAGGTTATTACCTGTTGTTAAAAATCAGACTATAGAAGACATAAATAAATTAATTAATTTTGGAATTAAAGACCTGGGTGAAAATAGGTTAGATGAACTTCATCTACACCACAAACATTTCCCAGATAGTAATTATCACTTTATAGCACCACTCCAATCAAGAAAGATAACTGAAATATTAAGCAAGTGTCTGACGTTACATTCGGTTTTCAGAGAGAAGGAGTTAGATGTAATTTCCAAAACCCATTCTGGTCAAAACATTTTCATACAGGTAAATATCGACAACGATCCCAATAAGAGTGGTATTAATAGAGATAAGTTAAACGATTTTATTGATTATTCTCTAACCCTTGGATTACAGCCAGTAGGTTTAATGTGCATACCTAATATGGAATCTGATAGGAAAGAGGTTTTTTCTTCAATGCAAAAATTAAATGAAAAAATAAAAATTCAGTATAAAGACTATCCAGGTGAACTTTCTATGGGCATGTCTGATGATTATGAGATTGCTCTAGATTACGGTGCTACAATAATCCGTGTAGGTAGTAAAATATTTTTATAATGTTAGAAAAATTCTTAATAGCAATTGGACTCAAGCAACCACAAAACGTAAGTATTAATGAATCACCTCAACAAAATAGGACAGTAAGACCTTCCACGGAAAACAGATTTTCTACAGATGAACAAGTTGGAGATGTCAGAATTCATAATCCGAAAGATGAAGTAGAGATTAAAGTACTGAAGTCCTTTAATGATATTCACAATTTAGGTAATGTTGTAAAAGAAGACTACATTGTTGCTATGGATATTCGAGATATATCCGATCAAACAGACCGCAGAAGAATTATAGATTTTGTAACAGGCATGGCTTTTATAAGCGATGCAAAAATTAGATCAATTAATAAAGATGGAGTTTATTTATTACTTCCTGCCTCAGCATCACTCCCATCTAGTGAAAGAGAAAGGCTCCAAACCTTGGGTCTTTACAATATTAATGTGTAGCTTACTGATACTTTTTTTCAGATTTTTCTCATATGCTCTATTCGCATGGATAATTTTAAGTTGGGTTCAAGTGTCGCCCGAGCATCCTCTTGGCCAAGTAAAATATGTATTAGATAAAGGTTTTACAAGAATTTTAGAGCCGATACGTTCAAGAATACCTACCCTTAGAATAGGTATGGCTGGTTTAGACTTATCACCGCTGGTTTTAATATTTGGAGTTAACCTGTTACAGCCTTATTTATTGAGAGCTGTTTGTTAAGACTTTTCAATTTGTATTGAAATCGTGTAGCTCAATAAATCTTCTATCCCAGGTTTTTTAACAGTAGAAAAACTTACTGAGAGAGTCTCATTTTGTATATAATTTACATGCGATTCAATTGCTGAAAGCACTATTTCATCTTCAGAAGAGATAGTAGTAATGATTCTATCAGTGATGTCATAATCACTTTCTTTACGCAACTTCTGTATTAGGGAAACAATTTCTCTAGAGATTCTTTCTTCAAGCAACTCATCATCTATGTTTGTATCTAATGAAATTAGAAAATCATTAACAATATCTTGATTTGGCCTGTCAGCTGTCGCAACTAACTGTAAATCTAAACTGAGCAAATCAATTTTTTGGTTATCAAAACTAAAGGATTTAGTCTCAATAATATGTGCGATTTCATCTTGATTTAGAGAATCTAACTCTGATTTAAGTTTAGTAACATCTTTTCCAAGTTTCGGGCCTAATTCTTGATAGTTTGGTTTACAAACGTATTTAACCCATTCAGATATATTGTTTTCAAAAATAATTTCTTTTACGTTTAGTTCGTTAAGTATTATGTGTTCAACATTCTTTATTTCATTTTGCAGGTTTATATCATTAGTAACAACTTTTAAACTTCTTAAAGGTTGTTTATTAGGCATTTCTACATTGAGCCTTATATTTCTTGCCGATCTTATAATATCTTTAGCTGTTGAGATTTCTTTTTCTAATTGAGTATTTATTAAGTTGTTATTTGCAACGGGATAGTTTTCATAGTGGATACTTGTATCTGCCTCTTCAACTAAGCCCTGATAAATTTGCTCACAGATGAAGGGGAGTACAGGAGCCATTGTCTTTGAAAATTCTAATAAAACTTCATGCAAAGTTTTAAATGCATTTATTTTATCAAGATCATCAACACCTTTTTCTTTCCAGAATCTTTTTCGGTTTGACCTAACATACCAATTTGTTAATTCCTCGATAAAACTTATTAGTGGTGGGATAACTTCATATAAATAATAATTCTCCATTTTTTCGTTCACGGTTTTAATAAGTGATTGTAAAGTCGAAATAATCCACTGATCCATTAACGGCCTATTTTCAACAGGGTCAGCTTTACTCAATTCTTCCATTGTAATTTCATCTGCATTTGCATAATTAGAGAAAAATGTAAAACTGTTCCATAGTGGTAAAATTACATTTCTAGTAACTAGCTGAACACCTTCTTCTGAAAATTTAAGAGGTTCACCTCTTACAACTGGTGAATTTATTAAATAAGCTCTTAAGCTATCTCCACCATAGTTATTAAGTAATTCTTCAGGATCTGGATAATTTTTTAAACTTTTACTCATCTTCCTACCATCTTCAGCCAAAATCATTCCTGTAGTTATACAATTCTTAAAAGCTACTGAATCAAATAATGCAACTGATAAAATTGTAAGAGTGTAAAACCATCCTCTTGTTTGATCAAGTCCCTCAGCAATAAAGTCTGCAGGAAAACCATCTAAAAAGTTTTCTTTATTTTCAAAAGGATAATGCTGTTGTCCATACGGCATAGAACCTGATTCAAACCAACAATCAAGAACTTCTGATGTTCTCACATATTTTTTACCTTTTATCTCTAATTCAATGTCGTCTAAGTAGTGTTTATGAAGATCGTCTACCTTAACACCACTTAACTCTTCGAGTTCCTCAATAGAACCAATACAGATTTGATCAGTCGGATCTTCAGTGTTTATCCATACTGGAATACAGCTTCCCCAGTATCTATTTCTACTAATTGCCCAGTCACGAGCATTTCCAAGCCAATTTGAAAAACGTTTTTCTCCTATAAAACCCGGTACCCAATGGGTTTCTTCATTTAGCTCAACCATACGATCTCTTATTTTTTCTACTCTCACAAACCAAGTAGGAATTGCTTTATATATTAAAGGAGTACCAGTTCTCCAACAGAAGGGGTACGAGTGCATTTCTGTCTTTTGGCTGAAAAGAGAACCACGTTCTTTTAGTTGGTTCATTATTACTTTGTCTGCATCTTTTACATTTAATCCCTCAATACCATTAATTGAATTATCAAATTTACCTGACAGGGTAACTGGGTCAACAATCACGTCAATATTTGCATTTTTAAGTGCATAAAAATCACTTTCACCATATGCGGGAGCTTGGGAAACTAAACCAGAGCCAGCTTCAGTGTTAGTGTCATCGCTATGAATTAATCTAAATGCTCCATTGGAGTATTCGTGCTCATACTCACTGTATGCTGGTATGTATTCGGCACCAATCATATCTGCACCAATTGACTCATCTAGTACTTTATATTCATAGTCCTTTAACTCTGAAATAAGATTTTTAGCTATCCAAAATATGTCATCTGCTATTTGAATTCTCAGATAGACTATCTCTTTTCCAATAGCTATTGCTAAATTTCCTGGAATGCACCATGGGGTAGTTGTCCAGACTAAAAATTTATCTAATTCTTTTATTTTATTAAAGTCACCACGAGCTGTAAGTGTAAAAAATATTGAGGGGTCTTCAACATCTCTATAGTCCATATTGGCTTCAAAATTTGACAATGGAGTGGCTGCTGACCAAGAGTATGGTAAAACTTTATAATCTTTATATATTAAGTCATTTTCCCATAAGTTTTTGAATACCCACCAGACACTCTCCATGAAGTCAATATCCATAGTTTTGTAATCATTTTCAAAATCTACCCACCTACCAATTTTTCTTGTGACTCGTTCCCAATTTTCTGTGTTAGTTTGTACTTGACTTCTACATGCTTCATTGAACTTACCTATACCAAAATCATTAATTTGCTGAGGATCATCTAACCCCAATTGTTTCTGTACCTCCATTTCGATAGGCAAACCATGTACATCCCAGCCGAATCGTCTTTCTACATAATATCCTCGCATAGTCCAATACCTTGGAACTATGTCCTTTATTACCCCTGCAAGTAGGTTGCCATAATGGGGGCTGCCTGTAGGAAATGGTGGTCCATCGTAGAATCTAAAAACTTTCTGATCTTTACGATTCTCCATTGAGTTATTAAATGCATTTATTTCATCCCAGTAAGCAGATATATTCTGTTCTTGGGATGCAAGATTAATGTTATTATTGACTCTTTTGAACATATCTTTAAAATTTTAAAGCTTTTTAGATTAAATATGTCATTAATAAAGATTATTTAAAAGTTTATAAAATACTTAACTTTTCCTGGAAATTTACTAAGCTATTTAAATTAATAGGAAATATATATGACAAGAAAACTTTCAGCTAATACGGTTAATAAATTTAAGAAAAAACTTGAACAAGAACAAATAAACTTGAAAGCCATTTTAGAAAGACACCAAGAAGAACGTGAAAAAGTCAGGCTTTCTGAAGGTTCAGCAGAAAGAAGTCCAGATCCATCAGAAGCTGATGGTGGTTCCATGGCTTTTGAATTAGAAAAAGAGTTAACATTAGATGAAAATACAAAATATCTCTTGAATCAAGTTGAGCACGCACTTTTTCTCATAAAGAAGAAAAAATACGGTATTTGTGAAAATTGTGGAGTTGCTATTCCGGTAGCAAGACTTGAGGCTTTGCCTTATTCATCAAACTGTAAAGATTGCGCCCTTTTAATTGATTCTTAAAAAATACTTTTACCCAACTTTTACAGTAATTTCTTTAGCTCTGATAGATAACTTAACAAAGTACTATGTCAGAGTTGAAAATATTCAAGAGCTGGTCGTAATAGAAAACTTTTTAACTATTGACCTTACTTACAACACAGGCATAGCTTTCGGATTTCTTAGTGATTATACAAACACTACGTATGTCGTATCTTTATTAGTACTAGTGTGGTTAGTTTTTCAAATAAAAGATTCTAAAAATACATCGCTTGAACTATATTCTTATATTTTAATACTTGGAGGTGCGCTAGGAAACTTGTCTGAAAGAGGTTGGAATCTAGTGACCAATAACGGTGGGAAAGTAACAGATTTTGTAGAACTACTGTTTATTCCAAGTTTTAATTTTGCTGATTCCTTAATAAGCATTGGAATCACCATATTGTTATTTTCGGAGTTTAAAAATAAATAACATAAAAGTAGTCTACGAAGATGATAATTTCATTATTTACAATAAACCTAATGGTTTGCTTACTCACCCTACTAATAAATCTACAGAGTTAACTTTACGAGACCATCTTGTGAAGGAGCATCCTAGCATTTTGTCTTGGGGTGAGGAAAATAGAGAGGGAATTGTTCATAGATTAGACAGAGTCACATCAGGTCTAATAGTTTGTGCTTTGAATCTAGAATCTTATAATCTTCTAAAAAGCAAATTCAAGAATAGAGAAATCAAAAAATCCTATGTTGCTTTAATCGAGGGAGCCCTCCCTTCAGATTCTGGAATTTTAAACCTTCCATTAACTCGTTCATTAAAAAATCGTAGTAAAAGAACCGTTGATACTAATGGACGAAATTCTATTACTAACTATGAACTAATAAATTTTTATGAAAATCTAAATATCTCAAGAATTGAACTTGACCTCATAACAGGCAGAAATCATCAAATCAGAGCACACATGGAATATATGAAAACACCTATACTTAATGACACACTTTATACCGCATCTAAAAATTATATAATTCCAGAAAATTCAATTGCGCTTCATTCTGCTGTACTAAAATTTACCCTAGATAATGAAAAATATTCTTTCAACTCTGAGGAACCTTCTTTTTTTAATCAAGTGTTAGATGTGTAATTATTAAAAAATACTTTTAATATGTTTTTATGAGTAAATCTTTTGTACACTTACACGCCCACACAGAGTATTCAATGCTGGATGGAGCTGCAAAAATACAAACATACATAGATAGAGTAAAAGAGCTTAACCAACCCGCTGCTGCAATTACTGATCATGGAAACCTTTATGGTGCTTTGGAATTTCATAACGTGGCCAAAAAAAATGGAGTAAAACCCATTATTGGATATGAAGCCTACATTACAACAGAATCTAGATTTGACCGACCAGATAGAAATAAAAACAAACGTTACCATTTAACACTTTTAGCAGAAAATAATGAAGGATACTGGAATCTGGTACAACTTGCTAGCAAAGCCTTTACAGAGGGTTATTACTACAAACCCAGGCTTGATTATGAGCTATTAAGAAATCATTCAAAAGGTGTAATAGCTTTATCTGGTTGCCTTGGAGGCGAGATAGCTCAGCACTTGGCTCCAGATGGCTCAGTAGAAGAGGGCAACAATCAAGGTGAAAGAAGCTATCAGAAAGCCCTCGAAAAGGCAGAGTTGTATCAAAACATTTTTGGTAAAGAAAATTTTTATATAGAACTTCATAACCATGGGATTAAACAACAAGAGTTAATACTTCCGGATTTATTAAAAATATCAAATGAGCTTTCAGCTCCATTAATTGCAACAAATGATTCACACTATGTAAATCCAGAAGATTCTTCCGCTCACGATGCGTTGCTTTGTGTACAAACTAACGCAACAATTGATGACGATTCGAGATTTAAGTTTGAAGGTGAAGGATATTATGTTAAATCTTCTGAGGAGATGAGAACACTTTTTAACGACTCGGAGTACCCAGGTGCTTGTGATAA
Organism: Actinomycetota bacterium; assembly: GCA_014239265.1. Lineage (GTDB taxonomy): Bacteria > Actinomycetota > Acidimicrobiia > Actinomarinales > Actinomarinaceae > Actinomarina. The sequence goes on from JAAZZH010000006.1 coordinate 51,304, forward strand.
CACTCTGGAAATAGCTGATAGGGTTGAATACAATTTTGAAGCCGGGAAGTATTACCTCCCAGCTTTTCCGATTGCTGATCCAAACTTAACTGTTGAGGACTATCTTAAAAATCTTGTGTACGAAGGTGCAAAGTCTGTATACCGGGAAGTAACTGATGAGATCACTGAACGAATTGAGTATGAGCTTGAAGTTATTAATTCTATGGGATTCGCTTCTTATTTTTTAATTGTTGGAGATCTTATTCAGTATGCGAAAGAAAATAATATCAGAACTGGTGCAGGAAGGGGATCTGCAGCAGGTTCTATTGTTTCATATTGTCTTGGGATAACTGGGATAGAACCTTTAAAGTATGGTTTGCTATTTGAAAGGTTTCTTAATAAAGGGCGTAAAGAACTACCTGATATTGATATGGATATTGATGAACGTTATCGAAAAGATGTTATTGATTATGTTATTGACAAATATGGAGAAGATAAAGTTGCTCACATAGTTACTTTTGCAACCATTAAAGCAAAACAAGCTATTCGCGATGCATCAAGAGTTTTAGGTCTTCCATTTTCAGCAGGAGACAAGGTCGCAAAACTCATGCCACCAATGATATTAGGAAATACTGCAACATTGAGTGAATGCTTGAGGCTAGATGAGGAAAATAATAGTGGCTACAGTAAAGAGTTTTATACTGCTTCATCTGAATTAAGAATTCAATATAAAAATGATGAAGAGGTTAAAAAAATAATTGATATAGCACTTGGGCTCGAAGGCTTAAGGAGACAAGATGGAATCCATGCTGCCGCTGTAGTCATATCTCCAGAAGCTATCACAAATTATTTGCCCGTACAGAAAAAAGGAAAAGATGCAGAGTTAGTAACTCAGTTTGAAATGCACACTGTAGAACAACTTGGATTGTTAAAAATGGATTTTTTAGGACTTAGGAATCTTTCAATTATTGATAGAACGGTTGAACTTATCAATAGAGAAGATTTTAATATTGATGAAATTCCATTAGATGACAAAAAAACATTCGAGTTATTCTCAACAGGACGCATGATTGGAGTTTTCCAGCTTGAGAGCAGAATAGCTCAAATTACTTCAAGAAGTTTGAAACCCACTAGGTTTGAAGAAATCGTTGCTTTAGTTGCATTAATAAGGCCTGGGCCATTGGGTGCAAATATGCATATTGAATTTGCTGATAGAGCAACAGGTAAAAAAGAGATAGAGTTTTTACATAAAGACTTAAAAGAGATATTAGAAGAAACATATGGAGTAATTTTATATCAAGAACAAGTTATGCAAATTGCTCAAAAAATCTCAGCATTCCAGTTAGATGAAGCTGATGATCTCCGAAAGGCAATGGGAAAGAAAATACCAAAAGTTATGGAGCAACAAAGAAAAAAGTTTACTGACGGTGCTATTAGTAATGGTTACTCAGAACAGTTTTCAATCGAACTTTTCGATCAAATAGCATTCTTTGCTGGGTATGGATTCAACAAGAGTCACTCAGTTCCTTATGCTCTTATTGCTTATCAAACAGCCTATCTCAAAGCCAATCACCCTGCAGAGTATCTATCTGCATGTTTAACTGCTGTTAAGAGGGATAAGGATAGAACTGCTATATTCCTTGCTGAAGCAAGGGAGCTTGGAGTCAATGTGAAAACTCCTGACATTAATTTAAGCATTGAAGATTTTTCAGTCGCTAATGGAGAAATTTTGTTTGGCTTATCAGCTATAAGAAATGTCGGTGATATAACAGCAGAAAAAATTGTAGCGGAAAGGGAGAGTGGAATATACGAGACAGTACAAGACTTTTTAGCACGTACAGATTCCAGATCTTTAAACAAAAGGGGGGTCGAAGCCATGATTCAAGGTGGAGCTTTTGATCAGTTTGGATTTCCTAGAAGAGGTTTATATGAATCAATAATTGACCTTATTGAAGATGCGAAAGGTTTAAAGAAAGAAAAAGACAACTCCCAAGCATCTCTCTTTGACCTTGACGAACAAACTAGTGAGCTAACAACCATAAAAAATGTTGAATGGGAAAAAAAGGAACTTCTTGACAGAGAAAGAGAAATGTTAGGGTTTTTTGTTAGTGAGGACCCCTTAGAAGGTTATGGAGAGATATTTAGATCTGAATCTACCCATTCGATTATTGAACTTATGGATATAGAAGAAGACGAAGAAGTCAACGTTGCTATAACTGGCTTAGTATCAAATGTTCAAAAAAGGGTATCAAGAAGAGGAAATGCTTGGATTCAATTTGACCTTCAAGAGTCTACTGGCTCTCTGGGTGTTCTTGTTTTTAATAAACTTGTAGAAAAATATAATGCACAGCTAGATGGTGAATTGTATCTGAAAGTTTCTGGTACATATGTTGGAGGAACTGAAAATAATATTAGAGCTAGAGATTTCGAGCTAATAGAACCATCGAAATTATTGACTGACTTAGATATTACACCATTGAAGATTTCAGTACAGGAAGAAATTATGGATAAGAAAAATTTAATCTTATTAAAAGAATTATTGGAAAGGCATCCAGGAGGATCAAAAGTTGAATTGGAAGTCAATAACCAAGAAGGAGTGAAGCTTCTTGAATTAAAAAATATAAAAGTTAAAAAAACGACTCAGTTAAGAAATGAAATTAACACATTATTGAAAAATTAATTAATATTAATCTATGACATTTAACATTGAAGAATTTCAAAACCGATTTAAAGAAAGAGCCGAGGCTGTAAAGAATCGTCCTATGCCACCAATTGGAGGAGATGAAAGATTAGCCTTTATAAAACAAGCTGAAAAGGATTATCAAGATTATATGATAATTTCTGATTCAGAATTTGAAATCACGGAAGAATTTTTAGTTTTTAAATACAAACTAGATTCTTAGTTTAAATCTTTACCCATCGGAAAAATAATATTTATAACTTCTGCGCATGCTTTTGCAATTTCCATGTGTTCTTTTTGAGTCCCATTACTTGCTCTCAGTTGAATATAATGTATCCAACTTCTTAATGTTCCATTCATATACAATCTGCTAACTGTATTACCTTCTGGCAAAACAGATCTAGCTTGTTCTTTAGCAATACCAGCTTCAATAGCCCAGTTGTAGGCATTCTTTGAAGTTTCGATTACTTCTTCTTGTAGTTCATTCCATTTGGATATAATTTCTTCATTCTCGGTTTCAACAGAATTTTGTCTATTTTTATCATCCTGTAGTCTTGCCTCTCTAATTTTAAATTCCAAATCCTTAACGGGGTTTGCGTACCTTTGGCTAAACTCCTGAAAACTAAATGACCTATGTCTTAAAATCTGCCTGGCTATGTCACGCGTTGTCTCTATTTCCAAACAAGCACTAACCATTTCAAGTGGGGACCAATGTGCATTTTTGATTAAATAATTGATAAGTTTCTCGCTAGTTTCAGTATTTAACTGATTAGATGGATTTGAAACCCTTGCACAAAAAGCAACCAATTCCTGGGCATCTGTAATACCATCTGAATAGAATTCTTCAGTAGGTTTGGAATAACTAATTAATTTAACCTTCATTTATGTAACTATATTAAAATAAAAAAAATATGTTTTTATTACGAGTAATTGTTTTTCTGATTTTACTTTCATTAATTCTAATTCTTGCATACCCACTCCTGATTGTATTTAATATTGCCTCTGGTGGGGATGGTTTTGGATTATGTAATGATTTAGCAACCTGCATTATTCCGGTGTCAGAAGGTCCAAAACTTCTTATTTATTTGATAGGTATTTTCTTTCTTCTTGTTTTGCTGTTGAGGTTAATAATGAAATATATGAATTCTCTTCAAAGTAAAAATTCTATTCTCTGATTATAAGAAAAATAGATAGTAATACCAGACATACACCTGCCCAATTAGTGAAGTTCAATACTTCACCGACGTAAAGTATTCCTATAATTAAAGCAAAGATTGCCTCCAAGCTCAGTAGCAACGCAGCGGTTGCAGCGTTTACTTCTTTTTGACCAAATAGTTGCAAATAAAATGCGGCAAAGTTCACTATGAAGCCTAAGAACAAAATTGGTAAAACATATTCTATTTTGAAACTAAACTGCGAAGGGTTTATAAAAGGTAGACAAAGTGCAGCACCTACAAAAGATTGAACAAACATTAACTGTGATATATTTTGATTTCTTATATACCTTTCGACCATAACAATATGTAATGCATACCCAGTGGCACATACAAGCGTAAAAAGATTGCCAAATAATTGATCGTAACTATTACTAGCTATAAGAAATATTCCCATAAATCCAGCCAATGAAAAAATATAACTTCTTGGTGAAAGATTAGTTTTATTGATAATTTTTGAAAAAATTGGAGTAAGTACAATATAAAATCCTGTTACAACTCCTGAATTAATTGTTGATGTTGTAAGTAAACCTTGAGTTTGGGTTACATACCCAATCCAAAGAAATAGTCCCATTAAAATTCCAGGTTTTATCGTTTTTTTAGACGGGATACCTCCAGTTAACAAAAATAAGAACGAGGCTATTGCATATCTTAAAAAAACGATATTTATGGGAGAAAAGTTATCAAGTAAATTTTTAACGACTATGAAAGTTCCACCAAAAAATAAGGCAGAGAGTATTAATGATGTAATAGCCAATGTTCTTTTATTTTTAATCATGCAGTCTAATGAAGATTAATATACAGATTAAAATAGACATATGAGCAATGAATTAAATCAACTAGCTAAAGTATTTCATGCATATCTTCGTAAAGAATACTCTGATATCAAAACAATTCTCAAATACAGAACCCAGTTTCAGTTACTTGTTTCGATTGTTCTTTCCGCTCAAACGACTGATGAAAATGTAAATAAAGCAACTAAAGGGCTGTTTAAGGAATATCCAAATGCGAAATCATTAGCATCTGCAAAATTAAAAAGTATTGAAAAACTTGTATTCTCTACAGGTTTTTATAAAGTTAAATCTAAGAACATACATGCATTATCCAAAATACTTGTAAACGAATACAACTCAAGGATTCCTAAAACAATCGAAGAACTTGTAAAACTTCCTGGCGTTGGAAGAAAAACAGCATCAGTTTTTCTTGCAGAAACATTTGATCACCCAACTATAGCTGTGGATACCCATGTACTGAGGGTGTCTCACAGACTTGGGCTGTCAACTAAAAGACACGATCCAATCCAAACTGAAATAGAATTAAAGTTGCTTTTTCCTAAAGACTTTTGGCGATATCTTTCAATGAGTTTTGTCCAATTTGGAAGAGACATTTGTGATGCAAAAAAACCATTATGTGAAGTTTGTGATTTTAACAATTCTTGTAAGTACTATTTATCTCTTAATACCTAATCATATATATATTTAGTCTATGGAAGTGAATATTTTTCTATCGTTTGTTTTTGGAATGCTATCTTTTTTCTCACCTTGTGTGTTACCGTTAGTGCCTGGATACCTCTCTATATTTTCAGGGGCTGAGAACACAATACAAAATAGGTTTAGAGGTTCGTTAGAATTTTGTTTAGGCTTTTCAATAGTTTTCATATCTCTTGCTGCCATAGCATCCTCAGTGGGTTCTTTCTTCACAAGAAATTCCTCGACACTTGGTATGGTCAGTGGGCTAATAATAATATGCTTTGGATTATTATTACTTTTTCCTACATTTAACATGAGATACTTTTACTCAGCTAACTATGTTGATATTAAAAAATATTCAACATTTAAAAACTTTGTTTTAGGCTTAACTTTTGCTTTTGGCTTCACGCCATGTATCGGACCTGTGTTGGGGGCTCTATTAACTTTAACTTCAAATTCAGCAACTCTATATAGGGGTGTGGGCTTATTGATTAGCTTCTCGTTAGGGCTTTCTATTCCATTTATTCTCATTTCTGTTTTATCAGGAAAATTTAGTTTTAAAAATAAGATATTTATTGCATTCCAAAAATATTCCTCAAAAATATCTGGTTTAGTTTTAATCTCTATTGGTCTTTTGATATTTACTGATAGAATGTATATTTTGGCATCGATGTTTCAAGATCTTCTTATTTTCATGAACCTTGATTGGTTGAGTACAATTTAATTATGAACACTGTAATAAGCACCCACTCTTTAAAAATAGAAGGAGATGATGCAATTAAATTTATTGAATCCCTGATCTCTATAGACCCTATGGACAATATATTTAAAACATCATTTTTACTTAAACCAGACGGAAAAGTTAATCACTGGTTTGTTATTAAAAGAGTTAACGATAAATTATTTTTATACCAGAGCGAACAAGAGCTCACCCGTATCAAAGAAAGTTTAGATTTTTATAAAATCAGAACTAAATGTTCTCTTGAAATTATTAAAGATGAAAAATATTTGGGCCTTGTACTGCAAGATGATAATTTTAAATTTATTGAGAATTTAGATCAAAAAAATATCATTGACTGGGCTGATCTTTCCTTAATACTAGAGTTACCTTTACCACAAATAACCCTTGATGGTCTCCTCCCAAATGAGACTAAATGGTTAGATTTTATGGTTGACTTTAATAAGGGTTGTTTTCTTGGTCAAGAGCAAGCTTCCCGAGTCAAATTTAGAGGAAGACCTAGAAGACTTTTACAATCGAACAAAGATTTTCAGGAATTTATAAAAATCTAGAATGCAGAGATGTGATTATTGCGGAAGGATTCTATATAAAAATGTTTCTGAAAAATACTTTTTATGCTCTTCTAAATGCCGAACAAAATATAAAAATAAAAAATACTTATCTAAATTAGAACAATCAGTTACTTCTGTAGTTAAAAATGGAATCCTTGTTAAGGAGATTGTTAATAAACTAGATTACGATAAATTTGATACGGTATCTGCGATAAGAAGATTAATTTATAAAAAAGGAAGTCTCTTCATTAAAGCTAATAGTGAGATAAATTTGAGTGTAGAAATATTTATAGTGAGAAAATAGCTCCTCTATCAAATTTTGATAGTGAGTACTGCACAATTGGACCTACAGAGAGAACCATTACAACTGTTCCGTAGCCATATGATCCTCCAAGTAAAACTCCAAGCATAAAAGCTGAAAAGTCAATTCCTATTCTTGTGACTCTAATGCTTGGTCCTAGTTTTGAAATTCCTGTCATAATTCCATCTCTTGGTCCGGGACCCAATCCAGCACCGATATAAAGACCAACTCCCATAGCAAATACTATTGTTCCAAAGTAGAGATATAGATGTCTAACATACATTAATTCAGGAGCAGGCAAATATAACATAGTTAAATCAATAACGTTACCAATCGTCAGTATATTTATAATTGTCCCTATGAATGGTACCTGCTTGAGTGGTATCCATCCAAGAAGCAAAATGAAACCCGTTATAACACCTGCAAAACCAATTTTCACATTTACAAGCTTGCTAAATCCATCGTGAAAAACATCCCAAGAATTTAATAAAGTCTTCAATTGTAGATTTTTTATTAAGAAGATTAGCTTGTT
>JAAZZH010000070.1:0-208 GCA_014239265.1 Actinomycetota bacterium
TCACCAAATATAATAGAATAACACTCACCAAATAAACTCCCAAGTCAAAACACCCCACACACATTGTAATCCACATCAAGTTCTGGTATATATTGGGTTCTCCTAAACCACTAATGGGAAACCAAGTGAAACACCTACTCATCATTCTCTCCTTCCTTCTTCTTTCTTCTCCTGTGATTGGTCAGTATGATTCAAAAGAAATTCTGTA
>JAAZZH010000070.1:218-594 GCA_014239265.1 Actinomycetota bacterium
TTAGTAAACCAAATGGAGTAGGAATTCTATTATATCTTAATGGAGACAAATATATTGGAGAGTTTCGTGATGGTCGGAAAGAGGGTTTGGGAACTTATCTTTGGTCAAATCATAAAGACTTGGAAAAGTATGTTGGAGAATTCACTGATGATGACTACGGTATGAGAGGGAAAATATTATATAAGCGTGGTCACATATTTGAGGGTGTATTTTTTACAGAATATGTTGATGGTAAATTTAAAGATATACAATTGGGGAAAGGAGTAAAAACTTTACCAGATCGAAGTAAATATGAAGGTGTTTGGAGAAGGAGAAAAGATGATAACATTTCACTATGGGAAATAAAAGGTTATAACAAAGATGGAGTAGTAGTTTT
>JAAZZH010000071.1 GCA_014239265.1 Actinomycetota bacterium
TGAACAATCCTACATACTTATCTCCATCATAGTAAGTTTGAGTTCCTTGACCAGTTGGTTTTCCACCAATCCATTCCCCTATATATTTACTTCCATCTGGAAAAGTTTGAGTTCCTTGACCATCAGGTTTTCCATTCTTTACATCCCCTGTATATTTTGGGTGAGTTTCTTTATCTCCAAATCCTTTCCAAACAAAAGGGATGTATTCTCCCCATGCATATAGAGTTTCACCTTTGTTATTATCTCCAATCACAGGAGAAGAGAGAAGAAGGATTGAGAAGAGAATGAGTAGGTGTTTCACTTGGTTTCCCATTAGTGGTTTAGGAGAACCCAATATATACCAGAATTGTGGGGATTTTACAAGAATGTGGGGGATTTACTTGGAGGGTGTCTGACTTGTGAAGAATTAGTGGGGGGTTACTTGGAGGAGATGATGTGAAGGTCTTTGTTTGGTTTTAGTTAATGGTTATAGACCCTCCCATTGATACATGATTACCACAATTGTAATAAAGTGTTGAAGGAGAGTCTGAGGGAACTACAAATGTTAAAGTATCATTCGTTGTTCGACTGTTTGTTACACCAGAAGTATAT
>JAAZZH010000072.1 GCA_014239265.1 Actinomycetota bacterium
TATTAACTGAAAATGGCTTAGAAACTAAAGAATATATCTCAATAGCAAGAGCTAAAATATGGAGTGGATTAGCAAGAATGAATTATATGTTAGAATATTATAAAAGAAATTGGTTAAATAAATACAACTTTATTGCGAAATAAAAAATATTAAAAAGTAGACATCAATATAAAATAGTTTAACAGTAAATGAATCCACCCCCCGATTCTCATATCAATATATTTATATATAATAAATCAATTTTATTCTTTATGTTAATTATAATTTCAATATATACATTATATAATGGATAATGAGTTTATTCTTATAGAAGATGAAAATAATTAGCAGTAAATCAATCTTTGCTTTCTTAGTAGTAATTATTATTTCTAGTTTTGTTTTTAATAGTATTCTTAACTATAATAAAAATGTAAAGAATGTACTTACAAGCAAAATTCCAACTAACAATAAAGATAAAATTTTTAAAGTAGAAAATGATTACGAAGAATTATTTGATGATATAAATACACGACATTATAGAAAACCTTTGAAAATAGGAGATTGCGTCAAATCATTAAACACAGAGAATTTAGATAATTCTAAATTCAA
>JAAZZH010000073.1 GCA_014239265.1 Actinomycetota bacterium
TTTTCAAAACTTATTGTACAATCTCCAAATGGTTCAAAAAAATTATATCATATTCCAAAAGATAGAACAGTTGTTGTAAATAATTATACTGTACATTTTCTAGGTGAACCAGCTTAAACATTATTTTTAATACTCATAAATATCAAATTGAATTTATATCGCTAATTTTATAATAAAATATTGTTAGAATTAAACAAAAAAGTATTCGGTAATATTATGACTCAAGAAATTATTGGTTCAGAGCCATCTATTATTGAAATAAAAACTATTTTTGAAAAAGAACTTTCAATTTTAGTTGAAAACTTAGAATTAATTTCAAAAGAAAATTTAGATAATATTTTAAAACAACAAAAAATTTGTGAAAAACATGTCAACACTAGACCTGGTGCAATGGCTTTGAATCAGAGTAAAATTGAGATGTTTAATGAATATAATGATAAATATCTTGAAAAAATTAAAGAAAAATTAACTACTTTTTAGAATCATCTGATGGTTGTACAAATCCACCATCTAATTTTTCATGATACTCATCTACTTCTTCATTAATTATTTTATCATCTGATGAATCATCTGATGGGTTTAC
>JAAZZH010000074.1 GCA_014239265.1 Actinomycetota bacterium
CATGAAATTTGAAATTCCTCTATGCTGATTCGGAAGCGATAACTTACACGAAATTTATAACACCCCACTCCACATCGAAATAAAAATCTAATCATTTTCAAATTTTAAGCATTCATTTATAGACACAAGGATAAGATTTTAACAAAAAAACATATTAATTTTAACGTGCTATTTATAACCACAATTCTGGCCGTTTTTCTCGAAAGTGGTTCGGATATAATCAGTCATTTAATTTAGATAGATAACTTATTGTGTATTTGTGTTAATTATTATGAAAAGATAACTTCTTAACCTTCACTTTGAAATAAAAATTATTCAAAAATATTGTAGCGTTATCGAGCTATGCACCGATAAAGATAAAATGAGAATGATTCGGAACAGAGTAAGTGACTGTATATATGTACCGGCATTTAAAGTATATAATTTTGAAAAATAGAAAATGCATAAGAACATTCTTCAAATTAGAGGTCAAACAGAGAAGCAAAATCATTTCATGATCTCTTGTTGCCTTTTTTCGGGTTTGATAATAATGATTTGTAGATATTCCGTCTACTTGAATAAGTGAATAAGGTTTGA
>JAAZZH010000075.1 GCA_014239265.1 Actinomycetota bacterium
ATTATTTTAGTGGTGAGCCCTGATGGACTCGAACCATCGACCCATTCCTTAAAAGGGAATTGCTCTACCAACTGAGCTAAGGGCCCACAACATTCGTTTGAATGAATTTTGTATATACAGAATTATTTTGATAATTCAAACACGAATTTTACAAAAATTAAAGTTTTACAACATATCAACATATTTGTCATGAAATTCGTTAAATGTACCTTTATTAATATTTTCACGAATAGCGGTCATTAACTCTTGGTAAAAATTGATATTATGAAGAGTTAAAAGTGTAGATCCAAGAATTTCATTAGTGTTAAAAAGATGATTTAAATAATTTTTGGAGTATCTATTTAAATTAAAATTTATACAATTTGTATCAAGTGGATTATTGTCATTTTTATATTTATTATTTTTAATAATATTTTTTAAATATGAAAGATTTTCTGGATTGCAAGAAATATTAATTTTTTCCTTTTTGGTAATTTCTTCGAAGATTTTATATGAACTTACCATTAAGAAAAATTTATTAGATATTTTTATTTTGCTTTTAATTTCAAATTTATTTTTTTGGATAAAAT
>JAAZZH010000076.1 GCA_014239265.1 Actinomycetota bacterium
GTCATTTTTATCATTATCCTCTTTTTTTGAAATTTCTACTAGCGTAGGTCTTATTGTCCTCTCATGAGAAATATATCCCTTCCTGATCTCTTTTGTGATTGTGTTGTCATCTAAAGTTGAATCAGAGATTATTGAAATAGCTTCATGGTAATTTGGATCAAAAATCTCGCCCAATGCCTCAATAGGCGTAACATTGTATTTTTGCATTAATGATTCCATATTTTTTACAATTGAATTTAAACCATCTGCATTAATTTTACTTTCAGATATTACTTCTTTAGCTCGTATAAAATCATCATAAATTTTAATAAAATCTAACATAAATTCATTAATTTTAGAATTAACCCCATTTTCAATATCAGATTGTGTTTTTCTACTTAAATTTTGAAAATCTGCTAATACGTGTTTTAGTTTTTCTTCAAATTGTTTATTTCCTAAATTAATATCAGGGTGAAATTTTTTGACAAGAGCTTTGAATTTATCTTGTATTTTCTCCCATTTTAACCCGACTGAAACTCCCAAAATGCTGAAAGCTTTAATGTCGTTGCTATCAAACTTAAATTGACT
>JAAZZH010000077.1 GCA_014239265.1 Actinomycetota bacterium
GGTTTTCACTATTAGCTTCAGCTTACCTTGTATATGTGCCCATTTTAAAATTGGAAGTTTACGACATTCAAAATGGCCGCCGTGACGTCATATGTAAAATGGGCGTAACACCAAATTTCTAACTTCCTCAAAAAAAGTCTAATCTTGACGAAACTTAATATGTAGATGCATATGGGTGTCCTGAGTGATTTTATGCTACTTTCGTTTTCGAAAAAAATCCAAGATGGCCGCCATGACGTCATAATTGCCGATTTTTTAAAAAGTGGTTCAATATTCTTGAAATTTTGTACAAATATTCCTACTGGTGTACTTACTCATATTATGTTGTTTTCACATTGATTGAAAATCCAATATGGCCGCCACAGCCGCCATTTTGATTTTTTTATCGAAAATTTGTGACGACTACTCCTCCAGAACTAGTCCGAAAAGTCAGACTAATGTAATTGAAAAAAAGCTAACGCGTCAATTACATAGTCTGAAATCATAGCTGTAATAAACCTGCGACGCAATGCTGTCACTGCTGACAGCACATCGAATCTTGCCTTAACTTTCTTTTCCCGATA
>JAAZZH010000078.1 GCA_014239265.1 Actinomycetota bacterium
GGTCAGAAGTGTAATTACAGTAATGTATGTAGCTGACTGATACTAATAAGTCGAGGGCTTGAACTGAATACTGAACAAGAACGCTTGCTATAGAATTTTTAAGAAGTTGATTATTACGGTGGTGATAGCAATTGGGATACACCCGTTCCCATTCCGAACACGGAAGTTAAGCCAATTAGCGCCGATGGTACTTGGGGGGCAACCCCCTGGGAGAGTAGGACACTGCCGACTTTTATTGAAAAGCCCCTGGGAAACTAGGGGTTTTTCTTTATATTTTAAAATAATCTATACTCTTTTTATGAATAATATTGATTACAATAAATTTCTTAGATTTTTTATGATCTTTGTAATAGTTGGACTTTCAGCTTTATTTGTTGTTGTTAACTTCTCAAGAACTTTTGCATATGATTTTTATGACCTGTTCCCAGGAATGAATCATGGAAGTAGTAATTTTATTACCTACCCAAGTGTTTTGTATTTGTACGCGATATATATTTGTTTTATGTATCTAGGTTCAAATGATTTAAAATATATCGACACATTCATTGTTCTTTCGATTTTTA
>JAAZZH010000079.1 GCA_014239265.1 Actinomycetota bacterium
AAATATAATAAAGAATAGAGCAGCATAGAGCCATGACCTGCAGATAAAACAAATCTGTCTCTATTTAGCCAATTTGGGTTTTTAGGATTAAATCTTAAAAAATTTTTAAATAGAACAGTCACAACATCTGCCATACCCATCGGCATACCAGGGTGACCAGAATTTGCTTTCTGAACAGCATCAATTGAAAGAAATCTGATGCAATTTGCTAAATCATTGTGTAGTTTGCTCAAAATTATCCTGACTAGACTAAGAAGAATCTATTTAATAATATAAACATATATATATGAATTCTATAATCGAAAAAGAAAAAAAATTAAATGTTGCTATAGAAAAATTAAATTTAATAAATCCAGATAATTTAAATTTAAAAGATATTATTTCAAATCTAGACGACCAAAAGAATCAATTAGAAATTGAAAAAAAAGAAATTACGGACAGGTATGAAGAACTTGTTAAGGAACATGAAAAAATTAAAGAAAAACTTTATAATTAAAAACAACAAAAAATTAAGGAACAATCCAAAGTTAATGATTTTTCAGACAAAATAGATGAATTAAATC
>JAAZZH010000007.1 GCA_014239265.1 Actinomycetota bacterium
TTGAAAATACATTGTCCCTGGTTCTTAAAGACCACCTCCCATCCAAAAAATATAGAAATATAAAAAAAGTGAAGAGTGAAATCTCAAATTTAAGTTACGAAGAGCTTAATAAAATCTCTCATTTGGGTTCTGTACTTTTGATGGAGCCCCTAGATGAAATTTCTACACCGAGAGGGTATAGGGTGTTAGCAAGACTACCCGGACTACCAGAAAACCTTCACGACTCCCTAATTCAGAAATTTAAAACTTTACCACGATTACTTGGTGCTCCTACTGAGAAATTATTTCAAGTTGATGGTATTGGAAGGAATAGGGCACAACAATTACGCGATTATTTTGATACTTTATTGAAAAATATTGGATTTTCTTATATAAATGGACACTAGATAGTACAGAAAATATAGTATCGTTTAGTTTTATGGCTACAAAAACAAAAAAAATTGAAGATAAATATAAACCAAATCAGTTTGTTGTTCACCCCCATCATGGTGCAGCAAAAGTCGTTAGAAAAGTAAATAAAAATGTTGAAGTATTTGTTGAAGGGGAACCAAAATCAAAGAGAATTCAGTACTTTGAAATAGAAGTTTTAATGGATGGACTTACAGTGATGGTTCCTGTAGATACCGTAGACGAGGTAATCAGGCCAGTAATATCAAAAAGTGCAGTTTCTAGAAAAGTATTTCCAATATTTAAAGAAAAGCCTGAGGAAGCAGGGACAAATTGGAGCCGTTGGTATAAGGTTCTAACTGAAAAAATGACATCTGGAGATGTAATGCAGGTTGCTGAAGTCGTTAGAGACCTCACACATGCCCAGATTAACAAAGGAATATCTCCTGCACTCAAAAGGATGCTTGCAAAAGCTAGGACAACTTTAGCAAGTGAAGTTGCTTGTGCTTTAGACATTGACGAGGAAGCTGCAGTAGAAAAAATTAATCAGTATCTTCCTGAAGAAGATCCTGACGACGGATTGTAATCCAGGTTAAAAATCTTTTATTAGACTGGAATTAGATATGTTTATTGGGACTGGTTGGGATATACACAAACACTCTAATTCAGAAACACTCACTTTAGGTGGAGTGGTTTTTGACGAAGATGGTTTCGAAGCACACTCAGATGGCGATATTTTATTACATGCTTTAATAGACGCAATTTTAGGTGCTACCTCCAATAAAGATATTGGCCACTATTTTCCATCCAACGAAAAGACGCCTTCAAATATTGCGAGTACTGAAATGCTTAAATCCATTCTTGAAGAAATTAATTTTTCGACATTTAAAATAAACAATATTGATATGACCATAATTTCTCAAAAAATTAATATTTCCTCTAAAAGTGAAGTTATCGAAGAAAACATATCAAAACTATTGAGTTTTGATAAAAACAAAATAAATCTTAAAGGTAAATCAGTTGATAAATTAGGAATTATTGGCAACAGAGAAGCATCAGCTGCTTTTGTTTCAATATCTTTGACAAATGCTTAATTTATATAATTCATACACAAAATCACTTGAAGAGGTTGAGTTATCTCAAGATGTAATCAAAATTTATCTTTGTGGGCCAACTGTTCAATCTTCTCCACATATCGGCCATGGAAGGTCTTCAGTAGTTTTCGACTTCCTTATAAGATATTTAAAATATTTGAACCATAAAGTTTTATTCGTTAGAAATATTACTGATATTGATGATAAAATTATTTCCAAATCTTCAGAACAAGGTATTGAATTTCAAGAGTTAGCTAATAAAGTTATGACAGAATTTGTAGATGTTTATTCAAGTTTAAACTGCCTTACTCCGGACAAAGAGCCAAAGGCAACAGAGTATATCGATGAGATAAAAGACTATATAACCCAAATTCTTAAAAAAGATATGGCATATATTTCAGAGTCCGGGGTGTATTTTGAGACATCAAATTTTACGGACTACTTAAAGCTTTCGGGAAGAAAACTAGATGAGGTTATTTCTGGAACAAGAGTTGAACTTCAAGATGATAAAAATGCCCCCGAGGATTTTGCATTGTGGAAATTTGCCAAAGAGGGAGAGCCGTACTGGGATTCAGAGTGGGGTAAAGGAAGACCAGGGTGGCATATAGAGTGTTCAGCTATGATAAATGCCCTACTTGGGGAAGAAATTGATTTTCACTGCGGTGGTAATGATTTAATATTTCCTCACCATGAAAATGAACTAGCACAATCAAAAGCTGCTAAGCCAAGTAAAAATTTTGTCAAATACTGGCTGCATAATGGAATGATTAATTTATCTGGTAAAAAAATGTCAAAGTCTGAGGGTAACGTAAAAATTCTCAAGGATTACATTGATGAATACAGTGGCGATGTAATGAGATTTTACTTCTTAAGAGCACAATACAGAAGTCCGCAAGAGTTTACTGAAGATTTATTAATTGAGTCAAGAACTACATTCAAAAAAATATCAGAATTTGTGGAGGAATCAAAGCCAGATCCTATTGACAAGAACCTTTTGAATATTTTTGAAGTATGTATGGAAGATGATTTAAACACCCCAAAACTTATTGGAGAAATTTTTATTCAAATTAATCAATCATTAACTCTTGAAGAGGAAGAATTACAAAACTTAAGGTCAACTGTTAGGTTTATTTTTGATATATTAGGTTTCACTTTTATAAAAGTAGAAAATGAGAAGTTACCTAAAGATAAGCTGATAAAATTTTTCGAAGAATACAAAATAATCTTTGAAACTATAGAACAAGCTATGAGTGAATTTATAAATATTAGAGAAGAATATCGTATAGAGCGAGAGTATAAAATTGCGGATGAAATGCGAAATAAACTTCTAGAAATTGGAATAAAGATAGAAGATGGGAAAAAAGATGGCTGGTCTTGGAACAATAATTGAAGGGAAGAATGCTGTTCTATCAGTTTTAGAATCTGAAAGGGCAATAAAAATAAGCTATCTTCATCAAGAAACTAAATCAGAAAATTTTGAAACAATATTAAATTTAGCAAAAAAAAATAAAGTAGAGATTTCAGCGATCAGATCAAAAGAAGAATGGCCTTATCACCCTAGACATTCAATAGTTGCACTTTGCAATCCAAAGAAAACTTTTAAAGAAAAAGATATAAATAAATTTGCAAATAAAAACTTTATTGTTTGCGACCACATTCAGGATACAAATAATATCGGAGCTATCGCACGCAGTGCGGCAGCATTTAACTTCGAAGTCATTGCAATACCTCTTAAAAGATCAGTAAAAATAACTGAAAGAACCTTTTCTATAGCTAGTGGAGGATTAGAAAAAGTTGAAATTGTTTTTTACAATTCAATATTCTCACTGATTAAGAAGTTTAATTCTTTAGATATCTGGACCCTTGGCTTAGATATGACTGGTGAAATTGAAATCAGTGATATTGATCTTAAATCTCAAAAATACGCACTTTTTGTTGGTTCAGAAGAAAGTGGTCTTAGCGTTGAAGTGCAAAAAAAATTAGACTTAATTTCTCGAATTAATATGGATAACGATATTGAGTCACTAAACGTCTCAGTATCAGCTGCAGTGGCAATGTATCAATTATTTATTAAAAAATAAATTAACTCAAAAAATATGTTTGCTATCATTTTAATATTCGCCGGAGTAGCTCAGTGGTAGAGCAACGCACTTGTAATGCGTAGGTCAGGGGTTCAACTCCCCTCTCCGGCTCTCAGTGAGAAACTACTATTCAACATTACGAGCAATATTCTTTATTCTTATTGGCTTACACGTCTCTCTCTATTTTTTTGGACTTCTTAGACCTTCAATAATTTATGATTATCTAGATTACTGGCCGCTTACTCTTTTTCTAATCTTTCTAGTTTTGCTTCCAAAATCATCACTCATTACTGAATCAGTTAAATTTTATTCATATGCAGTTTTGATTTCTGTGATGGTTATTTTTTTGCTTGCACACTTTACAAAAGCTTCTTTTCTCGGAACTTATTCTTATGAGTCGTCTTTTAGCAACTTAACACTCAATGAATCAGACACTTATAGAGTCATAATAAATGAAAATAACTCGATCAACTTAAAATCCTTTCCAGGAACTGGTTACAAAGTGGATATTCTTAATAAACCCGGGTCTTCTGGTTACCCTGAGGCTGTAGAGTCTTTAGTTGGGACACCTCGTGTACTAGTTTTGAGGGCTGTAGAGACAAGTCCATTATTACAAGTAAAAGGTTGGGATTTACAATTAGGCGATGAATCAAAATGGGAATTAGACATTTTTGGAGTTGATTCACAATACAGTCTTGATAATTTAGAACTTAATAATGCAAGTTTATCTGGGACAGGTGAAATCTACCTAGGTAAGAATCTAAAATTAGAAAAATTAGTATTGAATGGAGTCTATGAAATCACTGTATCGAAAAATTTACCCATCGTGATATCTGGAAATGCCGAAACCCCTAATTCGTGGATAAATGCCACTATTGGAACACTCAATCAAGTAAACGAATCATACAGATTATTAGTTGAAGTTATGGATGGTTCCGAAGTAATATTTAATGATGAATGAAAGCAGTCGATGATTGAACAATTAGGAAATGGTCTTTTACTGGGCTTGATAGTGGCAATTGCTTCTGTGTCATTATCACTTCTTTATGGCGTCACAAGAATTGTAAATTTCGCTCATGGAGAAATAATCGCACTGGGAGCTGTTTTAACATTATTTT
Source organism: Actinomycetota bacterium (assembly GCA_014239265.1). GTDB lineage: Bacteria > Actinomycetota > Acidimicrobiia > Actinomarinales > Actinomarinaceae > Actinomarina. The sequence goes on from JAAZZH010000007.1 coordinate 4,681, forward strand.
TTTCTTCATCCCCAGAATCAAGTTTTCTATACCTAGACCGGTTTAGTCCTTTAGGTAGTAGTTTCATAGTTTCATCAATTGCAAGTATCTTACTGTGCGGAGTATTTGGTGCGCTGCTGGAGTTATGTTTATTTAGACCCTTAAGGAAGAATAACTATGGAAATGTTGCAGTTTTAGTGATTACTATTGGTCTTTCAATATTCTTGAGACATATATTTTTATTGTTTGCCTCTGCTAGGCCTGCCTCGTATGCACTTGATCTTCAAAAACGAGAAGACTATTTTGGAATCCAACTAACTCCTAGGAATGTTCAAGTTCTAATTATTGGAAGTGTTGTTATGATTTTAGTTGGTTTATTTTTATCCTATACCAAAACTGGAAGAGCTATGAGAGCCGTAAGAGATTCTTCAGAGCTAGCAAGTGTATCTGGAATAAATTCAGATTATATAATCACATTGACTTGGGTTTTCTCAAGTATGCTTGCAGGATTTACTGGAATCATCCAAGGTGTCATTAATAATGTTCGTTGGAATATGGGTTTTCTAATCCTGCTTTTAATATTTGCAGGCTCAATTCTTGGTGGAATTGGAACTTCTTTTGGAGCAATGTTTGGTGGTTTTATAATAGGTATGCTTGTTCAACTAAGTGTTGGATTAAGTTTTATGGATGGGCACACAGAAGCTAAAAATGCTATCGCACTTGCCCTTATGATCCTCATCTTACTTATTAGGCCACAGGGAATATTTGGAAGTAAAGAAAGAATCTCATGAAGGACTATAAAAGATATATCATCGCCGCAGGTTTATTGACTGTATCGTTTCTCTACATTTTTACATCTAACGAAACAGGTGTTGCCCGCATCTTTGTAAACTTATTAACCTTTGCAGGTATTTATGGTCTTGCTGCGATAGGTATTAACGTACATTTTGGATGGACTGGTTTATTGAACTTTGGACATGCAGCATTTATGGGTATAGGCGCATACACAACTATTTTACTAATACCACATGCTTTAGGTAGAGAAGGTGTTGTCATTGAGACTGGACTCCCACTGCCTTTAGCTGTAATAATTGGAATGTTAGCTGCTGCATTACTAGGTCTCATATTAGGACTTCCAACACTTCGATTAAGAGGAGATTATCTAGCAATTGTTACAATTGCAGCTGCAGAAATCTTCAGATTGTTAATTAGAGATTTCGAGGATATAACAGGAGGTGTATACGGTGTAATCCAGTTTTCAGAGGCTCTTCAAAGTTTAAGACCCAATTTTATTACTAACTTGGCTACAAGTATTGAAGTATCTTCTTCACAGTTGTGGGTGGGGGTAATTACTTGGATATTAATAATTTTCACTTTACTATTTTTAAATAGACTACAGAAGTCACCTTGGGGTAGAGCCTTAAGAGCAGTAAGAGAAGATGAAGATGCTGTAAGAGCTCTTGGCAAGAATGCTGTATGGCTCAAATTACAAAGTTTTATGTTGGGGGCATCAATAGGGGGTTTATCTGGAATTCTTCTCGCTTTCAACTATGGAACATTACAGGTATCCACCTTTGTTCCAGTTTTAACCTTTTACCTCTGGGCTGCTTTGATTCTGGGTGGAGTCGGAAGCCTAACTGGACCTGCATTAGGTGCTATTATTTTCTGGGTTATAATTTCAGGTACAGATAGTCTTGCAGAAATATTTTTTGAAAATGCGAATGGACAACAACTTGCAGGCGTTCGCTTTGTTTTTGTTGGCTTGCTGATAATGTTTACGATGATTTTTACACCTAGTGGTATATTAGGCAAAAAAGAGGAGCTTCTTCTTGACATCAAATAAACTTTTATCAGTAAGTTCGCTAAAGAAAAGCTTTGGAGGCTTACAAGCAGTGAATGTAGATTCCTTAGAGTTTTCAGAAAATGAAATAACTAGTTTGATTGGACCAAATGGAGCTGGAAAAACAACTTTTTTTGATTTGTTAACAAAATTTCAAAATCCCGACCAAGGCAACATTTTCTTTGAAGGTGAAAATGTCACCTCTTTTCAGTCTTATAAATTAGCCAGATTAGGTATGACTAGAACATTTCAACTTACCAGGGTTTTCGAAAAGATGTCTGTATTGGAAAACATGCAATTTTCTGGTAGTAGCGTTAAAAATGAATCAATTTCAAGATCTTTGATAAAGGGTAAATCATTAAATAATTTTGAAAAAGAACTTGAAATTGAAGTGGATAGAATTTTGGAGTTACTTAATCTATCCCACATGAAATATTCTTATGCTAGAGAATTGTCAGGAGGACAAAAAAAATTACTTGAACTTGGAAGAGCATTAATTAGAAAACCAAAACTGTTACTTCTTGATGAGCCACTGGCAGGTGTAAACCCTAAGCTTGCTGAAGAGATATTAGATATCATAAAAAACCTGAGTATTGAGGGAATTAATATCATCATGGTTGAGCACAATATTAATGCCGTTATGAAAATTTCGGAAAGAGTAGTTGTGATGGCAGAAGGTAAAATTATTGCAGATGGTGAGCCTGAAGCTATTCGAAATAATGAAAATGTTATTGAAGCATATCTAGGTAAAGTTAATGAATAAAGCAATTATTGAAGTAAACGGATTAGCTGCTGGTTATGTTAAAGGTTTAAATATTCTTCAGGGAATTGACCTAGTAATAAAAGAGAAAGAAATAATCTCAATAATTGGTCCAAATGGTGCAGGGAAATCTACCTTATTAAAAGCCATTATGGGCCTAATTCCAATATCAGGGGGGAGACTCTATATTAATGGTAATGAACTTGCTAATTTTAAAAGCCATGAGCTAATTAAAAAAGGGATTGGCTATGTTCCCCAAGTTGCAAATGTTTTTCCAAGTCTTACGATTGAGGAAAATTTAGAAATAGGTCTTTGGACAAATACAAAAAATTCTAAAGAAGGTAAAAAAGAAATCTTTGAAATGTTCCCAATTTTGTTTGAAAAAAAACGAGAGAAAGCTGGTAACTTATCAGGCGGTCAAAGACAGTTATTAGCGCTTGGTAGAGCTCTAATAACTAAACCAGATGTGCTATTACTTGATGAACCTTCAGCTGGCTTATCGCCGATAGCTATTGATGAGGTTTTTAATTCTATAAATGAAATCAATAATAAAGGTGTATCTATTCTTTTAGTAGAGCAAAATGCAAAAAGAGCTCTTAGCTTTTGTGATAGAGGATATGTCTTAGACCAAGGAAAAAATTCCTACACTGGTACTGGCAGAGATTTATTGGATGATCCTAACGTAATAGATTTGTATTTAGGAAAGCTATAAAAAAAAGGCCCGAAATTAATCGGGCCTTTTTAAATTTAGTAAGTTATGAATTAAGATCCAAAATCTATTGATTTAAGAACTTCTTCTTCATCACCTGTAGTGATCGCCCATACGTCGTATGTACTTGCAGTTGGATCACCTTGTTCATCAAGATTTATATCTCCAGATGCACCTTTGTAGTCTACATTTTCTCCTGCAGCTACTAAAGCCCAACATTCGACACCGATACATGCAGTACCGTTACCTGATGCTTCAACTAATCCTGACGCAATGTCAGCACCAGTTACACCATTAGCAGCAGCAGATATTGCCATTACCATTATGGCATCATAAGCTTGAGCTGAATATGGAGCTGGAGCTTCACCAAATTTTTCCTGGTAAGCAGCTGTGAATGCATCTAATGCAACACCAGCTGTTGATCCTGGAGCAGTTCCTTTGAACCCATCCAAGGCGTTACCTAGTCCACATTCTGAACTGAGGTTTGCACCTCTTACACCATCTGTAAAGTACCAAGGTGTGCTTAGATAATCTTGCTCGAAAGCTGATTTAAGAACACCACAACCAGTTTCTGGAAATAATATTCCGACAATTGAGTCAGAACCATTTTTACCAGCTTGGGTTACTTCAGATGCAAATTCTGTTGCTTCTTGTGAGTGATAAACAATAGTGTCTACACTTCCACCAAGCGCTTCAAAAGACGAAGCAGTAGCTTCTGCTAAACCTCTACCGTATGAATCTGCTCTTGAAATAATTGAAACGGAAGTATGTCCATCATCAATTAAAACTTGAGCCAATACAGCACCTTGCAATAAATCTGAAGGAGCGGTTCTTGCATAAAATCCACCATTCTTTATTTTTGTAAATTGTGGGGATGTGTTTGAAGGGGATACCATAACGACTTCTGCAGCAATAGCAGTATCGATAATTGCTAGTGATATACCACTAGCTGCAGCACCCATAACTCCTTGTGCACCATCGGCAATAAGAGAGTTCAAACTTGCTAAAGCTACATCTGGAGCTGTTCCAGAGTCACCTTGTACCCAGACAACAGGTTGTCCGTTTACACCACCGGCTGCATTAATTTGCTCTACAGCAAGAATCGCACCTGATTCAATACCAGGTCCCAAGAAAGCTAAATCACCTGTTAATGGCATTAATGTACCAAGAACTAATGGGTCAGCTACAGGTGCAGCGACAGTGGTTGCAGGTGCTTCGGTAGTTGCAGGAGCTTCAGTTGCTACTGGCTCTTCAACTACTTCATCAGCTGTTCCACAAGCTGCGGCGAAAATTGCAAGTACTGCGATTAATGCAATAAGTTTGCGATTTTTCATATTTTTTAATTTTCCTTTCAGTCACTGAAAATAAAAATTCCTACATAATTTGTAGGAATGTATTACAACAATAGCGTGTTTTTACTACTCTACAAATAGCATATTTAAATAATTTATACATAAAATGACTGAAATACTTGAAAACATATTAAACACACTAAACAATCAAGAATATGTTGATATTTTGCTATATTTATTTATTTTTTACTTTTTATATTTTGGTTGGAAAAATGGCTCAATTATGGTTATTTTTTATATTTCAGCCTTATTACTGGCTATTTTTTCAAGTTTTAGATACTCAGAACAAGTAGGAACATATATAAGTAATTGGCTTAACTCTGGAAGGCAATTATCTGAATTATTCGCAGGGGTAATTATTTTTATCGGAATAATCACTATTTCATCGTTAATTCAGAATATTATTCTTTCTATCAAAGGTAAAAACGACACAGGAAGCAAGCTATTAGGCTCCATACTTTCTTTGCTGTTAAGTAACCTCATGCTGACTTTTGCTTTCACTATTGTTTCTTTAATTAACACAACTCCGCTTATAGAGAATTACCTTGAAAGATCAGAGTTGGTGTCTTTTTATACAGATGCTGATGGTACACCCCAACAAGCACTTGAGGTAGTCATAGGCAATGATTTGTTAAAAGTAGTATCAAGAATTAAGGATTTAACAGGTCAATCATCAGTCGTAGTAGATGAGTTTGGATGTTTAGAGATACCGAAAGTTTCAAGACCAAAACTTCTTGCTAAAAATAGTGAATCAAGGGAGATGTTTGAAATTATTAATATTGAAAGGATTAATGAGAATGTTGACCCGGTTGAATTTTCCCAAAGACTTTCAGACATAGCTAACGAGTATGCCTTTTTGATGTACGAAGAAGGATTTTGGTGTCATAAAAATCCTCTCAATGGACAACAAGTTGGAGACAGGCTCAGTGAGGTAGGCCTTCCCTACAAAACTGTTGCAGAAAATCTAGCTATTTCTTCAACCCTTGTTTCTGGTCATGAAAGTTTAATGAGCTCAGAAACACACAAAAATACAATATTGGATCGTGAATTTAAAAGAGTAGGTGTGGGAATAGTTTCTGGTCCACTAGGTCTAATTATCGTGCAAATATTTCAATGAGTTATTCACCAGTACCTTTAATTAATGGATTAATAGCTGATACACAAAAATATTTAATCTCATTAGATATTAAAATCGCAAAAAAAGAAATAGACTTATTACAACAAGCATTATCAAGTGAATTAACTAAAAATGTAAGTCTCCAAACGAATACACCCACTCAAATAGTAAATACTTTTTTGGTAGAAAATTATGAATTGTCTAACAAACTTACTCCAAGAAGTTTTTCTGAGGAAACTTTTTTTTTAATAATGCAATGGGGAGTCCATAAGGCTTCTAAGGTTTCTTAAAAAGGTGAATAAGGTCAAAAGTGACATATGGAATAATTCCTATCCAATTTTTATCTGGTTAGTAACAGAACCTATTGTTGGACTTGTAGACTCTAAAATTGCTGGTCTTTTAGGAGAGCGTTCACTATCAGGAGTGGGTATTGGGGAAACAATTTACTTTGTCTTAGTTTGGGTGTTTATTTTTTTGGCCTATGGTACGACCCCCTTGGTAGCTAAATTAAATACTCAGCAAAAATTTAGAAGCCTTAAGTATTTTGTTAACTATGGAAGAAATATGTCCCTTTTACTAGGTGTATTAGGAACACTGCTTATATTTATTTTTTCAGAAAACTTAATAGGTTCTTTTGACCCATCTTTAGAGGTTGAAAAAGAAGCAAGAATCTATCTATGGATTAGAAGTATTGGAATTACTTTTTACCTAGTAAATATGCATTCAACTGCTGTTTTGAGAGGTTTAAGGTATCCTAAAATAACTTTACAAAGCGCTCTTCTTGTATCTACACTTAATATCTTTTTTAGCTATTGTTTTGCAATCATACTTGATTATGGAATTCTAGGAATTGGCTTAGCTAGTACCCTCTCTTTTCTTATCACTTCTATTTATTCATCATCAGTACAAAGAAGTAAGTTACGATTATTAACCCAATCAAATGAAAATGTTGATAAAAATTATTTAAGAAAAAAATTCTTTTCTATTGGATTTCAAATTCTTCTAAGATCCATATTTTTAACTGGATTTATGACAGTATTAAGAAACCAAGCGTCATTGTTGTCCATGAAGGACATCGCAATTCAACATGTTTTATTGCAACTCTGGTCATTTGGCTATGTAGCAATTGATTCAATAGCAATAGCATCTCAAACTCTAATATCAGAACACATATCAAAAGGAATCAAATACTATAAATCTGAACTGTATTCAAACTTGATACAGTTAACTGCAGTCATTTCTATATTTCTTTTAACAACAAGCTATTTGTTTTTAGATAAGTTAATAATCTTTTTTGCTGGAGAATCTTTTTCTCAACTTAGTAATACTCAATTGAGACTCTTGTTTTCTATAAGTTTATTTTTTGGAAGCTTTGCTTTCCTTTGGGACGGAGTGCTACTGGGTCTAGATAAAGTTTATGAATTTGCATTTATAACCGTTTGGTCTTCAATTATAGGGATCGTATTAGCCATCTACTTAATACAAAGAGATCCATCAATAATCTCTCTCTGGATTGCTTTAGTGGTATCACTAGTTATAAGAAGTTTCTTAGGGTTTAGATATCAACGCACAGAATAGACTATTTTACTGCTTTTAAAACAGGTCTATCTAGGTAATAACTTAGTATTTGGAGTTCTTGTGATAGATCAACAGATCTAATCTGTACATCTGGAGTATTTTTTAGCAATACAGGAGCAAAATTTAATATCGACCTAACACCACATTCAATTAACTGGTCTGCAACTGATTGAGCGTATTCACCAGGAGTGGCGATTATTCCAATTGCTACACTGTACTTATCACAAACCTCTTTTAATTCAGAACTAGGCTTAACGACTAAGCCAGCTATTTGCTTATTTATTTTTTTGGGATCATCATCAAAAAGAGCAACTACGCCAAATCCTCTTTCTTTAAATCCTCCATAGTGAGCTAATGCTGAACCAAGGTTACCAACCCCAACTATTACGGCACTCCATCCTTCCACTAAACCAAGCTCAAGTTGAATTTGGTTTCTAAGAGTTGAAATATCATAACCAACACCTCTAGTTCCTAATGTCCCTAAATAGGAAAGATCTCTTCTGACCTGTGCATCATTAACTTTGGCAAGTTCAGCTAAAGTTTTTGATGATATACCTACTTCTGTTGAACCAACTTGTTCAAGGCACTGTAAATAAAGAGGTAGTCTCTTTACAGTTGCTGGCGGTATTTTTTGATTTTCTTTCACTAATGCACAATCTAATGAACTAATAAATTTAACCTAAATTACTACTTGATATTTTATTAGAGATTGGGAGTATAAATTAACGTTTTATCCCCATTTGAGTTAACTTAATAATATCTAATGAAACAAGATGAAATATATGACGTAATTATTGTTGGAGCTGGTCCAGCCGGAGCTAATACAGCTATCTCATACAAAAAATTAAGGCCTCAATTAAAAATTGCGATTTTTGACAAAGCACTATTCCCTAGAGATAAGTCTTGCGGTGATGCCATTGGTCCAGGTGTAATAAATGCGTTAAAAAGATTTGGGAATGAGCACATATTAGATGGTGAACCAGAAGCGGTTTCAACAACTTTATTTGGGCCTAAAAACATAGGTATTCAAAATTATATTCCAGAGGTACAAAATAAAGAAGATTCTGTAGTTTATGTGATCCCAAGATTAGATTTGGACAATAGAATTTTTAACCTTGCAAAATCTTTAGATGTAGATTCTTTCGAGGAGTACAGATATTCTGGATTCATAAGAAATCAGGATGAGTCAATAAACGTTAGTTTTAAAAATCCATCAGGAGATAGTGAGACCTTTAAAACAACAATTCTAGTTGGGGCTGATGGAGCTAATTCGAGAGTCAGAAAAGACTTGAATCTGAGTCAAAACACAGATTGGCATAAAGCAATTGCTATTAGAGCGTATATTGATAGTCCTAACTATCTGGAAATTTTTAAAGAAAGATCATTAATGTTTGAGATTAATGTATCTGCATTAAGAGGTTATGCTTGGGCGTTTCCGAGTAAGGGTACATTAATTAATATTGGGATAGGTATGCCCTTAAGTCTCTTTAAGAAAGAGGATAAAAACATTAATGAAATGTTGGATGACTTTGTTCAAACTTTAGAAAACAGGGGAGTGATAGTCGAAAATATCAGATTAGAAAAAAGCTACATGCTTCCCTTTGCTTCCTCTAGGCCAAAATTAGCTCATGATAAAGTAGCTTTAGTTGGAGATGCAGGTTCAATGATTAATCCAATGAGTGGAGAAGGCATATTTTATGGCATGGAAGCTGGTTTTTTACTTGCTGAAAATACACATGAATTAATCCAAAACAATAAAGGAGATATCAACAAGGGTATAAAGTCATATGAAAAAAGTTTCAATAAACGCTTTTCGAAACATTATCTGAGCTGTGCGCTTGCCAGGCTAGTACTTCAAAGTCCCTATATGACTCAACGATTATTGTTAGTTGCATCAATTGATCAACACACAATAGATTTCGTAGTGGAACTATTGTTCGATGAAGCAAGACTGACATTAAAAGAAGTTTTTCTTTTAGGCATAAAGTTTTTATCCCCACTTTGGCTTCTAAGAATCATTAAAAACAAGTAATTAAGTATTAGACATTAATCTTGATTTCCTAGTAAAATAAAACTAACTTTGTGAAAACTTTCACAATTAAAGGAGAGACATGGTTGATTGGGCACCCATTTTAATAATGTTAATAATAGCTGTAGGCTTTGCCTTAGTTTCTTTAGGAGTTAGTTATCTTCTATCTCCAAAAAATCCAACTGCTGAAAAACTAGCACCTTATGAGTGTGGAATTTTCCCTGAAGAAGAACCCTCACAAAGGTTTCCAGTAAAGTTTTATATGGTGGCAATGTTATATATTGTCTTTGATATTGAAATAATTTTCCTACTTGCTTGGGCTACAAGATTTAATGAACTTGGATGGTACGGCATCCTCGTCATTGCTATTTTTAGTTTCTTTGTGCTTGAGACACTTTATTACGTATGGAAAAAAGGTGTTCTTGATTGGAATACACCAAGAAGAAGAAGATATTTTGAAAAAACATTATTCGAACCACAACCTCAACCGGAAAAGGTTGCTTAATGTATTCACCAGATAATATTTTTACAACAACAATTGATAAAGCGGTTAGATGGTCACGCACTCAGTCAATGTGGCCAGTAACATTTGGCCTTGCGTGTTGCGCAATCGAAATGATGGCTGCCGGATCAGCCAAATATGATCTTGCTAGATATGGAATGGAAGTATTTAGAGCTTCTCCTCGCCAGGCTGATCTAATGATTGTTGCAGGAAGAGTTTCACAGAAAATGGCTCCAGTATTGAGACAAGTATATGACCAGATGGCAGAACCAAAATGGGTGATTGCTATGGGAGCATGTTCATCAACAGGTGGAATGTTTAATAATTATGCATTAGTACAAGGAGTTGATCACATTGTGCCTGTAGACATCTATGTACCAGGTTGTCCTCCAGGGCCACAATCCTTAATGCACGGAATATTGACTCTTCATGACAAGATTATGGCTGGAGAAATTAATAGATGAATGAAGTCCAACAGATAGAGGTAAATGAATACCACGATCACATTAAGTCCCTATTTGAAGAAGGGTACGAAATGATGATGGACCTTACTGCTGTTGATTGGTTTAGAAAAAAAGAACCAAGATTTGAAGTAGTAGTTAATCTTTTATCTCTTTCTAAGAACATCAGAAAGACAATTAAGGTTCAAGTCCCAGATGAAAATCTCACCATCCCCTCAATTACAGATATATATCCAGGAGCCAATTTTTACGAGAGAGAAGTGTTTGATATGTTTGGGATAGTCTTTGAAAATCATCCTGACTTAACCAGAATTTTGATGCCGGATGACTGGATAGGGCACCCTCTCAGAAAAGACTACGGTTCTGGAAGAATTCCTGTCCAATTTAAAAATGCTCCGAGCGTGGATTAATTATGGTTAAAAATAAAGAAAACTCCGAAGATTTAGATTTTTGGGCAACAAATTCGGAAGAAGGTGGATGGAATATTTCATCCACAGATGAAGGCTCTCAAAAAATGAATGATGAGGAGTCTGAACAACAGATGAAAATCCAGACTGGGTCCGATGTCGTAGATGATTATTTTATTGAAGAAGAAACCTCTGAAGATGAGAGGATGATTGTTAATATGGGTCCTCAGCATCCATCAACTCATGGAGTTCTGAGACTTCAAGTTGAACTTGAGGGTGAAGCCGTCAGAAGAGTAAAACCGATTATTGGATATTTACATACCGGCATGGAGAAAACTGGTGAAGAGCTAACTTATCTTCAGGGACCAACCAACACAACTAGAATGGACTACCTCTCACCTTTTTTTAATGAACTAGTCTTTTCACTTACCACTGAGAAGCTTTTAGACATTGAAGTTCCAGCTAGAGCAGAAACAATAAGAATATTAATGACTGAGTTAAATAGGGTTTCATCACATCTAGTTGCCCTTGCAACCGGAGGCATGGACATAGGAGCACTTTCTATGATGATATTTGGCTTTAGAGAAAGAGAATTAGTATTAAATTTTTTCGAAAAGACAACAGGACTAAGAATGAATCATAACTACATCCGACCAGGAGGTGTAGCTGCAGACCTACCTGATAATTGGCAAAAAGATGTTAAAGAAATATTAAAAATTATTCCTGAAAAGCTGAAAGATTATGACGAAATGTTACTTGATAATCCGATTTGGCAGGGACGACTCCAAAACGTAGGAATTATAACTCCTGAGGAATGTCTAGCTTATGGCATTACTGGCCCAAGCTTAAGAGCATCTGGTCAGGGATGGGATCTTAGGAAAATGCAGCCTTATTCTGGAATTGAAAAATTTGATTTTGATGTACCTGTTTTACAAGAGAGTGATGTCTTTGCTCGTTGGAGAATTAAAGTACTTGAAATTTTAGAGAGTCTAAAAATTGTAGAGCAAGCAATGGACAATATGCCTAAAGGACCTTATAAAATTCAAGATAAAAAAGTCACACCTCCTCCAAGGAAAAGACTTGATGAATCTATGGAGGCACTTATTCATCATTTTAAAATTTATACTGAGGGATTCAAAGTTCCTGAAGGAGATGCATATGTTGCTGTTGAGTCCCCAAGAGGAGAATTAGGTTGCTATATAGTTTCTGATGGTTCTTCTAAACCATTTCGAATGCATGTAAGAGGTCCATCATTTTGTAATCTACAAGCCTTACCTATAGTTATGGCCGATAGTCCAATAGCAGATGCTGTTGCAGCAATAGCATCTTTAGATCCTGTAATTGGAGATGTTGATAGATGAGCTGGGAAACAGAAAGATTAGAAAAAGCAAAACAAATAATTGAAATGTATCCTCAAAAGAGATCTGCCCTAGGACCATTGCTTTATTTAGCTCAAGATAAAGATGGATATATCTCAAATGAATCAATTGTTGAAATTAGCGGACTTATTGGGATAACAGAAGTCCAAGTCCAATCGGTTGCATCTTTTTACTCAATGTACAAACAGGAGCCAACAGGTAAATATTTACTCAGTGTTTGTAAATCAATTTCCTGTGAGATAAGTAACTCAAGTGATGTAATTAATAGTGTTAAAAATTTTACAGGGCTGAGCAGCAATGAAACAGATGATAAAAATTTCTTTACTTATGAGTCTGTTGAATGCATAGGCGCGTGTGGTGGAGCACCTGCAATTCAGGTCAATTATGAGACTATCGAAGGCCTTACACCAGATAAAGCTGTAGATTTGTGCAAGTGGCTTAAAGATGAAGAACCTGAAATCGTGGTTGCCGATGAGCTACAAGATAAATTTGGTGGAGTGAAGTCTTTTGACTGGGCTATCGCAGATAACAATGGAGCAACTAGCCCTGTTCCAGGTTTTCAAACTTATGACACATTAAAGGAGAAAAAATGAAAGAAACCCTTCTTCTGACCAAACATATGAGAGAAAATCCTGAAGACAGCCATTCCTTGAAATCTTATGAAAAAAATGGAGGATATAAATCTGTTAAAAAAGTACTTAAGTCTGGTACTCCTGAAGAGGTACTCCAAGAGATAAAAGATTCTAATATTAGAGGTAGAGGAGGAGCTGGTTTTCCTACAGGAGTCAAATGGGGCTTTTTAGCTGAAGATGAAGAGAGATACCTTGTTATAAATGGTGATGAATCTGAGCCAGGAACTTTTAAAGATAGAATTCTTCTTGAAAGAGATCCACATCAATTAATCGAAGGAATGATAATCACATGTTTTGCCGCAAATATTTCAAAGGCTTTCATATATATAAGAGGTGAGTATGCAAAGCCGGCAAGAAGAGTTCAAAGTGCTATTCAGGAAGCTTATGAAAAGGGATACTTAGGAAAGAATATATTTGGATCTTCTATGAATTTGGACATTGTAGTGCACCTTGGTGCAGGAGCTTATATATGTGGAGAGGAAACTGCTTTACTAAATTCATTAGAGGGCAGAAGGGGTGAACCTAGATTAAAACCACCATTTTTTCCAGCAGTAAAAGGCCTTTATAACAAACCAACACTTGTAAATAATGTTGAAACTATCTCTTCTGTTCCGTGGATAATGAGTAACTCCGGAAAAGATTATTCAAGCTTAGGAGTTGAGGGTTCAACAGGAACAAGAATCTTCAGTCTTTCTGGACATATAAACAATCCTGGAAACTACGAAATAGAGATGGGGTCTTCATTTGGAGAGTTCGTAGATACTTTAGGCAAAGGTGTTAAGAATAAAGCTATTAAAGCATACATTCCTGGTGGAGCGTCAGCACCATGGTTAAGGGGAGATCAACTTGATGTCAAAATGACAATTGATGATGTTGCAAATGAGGGGTCCATGCTTGGTTCTGGAGCAGTTGTAATGATGGATGAAGATACAAATTTAGTTTTAGCAGCAAAAAGCTTAGTAAGCTTTTTTGCGCATGAATCTTGTGGACAATGCACTCCATGCAGAGAGGGAACTACTTGGCTTGAAAACATACTTGAAAGAGTTGCTTCTGGAAGGGGACGACTTTCAGACATAGACCTACTACTTGATGTATGTGATAATATTTCACCAGGACTCACCTGGCCACCAAAGATGACAACTATATGTCCCCTTGGACCTTCTGCTACTGCATCAATTGTATCTTTAATGAAAGACTTCAGATCAGAAGTTGAAGTTTTACTACCAAAGAAAGTAGTTATAGGTTGAACGAAAAAGTAACTTTTACCGTTGATGGAAAACAGCTTGAAGGTAAACAGGGTCAACTTCTAATTGAGGCATGTGAGGAATCTGGTATCCATATACCAAGATTTTGTTGGCATAAACGATTAGATCCAGTCGGTATGTGTCGAATGTGTCTGGTTGAAATTGATACACCTAGAGGAAAAGCATTAGTACCTTCTTGCACAACACAGGTAAGTGAAGAGTTAAGTGTAGAAACAGAGTCTGATACTGTTAAAAAAGCTCAAGAAGGTGTTTTAGAGTTTTTACTCATAAACCACCCCCTTGACTGTCCTATATGTGACAAAGCAGGAGAATGCCCCCTTCAAGATCAGACCATGGCTTATGGACCAGGCGAATCAAGATTTATTGAGGAAAAAAGACATTTTGAGAAACCAATTCCTGTTTCAGATATCGTTTTACTTGACAGAGAGAGGTGTATTTTATGTGCCAGATGTACCAGGTTTTCAGATGAAATATCTGGAGATCCTTTAATTGAATTCATCCAAAGGGGAAATAAAACACAAGTTAATACTTTTCCTGACGAACCTTTTAAATCTTACTTTTCAGGAAATACTGTTCAAATTTGTCCAGTTGGCGCGCTAACTGCAACTAGTTACAGATTTAAAGCAAGACCATGGGACCTTAAAAAAGTGTCTTCAACATGTAATTGTTGTTCGTTAGGATGCTCTGTTGAGCTTAATGTGTCTCAAAATAAAATGTTAAGAATACTTGGTGAAGATAATGAATTTACAAATCAAGGATGGCTTTCAGATAAAGGAAGATATAATTTTGAATATCTGCATTCAGAAAATAGATTATTAAATATTCAGTCAAGAGAAAACGAAGACTATCAGACTATCAATATCTCAGATGCAATTGAAAAAATTAAAAATCAGATTAAGGACTTAGACAACCCGGATATAAAGTTTATCGTTGGAGCGAACAGCACAAATGAAGAATATTTTGCAATCAACAAATTTGCCAATTCCCTAAATAGAAATGAATTTTTAAGTAAGGACAAATCTAATGTCTACTTTGCTGATGATCATATTTATAACGGTTATTTTAGTGAAGAATATACAAATGCTACCTTCGAAGATCTGGATACTTCTGATGCAATTGTTGTATGGGCGGAGGATATTAAAGATAACCTGCCAGTACTATTTCTTAGAATCAAAAAAGCAGTTAAGAATGGAGTTAAGCTCGTTGTATTTGGACACACAAATACAACTTTAGAGAGTCTTGCAGACCTCTATCTTGGTGCTGGAATCGTTTCCAATAATTTTGAATTAAAAACAAGTCTTAGCAATATTAAAGAACTGAAAGATATTATCGATAGTAAAAAAGTAACTACAATTGTTGGAAAATCTACTCCTCTACAGAAAAAAGATTCACTCGATACTCTTATAAATCACTTACAAAAGGTCTCAGACCTGAAGATATTTAACTGTTTTAGTAAAGCAAATACTTTTGGGGCGTTACAACATATTGATCAGATAAAGGGATTAAATGAATTCTGCACAGAATATGAAGATTCAAATAAAAATATTGTGTTCACCATTGGAGCAAACCCAGTTAACTCATCATTTTTTGGATCCAAAATAAAAGATATTCTTGATGACACAGACTATGTTATTTCACTTGATATTTTTAAAAATGAAACAACAGAATTAGCTGATTTGATACTACCAACAACTGCTTTTGGTGAAAAAGAGGGGACCATAACAAATATGGAAATGAGGGTTATGAAGCAAAATAAAATCCTCCCTGACCCTGGCTCAACTCTTTCTGAATGGGAATATTTAATAATGATTGCTAAATCACTTGGAAAAGATATTAACTATGACAGTGTAAAAGAGCTAAACAGTGAGCTAGCGAGCCAATTTACAATGAGGGAGGTATTACCCACATTTGATAATCTTAATAAACCTTCAAATCTCTTTGGAATACTAAATGAAAAAGAAATTAATTTAAATATCAAGGATGTCGATCAAGACAGTCTATCTCTTTTGATGATTAAAAGACTATATGGAGATTCAAGTACTCAAATTAATTCACCATCTATTTCAATGCTAGGTTCTGAAAGGTTTATTGAGTTGAGTGAATCCACTTTAGATAATTATGGAATAGGGTCAAATGTTGCTACTTTAACTCAAGGCTCATCATCCATTTTTGTGAATATAAAATTGAATAATCTTTTGCCAGACAATCTTGTTTTAGCTCCGATTAATAGAAGAGGATTTGAAAAATTAGACTCTACTAAAGATTTTGATCTTAAAGAGACAAAAAACATGAAGGATTTAAGTGTCAACTGATTTAATAATTGGAATAACAAAAGCAGCTTTGATTTTAGGGCTTCTATTAACTAACACAATTTTACTTATATGGCTCGAAAGAAAGTTAGTAGCTGGTATGCAATCGCGAGTTGGACCAGATAGAGCAGGACCTTTTGGAATTTTGCAAACAGTTGCTGATGCAGTAAAACTACTTCTAAAAGAGCAAATACTTCCTTTAAAAGCCGACAGAGCAATGTATTTATTAGCTCCTATCCTTGCATTAGTCCCATCATTCTTAATATTTATGATTATTCCTCTTGGGCCAAGCATCGATTTGGTAATACAGGGAGAAACCGTAAATGTAGATTTAGTAGGAGCGAATATTAACGTAGGAGTCTTATTCTTCTTAGCTCTATCATCAATTGCTGTATATAGTGTTGTTCTTGCCGGTTGGTCTTCAGGATCGAAGTACCCATTACTTGGTGGAGTCAGAGCTTCTGCGCAGATGATCTCTTATGAAGCCGCTATGGGGTTAGCCTTAGTTCCGGTAATACTTTACTCAGGATCTATGTCAATGACTGATATTGTTCAAAGTCAATCAGGATTTCTATCAAGCCCTATTCCTATACTAGATTCAATTGTTGGCTTTATTCCTAAGTGGAATATATTTCCACAGTTTATAGCATTTGCAATATTTTTTATAGCATCTGTTGCAGAGGTGAATAGAGCACCATTTGACTTAGTTGAAGCCGAACAGGAGTTAGTAGGAGGATTTCACACCGAGTATTCTGGATTTCGCTTCGCAATGTTTTTTCTTGCCGAATATATAAACATGTTTAACATGTGTGCAATAACCGCTACATTCTTTTTAGGCGGATGGCTAGGTCCAACTTTTTCAGGATTCTTACCACCATTCATTTCTGCATTTATGCCAGCCGTTTGGCTTGGTGTTAAAACTTTTTCTTTGTTGTTTATATACGTTTGGATAAGAGCAACCCTTCCTAGATTGAGATATGATCAATTGATGGAACTAGGCTGGAAGAGACTAATTCCAATTTCACTAGTATGGCTTTTATTATCTTCAATTGTTTTAGGAGTTAGAGAGTTTGGCTTACCATGGAGTTAAAAGATGAGTAGTGGATACGACTTACTAAAAGGATTAAAAGTAACATTTAAAGAGTTATTTAAAAAATCTGTAACTGATAAGTACCCGAAAGAGTTTAGAGAAAAACCCCAGCGCTTTCATGGAAGACATGTTCTTAATAAATATGAAGATGGTATGGAAAAGTGTATTGGTTGTGAGCTTTGTGCTGGAGCATGCCCTGCACAATGTATATACGTAAGAGGTGAGGATAATCCTGAAGAAAGCCCAGTAAGTCCTGGAGAGAGATATGGCTTCATATACGAAATAAATATGTTGAGGTGTATATATTGCGGCCTTTGTGTAGAGGCTTGTCCCACAGAGGCAATAACAATGACTTCACTTTTTGAAATGAGTGTTGCAGATCGATCTGAGGCAATATTTGATAAATCTGTATTGCTTGTTAAAGATGATGGTTCCGCCAATACTCATGAAGAACAAACAAATTTAACAAACCCAGAAGAGTTAACGAAAAGTGATGGCTGGATGAGAGCAACAGCTCCTAACGGTAATCCAGATTTTGAAAATGTCATTGGATGGACTAATTCCCTGGGCTACGGCGAGAGAGAGCCAGAAAAAGGCCAAACAATGGAAGAAGAGTAAAGAAAATGTTAGAACTACTACTTTTTGCAGTACCAGCAGGTCTGGTAATCCTAGGAGCTTTAATAGTTATATTTGCTAAAAATCCAGTTCACAACTCAATGGGTTTAGTCTTAACACTCGCATCCCTTGCAATAATTTATATCACACTGAACGCAACCTTTGTGGCAATGGTCCAAATGCTTGTTTATGCCGGAGCTGTAATGACTTTATTTTTATTTGTGATAATGATGATTGGTGTTGATAAGCCTGAACAAACAAGAGAAGAAATTAAAGGTCAGACCCTTCTAGTATCTGGAACTCTTTTTATTTTGATTGGTTTAGTTTCATTTGTTATTATTAATTCTGGTTTTAAGTGGGATCTCTACTTTCCTGCAGTCGAGTATAGCCTAGAGGGTACACCAGATTTAATTGCTGCAAGTCTTTTTACTGAATGGGTTCTCCCATTTGAGATAATTTCAATATTACTTATCGTTGCTACAGCTGCAGCTATTGCTTTAGCTTACGACACAAAAGTAAGGAAACCAAAATGATTGAGGTCTCAACAGACTGGTATTTAACATTAGCCGCTATTTTATTTTCAATTGGCTTCATAGGAATGATGATTAGAAGAAATGCATTAATTATGTTTATGTGTATTGAGCTTATGCTTAATTCTGTTAATTTAACATTCATAACTGCATCAAAACATTTTGGAACAATAGAAGGACAAATCTCTGTATTTTTTGTTCTAGTGGTTGCTGCTGCCGAAGTCGTTGTAGGTTTGGCGATAATAGTTTCAATATTCAAAAAACAATCCTCAGCATCTGTCGATTTATTAAGAACTTCCAGAGGTTAATTAGTGGATAATTTACTTTTAGTAATTATATTTTTACCATTGTTAACAGCCATTGGGATTAAGATTATCTCGAATTTAGTAAATGAACTTTTATTAAATTATTTAACAATTAACTCAGCACTTCTATCTTTTGCAACAGCTTGCGGAATGTTTGGTCTACTTCTTGCAGATAAGTTCAAGCCTATTCACTTAGAATTATTTACATGGATTCCAAGTCCAGAAATATTATTTGAATTTACCTTGGACGGTCTATCTGGAATCATGATGCTTCTTGTAACAGGGTTATCAGTTATCATTCAAATCTTTTCAACGTCGTACATGAGTAAAGATAGTAATTACTCAAAATATTTTATATATTTTAATGTGTTTGTATTTTCTATGTTGCTACTGGTTATGTCAGGCAATTTTTTAGTGATGTTTTTTGGGTGGGAGTTAGTTGGACTGAGTTCCTATCTCTTGATATCATTCTGGTCAAAAAAACAGTCAGCTGCAAAAGCTGGAAACAAAGCCTTCATTCTCAATCGTATAGGAGATTTTGGGTTCTTAGTTGGATTGATGCTGACCTTAAATACCTTTGGAACATTCAATTATGAAGAAGTTTTTTCTGAAGTCTTAAATGGAAATCGTGAAAGTTTAAGCATTATTGTAATTTGTTTTATTATTGGAGCATTTGGTAAGTCTGCACAATTTCCACTTTTTAGTTGGTTGCCAGATGCAATGGAAGGCCCCACACCTGCCAGTGCTTTGATACACGCAGCGACAATGGTTACTGCAGGTGTCTTCATGCTTGTAAGAATCTCACCAATATTACAGTTTTCGGAAACAGGGAAACTAATCATCATTACAGCAGGACTGTTGACCGCTTTGATTGCAGCTTTTTCTGCAATTAACCAAGATGATATAAAAAAGGTCTTGGCTTACTCCACAATTTCTCAATTAGGATTCATGTTTATTGCTATAGGTTCAGGGGCGTATGTTGCAGCTATTTTTCATTTGGTAACTCACGCATTTTTTAAAGCCCTCCTTTTCCTTGGGGCGGGTGCTGTAATACACGAAATGCATCATGAGCAAAATATTCATAAAATGGGGAACCTCAAAACAAAAATGCCTATTACCGCTGCAATGATGGGGATAGGTACATTAGCAATATCAGGAATCCCTCCACTCGCAGGTTTCTGGTCAAAAGATGAAATACTTGCTTCTACTTTCGCCAACGGTGGCTTCTATTATGGGTATTGGGCCCTCTCATTATTAGCTGCTTTTATGACAGCTTTCTATATGGGAAGACACTGGTTATTAATATTTCATAAAGAAACCGGAAATGACATTAGTCAAGTTCATGAGGCACCAAAAGCGATGGTAAGGCCGCTTATTGTATTGGGTATATTTTCACTCTTTATCGGATTTATTAATACGCCTTTTTTCCACGGATTAGAAAAAGTACTAGAGGAAACACTACATTATGTAGAGATAACGCATCTTCCTGAGGGGATTACATTGATTATCCTTGCTTTAGTTTCGATAGGTGCAGGATTTACAGGTTTATTGCTTGCTTATCTGATATATATTGTTGACATACTTTCATATTTTAAAATCAAGATTCCTCTCAAAGAAGAAATAAAAGAGCTGTCTTCGAATACTTTATATTTAAACAAATTTGGAGAAATCATATTTGTAAAGGGTATGAAATCATTTTCAAGAAAAACTGCGGTTGTTGTTGACGGCCTCTTGATTGATGGTTTAGTTAACAAAATATCTAGTTTGTTTTACAATTCCTCACAAAAATTCTCAAGATCACAGAATGGTTTCGTAAGAAGCTATGTTGTTTATTTTGGATTTTTTATGCTTCTATTAATTGGGCTGTTCATCGCTACACCATGGTTATTAAATTGAGTGGCTTAATTTATACTCTTATTTTGTTTCCATTATTTGGAGCAATGGTCATTTTTCTCATGCCAAAAAAGAGATTTGAGCTATTTCAACCTTTAGCAATATTTCTTTCAATCATTCCATTTAGCGTATGCTTATATTTATTTTCAAATGAGAATAGCAAGGGTTCGTACCAACAATTTGATTCTATAAACTGGATAAGTTCTTATGGAATAAAAATTAGTTTAGGTTTTTCAGGAATGTCCCATCTTTTATTGTCTTTAACATCAATATTGGTTCTTTTATCTTTTCTTTCGGTTACAGAAAATTATTCAAAAAGTAAGGGTTTTATGGGTTCTATATTAGTTTTACACTTTGCTGTTAATGGTGTTTTCTTGAGTGGAGACTTGCTTTCTCTATTCATATTTTTTGAGGCAATATTAATCCCTATGTATTTCTTAATGGGTATTTGGGGTGGAGACAATAGAAGATATGCAACAATTAAATTTATTATTTATACTGTCTTTGGTTCCATATTTATATTTATAGGGACTGTTTACACCGGTGTCATAAGTTATTCACAGACCGGTACATTAGCTTTAGATTATGTAACTTTATCTAATTTAAATTTTACTTCCCAACAATCTAAAGCACTTTTTCTGTTATTCACATTTGGATTTTTAGTTAAAGTGCCTCTTTTTCCTCTGCATACTTGGCTTCCAGATGCTCACGTCGAAGCCCCAACTGCTGGAAGTATATTATTAGCGGGGGTCTTATTAAAAGTTGGCGCATTCGGAATTTTAAGAGTTTCAATACCATTTTTTACAGAAGGATTCTTAGAGTACAGAGACATAATTGCTATCTTGTCCGTCATTGGAATTATATATGGAGCGGTTGTGGCGATTGCACAGATAGATATCAAAAAACTAATAGCATACTCATCAATTAGCCACATGGGATTTGTAATGCTTGGAATATCCTCTGGTAATCTTTTAAGCCTTGAAGGTGCAATTATTCAAATGGTAAATCATGGATTAACATCGGGAGCGCTTTTCATGCTAGTTGGCTTTGTTTATGAAAGACGTCACACCAGACGAATTTCCGATTTTGGAGGACTCAAAATAACAATGCCTAAATACGCTGCAATTTTTCTATTTACATCTTTTGCATCTATTGGACTTCCTGGATTAAATGGTTTTGTAGGAGAATTTATGATTCTAATGGGAAGTTTTGGTACGTATAAATTATTATCAGCCATTTCTGCCTTCGGCGTGGTTCTTGCAGCAATTTACATGTTATGGGCATATCAAAGGATGTTTACAGGTGAAATTAATAATGAAGAAAATGAAAACTTACATGATTTAGATACTAGAGAGCTGGTTTCAGTGATACCACTTTTGGTTTTAATGCTATTTATTGGTGTATACCCATCTTTTATTGAAAGTTATGTATTAAA
Organism: Actinomycetota bacterium; assembly: GCA_014239265.1. GTDB lineage: Bacteria > Actinomycetota > Acidimicrobiia > Actinomarinales > Actinomarinaceae > Actinomarina. Next base: position 26,868 of record JAAZZH010000007.1, read on the forward strand.
TGATGCACAAATAATTACGAATGTAGTTGAATTATTTAGCGGAGGTTTAAATTGAACACAGTCTCACAGATTATTGGCCTTAACTGGATAGTTATCGGACCAACGTTGGCTTTAGTGGGAACAGCTCTTGTACTGTTATTTTGCACCATAACCATTACGACTTCTGACAATGTTAAAAAAGTAGTGACTATTAGTGGAATATTTATGACACTGTTTACTATATTTTTAAAATTTGGACTATTTTCAACAGCGGGTCCTTCATCATACTTCTCAGAAAAAATTCTTCTCGACGAATTTTCACTTTTTGGCAATGTTTTACTTGGCTTAGTTCTGTTATTAAATTTTTATCCAATTTGGAATTCCTCTTTTGAACTAAAGGACAAAACAACAGAAGCTATAATTCTCACTTTAATGAGTACTGCAGGATTCATGCTCATGGTTGATTCTGAAAATTTCATGATGCTTTTTATAGGACTTGAGATTGGATCGATTAGTTTATACGCATTAGCTGGCATCAACAAGGGTAGTTTATTAAGTAATGAAGCCTCTCTTAAATATTTCCTCCTAGGTTCTTTAGCATCCTGTATCTTGGTATATGGAATCTCTTTAATGTATGTATCCCTCTCAATTACTGGAGTCTACGAAACAACTATTGCTATCTCCTTCATTGGGATTGAAAACATTCCCCTAACAACACTCGTTGGTATTTTATTACTCATAATTGGTCTGTTGTTTAAAGTAGCAGCAGCCCCTTTCCAGTCATGGGCCCCAGATGTGTACCAAGGATCACCTACAGGCTATGTAGGGTTTATGGCCGCTACAGCAAAAGTTGCATCTTTTGTTGTACTGGCAAGGTTATGCATAGTTTCTCTTGGATTGGTAATGGATAAATTCGAATTATTTTTCTCTGCAATAATAATACTCTCAATTCTTATAGGCTCACTATTTGCAACTGTCCAAACGGACATGAAAAGATTGATTGCTTACAGTGGAGTAATTCAATCTGGATTTATTCTTTCAGGAATAACTTCTGGGGTAAATGGTACAAGTGCTTCATTATTTTATCTTGCTGCTTATATTGTTCAGTTAATTGGAATCTTCCTTATATTCTCAGTAATTACTGGTGAGCTATCATCAGATTTCTCTATGGAAAATCTTTCTGGCCTATTTATAGAAAACAAATATTTGAGTATATGCTTTAGTATTTTTATGTTAGGCCTTGCTGGACTGCCTCTAACAAGTGGATTTGTCTCTAAATTTATTCTTATCACCAATCTGTGGTCATATGAAAAATATATTCTAGTTTTTGCACTGATGCTATCAACTGTTGCAGGTTTTTACTTTTATTTGAAGCCAATATGGATTGCCGCAATTGATAAACCTGAGAACAGCGTTCCACCGATTCAATTGAAATTGAATGATAAAATTTCCGTTGGTGTACTTGCTGGCTTAACCATTACATTAGGATTGTTTCCAAATACCCTCATAAACATTTCCCGATGGGTAGTTCAAAATTACCTCTAATGTTAGTAAAAATAATACCACCCCCAAACTTTCATCATCAAGGGGGTTGGGATGAGCTTCTTTTCTTTTTAGTTCCAGCTTTGCTTTTAACTTGGTTAAGAAATAAACAAAAGAATCAAAATTCAGAAGAATAATTTCAATTGTTTAAAACTTAAGTATTCCAATTTAAGTAAATATTTAATTATGTATAAAATAGAGTTATGATTGAAATCCAACATCTCACAATGAGATACAAAAATGGAAAAGGTGTAGAAGATATAAATATCTCTGTTGATAATGGTGAGGTTAAAGGTCTTCTTGGACCAAATGGAGCAGGAAAATCTACAACTATGAGAAGCTTAATGGGTTTTTTAAAGTCCTCAGATGGGCATCTTTCAGTTGAGGGAATTAGTACACTTGAAAACCCCGTTGAAGCAAAGAAAATTATTGGCTACCTACCAGGAGATCCACAGCTTCCTCAAAATCTAAACTCTAAGTCATTATTTAAGCTTGGTGCAGACATGAGAGGTATGTCTATAGATTATGCAATGGAATTGGCTGAAAAATTTGATTTAGACGTAAATTTAACAATTAAAGAACTCTCAAAAGGAAATAGACAAAAAGCTGCAATTATCTTATCTGTTCTTCACAAACCAAAAGCTTTAATCCTCGATGAGCCTACATCAGGTTTAGATCCCTTTCATCAGAGAACATTTTTTGAAATAGTTGACGAATTTAAAAAGAATGGTGCTGCTATTTTGTTATCTTCCCATATAATTTCTGAAATTGAAAAAATATCAGACTCTATGGCTGTACTTAAAGATGGTGAAAAAATTTATGATGAGTCATATAAAACTTTTGTTAACAAAGCAAAAGAAGATGGTGTTGAATTAGAAGATGCATTTTTTGCCTTTTATGATAGGAGTGATGGTTAATGTTAAGTTATTTAAAATATATGTTGAGTGTTCCGAGAAAATTTATAATGACATGGGCTATAGCTCCAGCCTTATATTTCACAATTTTACCCTTAGCTTTTGCAAATGAAAGTGTTGAAGGTTTAATGATTGATACTCAAAAAGAAGCATTTAGGGGAATGTCTGAAAATGACACAATGATGAATTTTTTTGGAATAGATGATTGGGATAATGTTTTTACACTTGAAGGTATGGTCACGACTTACTTTTTAAGTTTATTTGGGGTTATCTTTGTTGCCTTAGCCACTATTGTTTTATTAAATAAGATGAGTGCAAAAGCTGAAGAAGATGGAACATTTGAATTTGTTGCTTCTCTACCAATGACAAGAGCGACTGTTTACTTAACACATTCAGTTGTAGCTATTTTCTTTGGACTTTTCATAGCCTTTACATGGACGAATATTATGTACATACCAATTGCAACAATGGAGTTAACCCAAACACTCGATTATGCCCCTTTAATGAGCGCAACATTAATGGCAGGGTTAGCAGGTGTTAGCTATGGTGTATTAGGTTTTGCTTTAGGTGCTTATACTGGAAAATCATCTTATGCTTGGGGTTTTGGTGCAGGGTTAATGGCTATAGAGTGGATAGCAAATGCTGTAAGTGGCACTAATGACTTGTTTCTCTGGATTGATGATAATATCTCATCCTTTGGAGCTTACGGGGCTCCCTATCAAGATGGTTTAATTGGTGGAGATATAGGTCTTGTATTAGCAAAAATTGCTATCTTTTTAATTATTGGTTTTGCTGGATTTAGAAATAGATCACTAAATCTAAGATAAATTAACTTAATACAACTTCAGTAATCGCTTACAATTAGTTAATGCCAACATATTCAAAAACAATAACCGTCAAAGAAGATATCAAAACTTGCTTTGACTTTGTTGCAGATTTTAGAAATTTAAATAAGTGGAATCCTCATGATGAGGCTGAGCTTATTACAAAAGAGCCTTTGCGTGAAGGAAGTATTTTTAAGGTTAATACAGAATTCAATAACAGAAAAATGTTGCTTAAATATGAAGTTATAGAATGGGGTGAACCATTAAGGGCATCACTAAAAACAGAAACCAAAGGGTTTGAAATTATTGATACTTTATTCTTTTCAGCAACTTCAAAAGGGACTGAAATAACTTACTCAGTAAATATAAAGTACAAAGGATTGTATATGATTCTTGGGCTATTTTTAGGTGGAGTATTTAAGAAGCTTATGGATAATATTTATAATCTTGAAGAAATCCTTGGTACTCCGTAAATTAACATGGTGCTCTTTAGTATTCATTTTATTGGTGAGTTGCCAAGCTAGTGGGGATTCAGTAATGGAGTCATCCGAAGGTGTGTTTCCAAGCATTCAGGGAAATAATTTAAATAAGCAAAGTAAAACTGTTCCCGATGATTTTGTTGATAAAGATTTAATAGTTATTGTTGCATTTCAGCAATGGCATCAAGCAATAGTGGATGAAACGATAGATTCTTTAGAGGAAAATGGTATTGGAGACACTCATAATATAATTGAAGTACCAACTATTCAAAAAACATCTAAATTAAGTGAAATCTATCTTGATGGAATAATGAGAGCAGGAATTAGAGACGATAGAATCAGAAATAGAACCATAACTGCCTACATTAATAAAGAAGAATTCAAAGATGTATTAGGAATTCCAGATGAACAAACTATATATTGGTATCTGATTAAAAAAGGAACCAGTGTTATTCAAAAAAAAGGATACGGAGTTATTTCAGAGGAAGAGATATTTGAAATAAAAGAGCTAACTAGTTAGAAATTAATTTAGCTTACAGCTCTTTGGAAGCGTCTTTCAATTGAGCTTAGATATAACTTACTGCTAAATAAAGTACAATCAATCCGACCAATAACATAGAACCATTGATCATTCCCTTAATTGCGGCACTTAAATTTGGAACGTAGCTATGTAGAAAAATTATTAATCCTGCAAAACCCAATAAGCCAACCTCTAAAATCCAGTTAGAAGAATCCTCGATTGAAATAATTATAAAGATTCCAGATACGAGTGCCAATGAATATGATATCCATGACAACTTTGTAAAAACAATTCTTAAAGTGTTAGTTGTATTCTTAGTAGGATCAATATTTCCTAATTTAGGGGCAAACATTGCCCAGGTCACCATAGAACCCAACCAAATGGAAAGTCCTAATATATGTAGAAAAAATATTGCGTTTGTCATATTTCTATATTACAAAAAAGAAAAAGATATCGATAAATGACTAATATTAAAATATGGCAAAGTTTTATTTTTATTATGCAGCGATGAATGCTGGGAAAAGTACGAACCTCCTTCAATCTGCTCATAACTATGAAGAGCGCTATATGAAAACTATTATCTTCACCCCAAAACTTGATGATAGATACGGAGTAGGGAAAGTTGCCTCAAGAATTGGGTTAGATCGGGAAGCTGAAATCTTTGAAGGTGAAGATGATCTTTATGTATGGACAGCACACGAACATCAAAGAGAAGCATTGTCTTGTGTACTTGTTGACGAAGCACAGTTTCTTTCTCCAAAACAAGTACTGCAACTAACTCTAATTGTAGACAAACTAAAAATACCAGTATTGTGTTACGGTCTTAGAACAGATTTTAGAGGTGAGCCATTTCCTGGGAGTATGTACTTAATGGCATGGGCTGATGAGCTAGTAGAGTTGAAAACTATATGTAAGTCAGGTAAAAAAGCAACTTTCAATGCAAGATTAGACGAAGACGGAAATAGGGTTACTGAGGGTGATCAAGTTTCTATTGGGCTAAATTATGAAGCTCAAGCAAGAGACATTTTTGAATTAGATAAAGTATCGCCTATCGGGTATCAAATTCCAGAAGTTAATTAATTAAGTTTTTCCAGAGGTGGCTCAGGTCTTGTTGCCAGCCAAGCACAAAGGGAAACACCAAAGAAGCCAAAAATTAAATCTCCAACTAATGAAAATGCTAAAAATATCGTAAATGCAAAAGTAGGTATGATAGTTAATATTGCTACTTTTTTTGCTCTTCTTGATAATCCTCGATATTGTTGCCAGTTCAATATCATAGGACCAAAAAGCCTATGACTTTCTAACCATAGTGTAAATCTAGTAGAGCACTTTGAGAACGCCCATGCTGCTATAAGGATAAAGACAGTAGTCGGTAAACCTGGAATAATTATTCCTACATACCCAAGAGATAGGGACAAAATACCTATCGTAAAGAAGACTGGTTTATGTATTTTTAAAAAAAACTTTGGAAAAAATTTGTAGATAATAACAAAAAACATTATTCCACCACCAAGGTAAGTAAATGTTTCGTACGGTATGTTGTTGATTAGATTTTCCATACCTAAATTATAATTTCCTCTTGAGTAAAGATAAATTAATTTACGAAGACTCTCTCTGCAATGTATTGATCTAAACCAAAGAATTTCTTATTTTCTGTGCTGACAGTAATCGAAAATTCATTTGCATCCGCAATACTTATGTTGGAACCAGGAACTATTTTATTTTCTTGGAGAAAACTAATCATTGAGGCATCTCTTTTTAATTCTTCGGTAATTTTATTGATAGAGTATTTTCTATCTTTTTCAGCATTAAGTAAGTTAAATGTTTTTTGCTTTTTGTACTCTGAATAAGGTATCGGGTTCCCAAATAATCCCGTAGTAGGATTTCCCAGAAGAGAAAGCATAGCTTTTTCAGTTACTGGGCTCAAGATATTTTCCCACTTGGTTGCTTCCTCATAAACCTTCTCCCAAGGGAGTCCAAGAATTTCGGAAAGGAACCTTTCAACGATTCTGTGTCTTCGAGCAACTGTTTTTGCTAAGAACATTCCTTTTTCGGTAAGCTCAAGACTATCTTGGAACTTAATAAGGCCATTGTTTTGCATCCTTCCAGTAATTTGTGAAATATTTGCTCTACTTACATCTAGCCAGTCAGCTATTCTGGTTTGCTTAACTTCTATTCCCACTTCAGTCAGATGAAAAATAGCAACAGCCTGGGTATAAAAAGAAGAAGGGAGTTTCTCCATTTCTTCATGTGATAATTTATTATTGTTCATTTTAAATACATGTTAACAGGAATTAACAAACTACGAAATTTTAAAGTTAAAATAGCGGACAGCCCACAACAGCTGTTAAGGCTATAAAAAGAACCCAAACAATTGGTTCATATTTAGTAATTAATTTAGGATTATTTTCCATAGTAAATATATTATACATGCGCTAGAATTAAATATTATGGGATGTCCATTTGCTTACTTATTATTCGGTTTTATGTGGGTTGTAAGAACCGGTGGAAAAATTATGCCCTTTTCAATGAGCTCGTTTAAGAAAATTAAACTTTCCAAATAGCAATTTCAAAAGCCCAATTTATCATTAAAAATCTAGTTAATTAACATTAACAAGATAATGAATGAAAAATCTCATGCTACTTTACTTGTAAACCTAGGGTCTCCTAAAGAGCTGGATAAAAAAAGTGTTAGAGAATATTTAAAAATATTTTTATCAGATGATTACGTTGTTGATATTCCAAAAATCATACAACAATTAATTCTACGACTTTTTATCTTGCCATTCAGGCCGAAAACAACACTTCATGCTTATAAACAAATCTGGAGAAAGGACGGCTCACCCTTGATAGTTTCAACTTATAAAATAGCTGAAAAACTATCTAAAAAAACTAAGTCGAAAGTTTCTGTTGCTATGAGGTACGAAGAACCAAGTATTAAAGATGCACTCATAGAACTAAGAGAAGAAGGCTATGAAAATATTACAGTAGCTCCACTCTATCCACATAATGCCATGGCAACCGTAATAACTACTCAGGTTGAAGTTATGAAAATATCTAAAGAGTGCTTTCCAGATGCAAACATAAAATTTATTGAACCTTTTTATGGTAACCCTATGTACATTGATGCTATGGTTAAATCAATAAAGCCCTATCTAGAAAACAATAATTTTGAAAAATTAATATTTAGTTACCATGGTATTCCAGAAAGACAGGCGAGAAAAACTGATGAAACAGGATCACATTGTTTTGAGTCAGAAGATTGTTGTGAGCAAAACACTCTAGGGTCTAAAGATTGTTACAAATCTCATACTGTAAAAGCGTCAAATCAAATTGCTAATTCACTTGGCCTAGACGATGATCGTTGGGAAATAGCATACCAGTCAAGAATTGGACCAGGATGGCTAAAGCCATTTACTGACAAAAGGCTTGCAAGTCTACCTAATGAAGGTAAAAAATCTATTGCAGTAGTGTGTCCATCATTTATATCAGATTGCCTAGAAACACTCGAAGAAATAAATATAAGAGGCAGAAATACCTTTATTGATGCAGGTGGTGAAGAAATGACCTACATTCCATGTTTAAACGAAACTGATTTAACTATAGAGCTCATACAAGACCTAGTTAAAAAAGTTAAAAATAATTTTGCTTAACAATTATTGTTAAGTATTATTAACAAAAGTAAAGAAAGAATAAGGATTGTATATTATGAATAAAAAAACCACTTCTGTTCTTGTCGCCTTTCTGATGATCTTCACTGCATGTACAGGTGGAAGTTCTAGAGAAGCAGGTCCTCAAGGACAACAGGGAGAAAAAGGAGATGCAGGAGAAGTTAGTCAAGATTTAGTAGAAGCTGCAGTTGAGGCTGCTTTGGCTGAAGAAGAAGCACCAATAGAGGGATCTATAGTAATTTATAGCGGAAGAAAAGAAAGTTTAGTTGCTGACGTTATAGCTGCATTTGCAGCTGAAACTGGAGTAGAAGTTGAAGTTCGTTATGACAAAAGTGCTGCATTAGCAGGTACATTAGCTCTTGAGGGAGCAATTAGCCCAGCTGATGTTTTCTTATCGCAAGATCCAATAAGTCTAGGCGTAGTTGCAAAGGAAGGACTTTTTGAGGTCTTACCAGCTGACGTATTAGACAATGTTCCAGCATGGGCAGTTGACCAAAAAGGATACTGGGTTGGAACATCTGGAAGGTCACGCTCACTTGTTATTGACACTAGAGATACAACTGATGCAGAAATGCCTTCAGATATTTATGGTTTAAATGATGAAAAATTTAGAGGAAGACTTGGTCTTGCCCCAGGTAACTCATCTTTCATAGCTATGGTTGCTTGTATGATTGAGTCAGATGGTGAAGAAAAAGTCGCCGAATGGTTAAAAGCTATAAATGGTCTTGGGTATACAGAATATCCAAAGAACTCCCCTCAAGTTGCTGCGGCAGATGCAGGTGAGTTAGACATTGGAATGGTTAATCATTATTACACATTGAGAGTATTAGCTGAAAATGGCGATAGCCCAGTTAAAAATGTTTATCTTGATGGTGGATGTGGTGCAATGGTCATGCCAGCTGGAGCAGGAGTTTTATCTTCTAGTCAAAATAAACCAGCAGCTATTGCATTTATTGAGTATCTACACTCAACAAATGCACAAGAGCATTTCACAAATACTGTATTTGAGTTCCCACTGGTTCCAGGTATTACTCCAAATGCCTTATTACCAGAAATCGATAGTTTGAACTCTCCTGAGGATTTGAACTGGTCTGCATTAGCTTTATGGCAAGAAAAAGCAGTAGAACTAATAGCACAGGCAGGTTTCTAAAAGTCATTAGATACTAATGCTATATACAAAAGAAAAAAATCTGGTCACATCAACCTGGCCAGATTTTTTCTTTATATAACTCATTAACATAGATATTCTTATAACGTGAAAACTCCAAAAGCACTCATAATCACTAACTTCATTATTCTTATTACCTTCCTACTCCCTACATTTTATTTAATCTGGAGATTTCTAACTTTTAGTAGATCTTATCTAAGTTTTTTTAGATCTTGGAATGTCTTTGACTTACTTTTAAATACAATGCTTTTATTTATTTTTGTTGTTATTTCAAGCTTAATTTTAGGTTTATTGATATCAATAATCCTTGTTCGCTTTAATATACCTGGTTCCAAAATCTTATTTACCCTATCTGTGCTTCCTTTGGTTATCCCTTCTTACATTGGAGCATTAACTTATGTTTCAGCTTTTTCTCCTAAAGGTCTATTCGTACAATTATTTTCCAGTCTTGGAATTAATGAGATAGCTGGAATTGATGGTTTTTTTGGTAGTTGGTTAGTTTTGACTTTATTTACATACCCTTACGTCGTATTAATTTGTAGTAGCGCACTTCGAAATCTTGATTCTACTGTTGAAGATGCTGCACGATCGTTAGGTAAAAACAGATTTAATGTTTACACACAAGTTGTAATACCAAGATTAAAAAAACCAATTATCTTCTCTGGTCTCCTGGTTGGCTTGTATGTGATATCAGATTTTGGTGCAGTCTCATTGATGAGATACTCAACTCTTACAAAGGCTATTTATAGTTATTATGAATTTAATATAAACGGCGATCCAGTTATTTTTTACTCAAGCATCTTGATAGTTTTAGCACTGCTAATAAGTTTTATTCAAAGAGGATCGGAAGAGGCAAGATCAGCGAAAGTCAGTGGAACTCCAAAAATATCTGAAAAAACTAATCTAAGCCCAAGGTCTAAAGTACTAATTTATACCTTTTTGAGTTTAATTATTTTTTCAGGACTCGTTCTGCCGATATCAGTCTTAAGCTATTGGCTCATTAGAGGACTCTCAGCGGGGAATAGTGTTAGAGCTGTGTTTGGAGGAGTTGTTGGATCTCTAAGTGTGTCTCTGTTGGCAGCACTTTTTTCTGTAGTTGTGTCGACACCTATTATTATTATGGTCTCGCAATATCGATCAAAATTTGGAAATATTTTAGAGAGAATTATGCTCGCACTTTATGGCTTACCACATATATCTGTAGGTGTTGCAATCTTATTTATTACAATTAAAATCTTTCCAGCGATATATCAAAGTTTTACAGCTTTAATTATCTCTTACTTAATAGTCTTTCTTCCTCAAGCAATTGGAGCAGGCCAGGCGTCTATGGAGCAGGTAAAATCAAGTTACTTAGATGCAAGTGCTGGATTGGGCTTGTCAAAGTTAAAAAGTTTTTACAGAATTACTCTACCATTAATATATAGAGGCTTATTTGCAGGTGGATCACTCGTCTTCTTATCAACAATGAAAGAATTACCACAAACGTTACTACTTAGGCCAACGGGTCTAAATACTATGGCTATTGATATATGGTCATATGCATCTGAAGGATTATTTACTCAAGCAGCATTTTCTTCATTTATTTTGTTGGCAATAAGTGCAATTCCTACTTATATATTAAGTACAAGGAATTTAACAACATAATGGTATTTAACAGTCTTATTCTGAGAGCTAGAAACCTATCTAAGTCATATGGGGCTGAATCTGTTCTTTCCAATTTTAATATTGATATATGGGAGGGTTCAATTTTCGGAATACTAGGTACTTCTGGATCTGGAAAAACTACGGCTTTAAGAATGCTCGCAGGGTTTGAATTACCAGATTCAGGAAGCATCGAAATGTATAACAAAGTAATTTTTGATCAGGAAACTAACACACCACCTGAAAATAGAAACATAGGAATGGTTTTTCAAGATTATGCATTATTCCCACACCTAAACGTTGAAAAAAATATAGCTTTTGGTCTCAGCATAGAAGAGCAAAACAGTGGGCGATTGCAAGAAGTAATAGATATGTGTAACTTGACACAATATAAAAATAAATTTCCTCAAAAACTATCAGGAGGACAACAACAAAGAGTGGCTTTAGCTAGAGCACTTGCACCAAAACCAGAGATGATTCTCCTCGATGAACCCTTTACAAGTTTAGATGCCCAAATGGCGAGAGTCCTTAGAGATGAGGTCGTGTCTCTTTTGAGAGAGACTCAAACTACTGCAATAATTGTTACACATGATCAAGAGGAAGCCTTATCGGTATGCGATATCGTCAGTGTTTTGGAAAATGGAAATGTTATACAAAGTGCAACTCCTCAAGAGATTTACTTGAATCCAATCAGTCAATCTGTAGCAAATTCAGTTGGGGATCCAAATATTCTTAAGGGATTTTCAGTAGATGGAAGAGTAGAAACATCCCTTGGAAGTTTCACCTCAGCATATGAGGGTGCTCTAGATGTATCAATACGTCCGGAGTGTATCGAAATCAACTTAGACTCTATGGGTCCTTATACAGTTAAAGAGTGCACTTTTTACGGACATGATCAAGTTATCTCTTTTCAGAACAACAAAGGCGAGATATTCCGATCAAGATCTCTTCCGTCTGTTATTTATGAACCAGGGGATAAGATTTGTATTGAAGTTTCGGAAGTAACTACTTTTCCTTCAAATAAGTAGTTTAATCTTAGATACCTTTCCTGCGATTGCTTGAAGTGCTATTTCAGTTTCAGAAAGATAATTTGTAGCTCTTTTAAAGTTATTCTCTGCAATAAGCTCTCTTGAATTTGCTAGTGACTTTACTAAAGTGTTTAATTCGCGAATTAAGTTATCTAATTCATTATTAATTTCATTAATATCCATATCTGTAATACTAGGGTTTAGAGTATTTAATAAAAAAGGTAAAAAATAATGGAAGCAAAAATTCAGAAGCTTAAGAAATTTAATTTAAGGATGGGATTAGTACACCTTATCCAAGGAGCAGGTTTATTTTATTTGGGAACCGTAGTAAATACAGGTTTCACAGTACCTTTAACAATTACTCAACTTATTGGAGTTGGAACTCCTGAAGACCCATCAAGCTTCGCTTTAGTTCCAGAACTACAAATCTGGAGAGAGGTATCAAACTTCGGACCTGCAGTTGCAACATTTTTGTTGGCATCAGCACTCGCACATTTTCTTATATCGGGCCCTTTCTATAACAGGTATAAAGCAGATTTAATGAAAGGTATTAATAAAGTCCGCTGGATAGAGTACTCCATTAGTGCTTCAGTAATGATTGTGTTAATAGCTTTACTTGTAGGAATTTATGATGTTTGGGCACTAGCTGGAATTTTCGTCATGAATGCTGCAATGTGTTGGTTTGGTTGGATGATGGAAGTACACAATCAATATACTGAAAAAGTTGATTGGACTGCTTATATCATGGGTTGTTTAGCTGGTATTGCACCGTGGATTTTTATTTTTATTAATTTAATAGGTGATGGAGTTGCTACAGATGCAAACCCTCAAGGGGTTCCCCAGTTCGTAGTTTGGATATTTGTTAGTATATTTTTCTTTTTTAATACCTTTTCAATTAATATGATTCTTCAATATAAAGGTGTAGGAAAGTGGAAAGACTATTTATACGGCGAAAGAGCCTATATATGGTTAAGTTTACTTGCTAAAACTTGTCTAGCTTGGCAAGTATTTGCTGGAACATATCAACCAAACTAATTTAGGATTATTTAATCTTTCTCCCAAAGAAGATTACTAAAAGGATTATTAAGAAAAGCCCAATGTAGGAAAAGGCCATTATTCTCTTTTTCTCAGTTTCTTAATTAATAAGAATATTAAGAAAATTGGGAAAGCAATTATTCCGATTGAAAAAGTAATTCCAACGATGCTCTCAATCCAATTAAGGCTTCTCTCAAAATAATAATTCCAGGAAAATAATGAAATTCCAGAACCTTCCCTGATATTTAATGTGAGTTTTGAGTAAGAAATGGCATTTGTGTAGTATTCTTTTTGACCCTTAAGCATCTCAATATCCTGATTGATATAACGAAGTTGATTTTGAACCTCTAAGCGGTCAGATGTTGTTTTCGCTTCAAGTTTGATCTCCTCAAGTGCTTCTTTTTCATTCGCCAATGAAGATAACCTTGAGTCAATATCTAAAACATAAGTTGTAACATCGTTTGCATTGATGCTGATATCTGAAAAGTCTTTAATATTTTCAACGTCGAGTATAAATTGATCAAAATCTGTGGCAGGTATGTTTGAGGTGATACTAAAACTCTTTAAGCCTTGATAATTAGTAGATAAATATGAGTCAGAAACATTGCCATTGTATTGAGTAACAAGATTTTTAAATTCATCAACTTTCTTATCAAAATTAGATGTGCTGACATCCATACTTCCATAGGCAGATTTGATGATGTACTCTCCAGGAGAAAGTGAACTACTTTCTATTGAGTCAGATGCCATCCTATATGGCTCAATGCCTATCTCAGTAAAACCCTCTTCCGTTATGTTTGCCTGGCATGCACTAAGGATTATTAATATAAATAATGTTTTTAAAAATTTCATCTGTACAGTTTAACTATTAAAAGTTTTTAATTTCTATAACAGGGACCCGCATTTCTTCTGGTGTAATTCCTCCATGGTATCCAACCAAGTCGGCCTTTAAATGTTTTGGAAAAATAATGTATCCATCATCTACAAGGAAACAGTGTTCAGGATAAATCCTTTTGTTTAAATTATTTATAGGTTCTCCGATTAAGTGTCTCATTTCTACACTGTTAAGAAAATGTCCAGGGACATTCTTAAATATTTCTTTAACCTTCGTCTCATCACCATTGATATAAACACTTCTCTGATCTCCGTAGATAACAACATCCTCCTCATAATCTAGGTAAATCCGATTTTCATTAGAGATGTTTGTGAGACCATGATCTGCCGTTATCAAGGTATACATTTTTTTGGATTGAGTACTGTTTAAATTCTTTATAAACATTTCAAAAATACCAACCTCCTCATGCCACTGAGCACTACCTACTCCAAAAACATGGGCTGAGATATCAATATTCGGATAGTAAATAAAATTAAAGCGATTATCCAATATTGAAGAATCACTAACTATTTCATTTAACTCTTCTGTATCTCTGTATGCAATCTGATGGGAGTCTTTGTAGATGTATTCAGACAATGCACTATCTACTAAGTCGCGAGGCTGAAGGTTATTAGAGGTAATACCCCTTGTTTTTAAAAGTGTCCATATGGTTTGTCGGTCTAAAATATCTGGATGTTTTAATAATGATTTGTTTTCTTTATTCCAGTTTAAGGCATTAATAAGTCCGTGCTCTTGTCTATCAAAGAGATAATAACCTAAAATTGATGTCTCCACGGGCTTAGATACATAGTTAATAGTGCTTAAAGCAACATTTGTTGAACTAGGAAAAGTTGAATTTACAGAAAAAGAATTTGAATCCTTTAAATAATCAGACTCAGCTAGTTTTAAGTTTTCACTTCCAAGGCCATCTGCTAAAACAAAATTTATGGTTTCTGCTTCAAGAATTTTAGAATCAAGATTTATTTCATGTTCTTCGTGAAAGTCATCTGTCCCCGTAACTACATTAAAGAGTTTTTTTGATAGGTCGAGTAAGTTACTTTTTCCTAAAATATTTTCAAGATTGCTCATAAAAAAAGTTTACAAACAATTACGCTCAACTTTCAAATAAAACTAAAATTTCCTACAGGTTGGTTAAAATCAAATTATGAATTCTTATTTTCAGGAGTACGCAACAGTAGCAGTATTGTTAGCAGTGGGCATTATATTTATGCTCATTTTGACATCTATTGCAGCTATTCTCAGACCGAATAATCCCTCTCCCGAAAAACTAACAACCTATGAGTCAGGTGTTGACCCCGTCGGGACTGGTTGGAGTCAGACTTACATCCGATACTATATTTTTGGCCTATTGTTTGTAATTTTTGATGTTGAAGCAGTATTCATATTCCCATGGGCAATTAATCTTGAGAAGCTAGGTTATTTTGGTTTAGTAGAAATGCTAGTTTTTATTTTTATTTTGTTAATCGGATTAATTTATGCAATCAGAAAGGATGTATTGAAATGGGAGTAGTTGATAAATTCGGATTACCAAAACCGATATCGTCAGTTTTAAACTGGGCTAGGTCATACTCTTTGTGGTATTTCCAATTCGGATTAGCTTGCTGTGCAATAGAAGTTATGGCAGTAAGTGGACCTAGACATGATTTCATGAGACTTGGAATTATCCCACTACCTGCATCACCAAGACAAGCTGATTTAATGGTTGTCGCTGGAACAGTTACTGACAAAATGGCGCCGGCAGTAAAAAGACTATATGATCAAATGCCAGAGCCAAAATATGTTATATCTATGGGTTCTTGTTCAAATAGCGGTGGTCCATATTGGGATTCATACTCTGTTACAAAAGGTGTAGATCAACTTATCCCTGTTGACGTATACGTACCAGGATGTCCGCCAAGACCTGAAGCATTACAAGAGGGAATTATTCTCCTACAAGAAAAAATAAGAGGAGAAGACATGAAAGAAAAATGGAAAGCAGATCAAAATGAACCCGTCTAGCAATGCAGAGTTTATAGAGTCAATATCTACAAGATTTTCTAATGTAGAAAATGAATTTGATACCCTTAAAATAAAAGTAAAACCAGAAGAATGGGTAGAAACAGCAAAAATTCTTAAAGAAGAATTCCAGCTTACTTACTTTTCATGGCTAAGCGCCATTGATTGGGAAAATGAAGTTTCAGTAGGAGACCCCCCAAAAGAATCAGTATCACCACATTTTGAAATAGTTTTTTGCTTATCAGAGTCAATTGAAGGCAATATTGTTTTAGTATCTACTGAAATAGAAAAAGAAGATGCAATGATTCCTTCTTTAATTGAGGTTTTTGCAGGTTCTAATTGGCATGAACGAGAAGCATATGAAATGTTTGGTATAGAGTTCAATAATCATCCAAACCTGACAAAAATGTATCTTCCAGATGACTACGAGGGAAATCCAATGCTCAAATCATTTGAGTTAATTAGTAGAGAAGTAAAGCCATGGCCTGGTGAAGTAGATGTTGAAGGTATGCCAGAAAACGGTTCAAAGGAAGGTAACTAAAATGGATGATATTTTAAATACCGGAAATGTTCCTTATATTTCAGAAGCTTCGGTCTCAGTTGAAATAGAAACTGAAGATATGACTTTAAACATTGGCCCACAACATCCCTCAACTCATGGTGTATTAAGACTGGTTGCCAAAGTAGATGGAGAAAAAATTTCAAGTGTCGAGCCTGTCCTGGGTTATATGCACAGAGGCTATGAAAAATTAGCTGAGGTCAGAACATATCCCCAAATTACAACACTTGTTAATAGAATTGATTGGGTATCGGGTTTTGCTAATGAGATACCTTTCATTGCTGCAACTGAAAAGCTAATGGAGATAGAAGCACCTGAAAGAGCAAAGCACATCAGGTTAATTCTCACAGAGATGGCAAGAATTGCTTCTCATTTTGTATTTAACGGAGCTTACGCATTAGAGATTGGAGCGTTAACTCCTATATTTTTAGCAATGGAGGATAGAGAAAGAATACTTGATTTAATAGAATCAGTAACAGGTGGTAGGTTTCATCCCAATTTTAATAGAATAGGTGGAGTAAAACCAGCAGCAGGTTCTGGCCCCACAACCAAAAAAAATGTACAAGATCTACCAGCAGGTTTCTATCAAGAAACTAGAGATGCAATGGAGAAGGTTCTAGAAGCAGTTGAGAGAATGGAAGATTTAGTTGGTGGCAACGAAGTCTTTAAGGCTAGGACCAAAGGAGTTGGGATAATATCCAAAGAACTTGCTGAAGAATATGGAGTCTCTGGTCCGATATTGAGAGCATCTGGAGTAAAGTTTGATTTAAGAACTCAAACCGATTTCTTACCCTATGACAAATTTGAATACGAGATTCCTGTTGGAGAAAATGGAGATTGTTATGATCGTTGGTACGTTCGACTATTAGAGATGAGAGAGTCAGCTAAAATTATACTTCAAGCTATCGACTCTATGCCAAGTGGACCCCTACAGACAAAAGTTCCGAAGGTTATAAAAGTACCTAAGGGACGATCTTATGTAAGGACAGAGAATCCAAAAGGTGAAATGGGATACTATGTAATTTCTGAGGGTGGGCTAGGTCCATACCGACTAAAAATTCGAACACCCTCCTTTAGCAATATTTCAATCCTACCGGTGCTGCTTGAGGGTCAATTGTTACCTGATCTGATTGCAATCATGGGTAGTCTAGATTTTGTTTTAGGAGATGTTGATAGATGATTGATGGTTCTCAAATATTAGTAACCGCAGGTATCGTTTTAGCATTTGCACTAAACGGAGCGGTAATTTTTACAATTCTTGATGTTAAAGGAGCATCATGGATGCAAAGAAGACCTGGACCCCTTCACGTTGGCTTAAGAGGATTCATTTTTCCATTAGCTGAAATAATTAAATTTTTCCAAAAAGAAGACATTACACCGACAAATGTTGACGCTCCTGTCTTTAAATGGGCACCAGCTTATGTACTTGCATCAGTCTTTGGTTTGTTCGTTGTTGTACCAATCAGCCCAACTTTAGTTGGGAGTGATTTAGAATTAGGAGTCTTCTATTTGCTAGCCATAAGTTCACTATCAACACTAGGGGTTCTTACTGCGGGTTGGTCCTCAGCAAACAAGTACTCTTTAATGGGTGGAATACGTGCTGCAGGACAGCTAATTGCATATGAACTTCCATTAATTCTTTCTGTAGTTGGAGTTGTCATCCAGGCCGAAACCATGTCACTTGTGGGGATAGTTGAGAAACAAATAGAATTTGGACTTCCATTTGCACTTTCTGGCCAAGGTCTTGCCTTCCTAATTTTTATGATAGCTGCAACAGCTGAAATGATGAGAGTACCATTCGATATGCCAATTGGTGAGTCTGAACTTGTTAGTGGATTTTTAACAGAATATTCTGGCGTAAGATTTTTAATATTTTATATTGCTGAATACATGAACATGTTTGTCTTATGTGCAGTTGCTTCCACATTATTTTTAGGTGGATATCATGTTCCACTTCTCCCACCTGAATGGGTCAATTTTTATGGACCAGTTGTCTTAATTACCAAAACAGTTTTGCTTGGCTTCATATTAGTTTTAGTGAGATGGTCATTTCCTAGATTCAGGGAAGATCAGCTACAAAACTTAGCATGGAAGGTTTTAATTCCCCTTTCTTTACTCAACATATTGATAACATCCATTATGAAAGTTGTATTTTAAATGAAAAAATTTAGACCTAAATTACCAGGCTTTTTGACAGGAATGAAAATTCTTTTATTTAATATGTTCAAAACATTATCTCCACTAAGTCCAAATCCAAATGTTAATTATCCGTTTGAAAAAGAAATTGTTGCACCCAGAGCAAGGGGAGTCATAGCCCTTGATACAGATGCTTGTACTAGCTGCATGCTTTGTGCGAGACAATGTCCAGATTGGTGTATCTACATAGAAGGACATAAAGAATTACAACCCCCTGCAAAACCTGGTGGTAGGGAACGCAGTAGAGCAGTTCTTGACAGGTTCGATATTGATTACGCTCTCTGCATGTATTGCGGAATTTGTGTTGAAGTATGCCCTTTTGATGCATTATTTTGGACACCAGAGTACGAATATTCAGAATACAATATGGGAGATATGCTTCATGATAAAAATAGACTCGATCAATGGCTAAACACAGTTCCTGAAGTGGAAGGTTTAGAAAGTTAAAATGGAAGCACTGGACATAATTAGTTATTTTTTACTTTTAGGACTTTTATTAGTTTCTGTAAAAGTTGTCACAACTTCAAATGTTATTCATGCCGCAATATCTTTAGTTTTCACATTAGCCATAACTGCAGCAACTTTTTTACTACTGTCCGCTCAATTCGTTGCACTCGTGATAGTTCTTGTATACATAGGAGCTGTAATAGTTCTTTTCTTGTTTGGAATAATGATCACTAGAGCACCATTAGGTCAAAATGCGGAATTAGATAATGATAACAATAAAAGCTTTGCACTAGTTGTCTCACTATCAATTTTTGTAATTTTTTCATATGTGATGTTTAATACATTCGATACGCAAATTATTGTTACAACAGGAACCTCAACAGAATTACTTGGTGAGATTTTATTAAGTAGGTTTGTATTTCCTTTCGAAGTAGTCTCTTTTGTTTTACTCGCAGCTTTAATTGGTGGAATCACCTTGGCAAGGCAAGATAATGCCTTAGTTGATGAGAATCAAATATGAGCGTTCAACCCTTTTTAATTGCAGCAGCAGGATTATTTTCAATTGGGATTTATGGAATTCTAGTTAGAAGAAATGTTGTTATGGTGTTGTTGTCTATTGAGCTAATCCTTAATGCTGTAAACATAAACTTTGTAGTCTTCAACGCAATGTTAGGAGATGTATTGTTACAGGGTCAAATTTTTACTATTTTCATTATCACCATAGCCGCTGCTGAAGTAGGTATTGGTTTGGCGATTGTTTTAATGTTGTTTAGAAATAGAAAAACTGCAAATATTGATGAATTTGATTTGTTGAAATGGTAAATAGTAATTTAATCACCTTTCTAGCTGAAGGAAAACTTACATACACCGACGGTGGAGCTTTCGCTGAATACACTTGGTTGATTGTCGTTCTCCCATTTATAGCTGCTCTTCTAATTACTTTTTTTGGTAAATATCTACCACTTAAGGGTGCTGAAATTGCGCTTGCTACGATAGGTTTTATCTTTGCTTTCAGTTCGTATCTACTCTATTTGAATGTCACAGAAGGGGTAGCTTCAGAATTTTTTATCAATGTGGGAAGCATTGGTTCATTTGATCTTGAATTTGGTTGGGTGGTAGACGGCCTTTCTATAATGATGTATTTTGTTGTTGGGACAGTGGCTAGTTTAGTTTTCATTTACGCCACAAATTATATGCAGGGAGAAGTCAGATATACTTTTTTCTTCACCTCTCTAACTTTGTTTGCTGGAAGTATGTTAGTTTTGGTTTCCTCACCAACATTATTACAACTTTTAATTGGATGGGAGCTAGTAGGTGTTTGCTCCTATTTGTTAATTGGTCATTATTGGGAAAAGAAAGAGAACTCATCTGCTGCTATGAAGGCTTTTATAACTAACAAAATTGCAGATGTTGGATTAATGATTGGAATAATTGTGCTGGCGCTTTCTACGGGTACGATGAGAATAAGTGAAATTTTATATCAATCAACTCATGATTATGAGTCACTTAAATCAGTTGCGTATCTGGCTGGAGTTTTACTATTCATAGGGGCTATGGGTAAAAGTGCTCAGTTCCCCCTTCATGTCTGGCTACCTGATGCAATGGCGGGTCCAACACCAGTCTCAGCACTAATGCACGCAGCAACAATGGTTACAGCAGGTGTTTATTTACTAGCAAGAATGTTTCCTTTTTATGAAGGTATGGCAAGCGAAGCATTGGACGTAGTTTTACTGTTTGGAGTTATAACCCTTTTTGCAGCTGGAATGATAGCCATAGTTCAAGATGATCTAAAAAAAGTTCTTGCATATTCAACTGTTAGTCAGCTTGGATACATGGTGGCTGCTATTGGATCTGGAGCTTATACAGCTGCATTATTTCACCTTTGGACACATGCTTTTTTTAAAGCCCTACTGTTTCTTGGTGCAGGATCAGTAATTCATGCTGTACATACAAACAGCATGAAAGAAATGGGTGGGCTTAGAAAAGAGATGCCCAGAACATATACAACATTTATTCTGGGAACAATTGCTCTTGCAGGACTACCCCCTCTTGCTGGCTTTTTCTCAAAAGATGAGATACTTGCCTCTTTAAATCATGGAGGATATAGCACTTATTTTGCTATTGCTGTAGCAGGTGCTTTTATCACTGCTTTTTATATGACTAGAGCAGTGGTTCTAACATTTTTTGGGGAGTATAGAGGTAATGGACATCCCCACGAGTCAGACTCTATGATGACGACACCCCTTATTGTACTTGCAGGCTTCGCAGTAACCGCTGGGTGGGTAAACATTCCAGGAATATATACGGGCTTTACTGATTGGGTTACCACAAGGAAAAACCCTATAGTCGAGTATCATCCTGAATCTTTTGACTATTTTGCATTAACAAGTGGCTTACTCGCTGGGCTAGCTGGTATTGGACTTGCTTACTATGTATATCAAATTTTAGGTAGACCAGAAGACGGAGATGAAAAGATTAAAGTTGAGCCAATATGGAACCTTCTTGAAAATAAATATTACTTAGATGATTTTTATTTCAAATACATCATAAATCCAACTAAATCCACACTTGCAAATACTATTGATAGGTTTAATACAAATATTCTAGATAAAGCTGTGAATCTATTTGGAGTTGCAGCTATATTCCTTGGAAATATTGTGTACAACAAATTTGACCAAGGGGGGATAGATAAAGCGTTAAACATATCATCTTCATCTACTGACGCATTGGGTGCAAGGGTAAAACTTCTTCAGACTGGAAAAGCTCAACAATATATTATGTATTTTTTAAGCGGAGTAATAGTAATTAGCTTATTAATTTTGTTAGTGTTATAGGAGGAAAAATGGAAATAGTAACTAATAATTTTGAATTTTTAGAGAATGGACTGGGTATAACCTTAGTTGTATTCCTCCCTCTAGTCAGTGCTTTAGTCGTTGCACTATTGCCAAAAAAACAAGAGTTATTGATAAAATTAACAGCACTTGGTTCTTCACTAATCACTTTCATATTAAGCGTAATTATTGCTATTCAGTTTGATTACTCCAAAGCAGAACAGTTTCAGCTGGGAAATAAACTTTCTTGGATAGAGGCAATAAATTCTAATTATGAAATTGGTATTGATGGCATATCCTTACCTATGCTCCTTCTTTCAACCTTTATTACAGTATTAGCAATAATTTATTCCTTCGAGCATTTACCGGAGCCAAAAAGTCCAAAGGGAATGATGGCGCTTATTTTAATCTTAGAAACTGGAATGAACGGTACTTTCGTAGCGTTAGATTTAATACTCTTCTTTGTATTCTTTGAACTTGTTCTACTACCTATGTATTTCATGATTGGAATTTGGGGAGATAAAACAATGAGGAGTGTTGCTGGTCTTAAAAATGAAGTTGAGACTCGCTTATACGCAAGTATTAAGTTTTTTGTTTTTACACTTTTCGGTTCTGCTTTTATGCTGCTTGGGTTTTTAGGTCTTTATTTCAGAGGAGCCAAAACTTTCAGTATTCCTGAGTTAATAGAATTAGGAACAAGTGGGGCATTTACTGGAACTTTTGCAACACTCGTTTTTGCAGTTCTATTCTTGGGCTTCGCAGTTAAGGTTCCAATGTGGCCTCTCCATACTTGGCTTCCAGATGCTCATACGGCAGCACCAACAGTTGGATCAGTGTTACTTGCCGCAATACTTCTAAAATTAGGTTCCTATGGATTTATAAGAATTGCTTTACCAATTTTACCTGAGCAAGCACAAGCTTGGGCGCCGGCTATTGCAATATTGTCAGCTATTGGAATAATTTATGGTTCATTAGCATGTCTAGCACAAACTGACCTCAAAAGGTTAATAGCTTTTTCATCAGTGGGTCACATGGGTTTTGTAATGCTAGGAATCTCCTCTTTGACTTCTATTGGTATAAATGCTGCAATAATTGGCATGGTTGCACACGGTGTCATTACGGGCTTACTTTTCTTCTTATCTGGATCGATGGCCCACACTTATCACACCAGAGATATGGGAAGACTTGGTGGAAATATGAAACTTTTACCCAAAACTGGTGGATTACTTGCATTTACAGCAATGGCCTCACTTGGACTACCAGGACTAGCAGGTTTCTGGGGAGAATTTATGGCTCTATTAGGAGCATACAATCCATTACCAGGACTAAATATCACAATATTCAGAACATCCATGGTTGCTGGGGCAATAGGTACAGTTCTGACTGCTGGCTATTTACTCTGGATGCTTCAAAGAGTTAATTTAGGAGAGCCAAATGACGAATGGAAAGATAAGGAACTCCATGATGCAGATGCATACGAATTAGCAGCTTGGATACCCCTCGTTATTTTAACGATTTTAATTGGCGTATTCCCTAAGTTAATTTTCGGATCTACAAATGATGCTGTAATCAGTTTGGTTACTAAAGCATTCGGAGGCTAATATTTCCATTAATTACCTTGCAATTTCTAGTGAATTAATTGTTGTTTTTACGATCATAGCTACAATATTTTTTGATCTCATTTTGCCAAGAAGATCAAAATTTTACATTGCGTTAGTTGCACTGTTGGGATCATTGATTTCCTTCCTACCTTTAATTTTTCAGTGGGTAAATTACGAAAATCCAATAATCCTTTTTGAAGGAAGCTATGTTATTGATAAATTTTCTATTATTTTAAAAGGACTTTTCATCTTGGTGACCTATCTGACATTCCTACTTTCAATTAACTTTATAGAGAGTGACAGATATTACCAGGGGGAGTATTACTACCTACTATTAAGCTCACTACTCGGAGCGTTGGTTGTTGCATCCTCAAGAGATATGTTGACACTTTTTATTGGTATTGAATTAGCTTCCGCACCTATGTTTTTATTGTCTGGCTGGAAAAAAGGAGATCAAAAGTCTAATGAGGGAGCAATTAAATTTTTCTTGTTAGGAGTATTATCTGCATCACTCATTTTGTACGGATTCTCTTTACTTTACGGATTGACTGGAGAGTTAATCTTTTCTGAAATTTCTAAAATCTTATTAGTAAAGAATCTGTCAACATCACCAGCGGCATTATTGAGCGTAATGTTAATACTCGCTGGTATAGGTTTTAAAATTTCCGTTGTACCCTTTCATTCATGGGCACCAGACACATATGAGGGATCACCACTCCCAGTAACAGCTTATTTATCAGTTAGTTCTAAAGCTACTGGTTTTGTAGCCCTAATGATTATCCTGACAAAGGTCTTCCCAGATTCAGGTTCAAGTTGGGGTATTATATTGGTCTGTATTTCAGGTCTAACAATGTTCATCGGAAATTTATCTGCTCTTCAACAATCAAATCCAGTACGCCTTTTAGCATATTCATCAATAGCTCAAGCAGGATTTATTTTAGCTCCACTTGCAGTAGCTGGAATTTCGGGAGACTATGCTGATGGAATTTATGCCAGCGTCACGTATTTAATTATTTATGCATTCATGAACTTGGGCGCATTTCTAGTCGTAAATGTTCTTATAAATACTAGTGGCAGTAAAGATATCTATGAATGGGGAGGTCTAGCAAAGCATCAACCATTAACAGCTATTTTTGCAACTGTTTTTTTCTTCTCACTTGCTGGAATACCACCACTTGGTGGTTGGTTTGCAAAGTTCGTTGTA
>JAAZZH010000080.1 GCA_014239265.1 Actinomycetota bacterium
TAACGCCGCAAAAAACTGAAATTACTTGTTCTGCAACTGTCATTGGTGAATATTGCTTTTGTTTTAAAAGCTCGGTTAACTTTGAGCCTCTATTTAGCAATTTTTGTGTTGAAGCATCTAAATCTGATCCAAATTGAGCAAATGCGGCCATTTCTCTGTATTGAGCTAATTCTAGTTTCATTGAACCAGAAACTTTTTTCATGGCTTTTGTTTGAGCTGAAGAACCAACTCTAGATACAGACAAACCAACGTTAATCGCTGGCCTAATTCCCTGATTAAACAAATTTGTTTCAAGGAATATTTGTCCATCTGTGATTGAAATAACATTTGTTGGGATAAAAGCTGACACGTCACCACCTTGTGTTTCAATAATTGGAAGTGCTGTTAGAGACCCTCCTCCGTGTTCATCACTAAGTTTGGCCGCTCTTTCTAGTAGCCTGCTGTGTAAATAAAAAACATCTCCTGGATAAGCTTCTCTTCCAGGAGGTCTTCTTAACAATAATGACATTTGTCTATATGCAACTGCTTGCTTAGATAAATCATCATAAATAATCAAAGCA
>JAAZZH010000081.1:0-212 GCA_014239265.1 Actinomycetota bacterium
TTGCTATTGATGCAATTATTAACCAAAAGAAAATAAATGAGTCTGGTGATGAGAAACAAAAACTTTATTGTATCTATGTTGCTATAGGTCAAAAAAGATCTACAGTTAGACAAATTCAAAAAACTTTAGAAGAAGCTGGTGCAATGGAATATACAACAATTGTAGCTGCTACTGCTTCAGATGCAGCACCACTTCAATTTTTAGCACCATAT
>JAAZZH010000081.1:222-557 GCA_014239265.1 Actinomycetota bacterium
CATTAATCATTTATGACGATTTATCTAAACAGGCTGTAGCTTATAGACAAATGTCACTTTTATTAAGAAGACCTCCAGGAAGAGAAGCTTATCCGGGAGATGTATTTTATTTACACAGCAGATTACTTGAGAGAGCAGCCAAGCTTAGTGATGAGCATGGTGGAGGTTCATTAACCGCTCTTCCAATAATTGAAACGCAAGGTGGAGACGTATCTGCTTTTATTCCTACTAACGTTATATCAATTACAGATGGTCAAATATTTCTTGAAACAGAATTATTTAACCAAGGAATTAGACCAGCGATTAACGTAGGTCTATCAGTTTCTAGAGTTGGA
>JAAZZH010000082.1 GCA_014239265.1 Actinomycetota bacterium
CACAACAAACTGGTATAAATCTTTCATTAGAAGAAAAACTTCTAATTACTAAAAAATTGGATGATTTAGGTGTTGATTTCATAGAAGGTGGGTTTGCAGGTTCTAATCCAAAAGATGAAGAATATTTTAAAAGAGTAAAAGAATTAAATTTACAAAATTCTAAAATTGTTTCATTTGGTCAAACCAGAAAAGCAAATAATGAGACTAAAAATGATGTTTTTATAAAAGCTCTATTATCCGCGGAGACAGATTTTGTAACAATAGTTGGAAAATCTAGTGCTTACCAAGTAGAAAAAATTATCAAAACTTCTCTTGAAGAAAATATTAATATGATTTCAGATTCAATTAAATTTCTTAAAGAAAAAAACAAAGAAGTTTTTTTTGATGCTGAGCATTTTTTTGATGGCTATAAAGAAAATGCAGATTATTCTTTGATGTGCTTAAAGGCCGCATATAATGCTGGGGCTAAAAGAATTATTCTTTGCGATACAAATGGAGGTACGTTACCAAATGAAATTGGTAATATAACTAAAATTATTGTAAAAGAATTTAATT
>JAAZZH010000083.1 GCA_014239265.1 Actinomycetota bacterium
GATAGAGTTATTTACGGGTCTGATGGACCTCAATTTCCTGGTTATACAGCGAGTCATTTAGAGAACTTCATTGAGGCTATGGAAATTAATGAATATTCAGCTATAGAAATGAAGTTAATTCTTCAAAGTAATTTTGAGACGTTATTTAACCTCTAGAAGATACTCGTCTATTCGCTCTTCAAGAACAGCCAAGGGAAGCGCTCCTTGACTCAGTACGACATGATGGAATTCTTTAATATCAAACTCATCTTCAAGCTGATTTTTTGCCCTCTGTTTTAATTCGAGAAGTTTTAATTGTCCGATTTTGTAGGCGAGTGCTTGGCCAGGCATAATCAGATATCGGTCTATCTCATTGACTATATCTTGCTCAGTTTTAGCGGCATTATCTATAAAGAAGTCTATAGCCTCTTGTCTGCTCCATCCTTTATAGTGCATACCCGTATCGACCACTAAGCGAACAGCACGCCACATGTCATAAGTTAATGCTCCAAATTTTGAATATGGATCTTCATAAAGACCAATATCGTATCCTAAGCTCTCACTATAAAGCCCCCA
>JAAZZH010000084.1 GCA_014239265.1 Actinomycetota bacterium
CATCAGCGAGAAATGTTTTTATCGAAGATAGAAACATTTCTGATTTAACAAAACTAACAATTGACCAGGTGGCTGATTTTTTTGAAACATTAGAGCTTGATGGTCAGCGCGGTGAGATTGCAAGCAAAATTCTCAATGAAATTTCTCAACGATTGCATTTCTTAATTAATGTAGGTTTAGATTATCTAAATCTTGAGCGAAAAGCTAATTCCCTTTCTGGAGGCGAAGCTCAAAGAATTAGGCTGGCATCTCAAATTGGAGCAGGTTTAATTGGAGTTCTATATGTGCTCGATGAGCCATCGATTGGCTTACATCAAAGAGATAACCAAAAACTCTTGGACACATTGACCTATCTAAGAGATTTAGGCAATACAGTTATCGTTGTAGAGCATGATGAAGAAGCTATTAGACAGGCTGACTATGTAGTAGATATTGGTCCAGGTGCCGGTATTCATGGTGGTGAAATTGTTGCTAGCGGGGCTCCTAATGAAGTTATTGCAAATACAAAGTCACTCACTGGCGATTATTTAAGTGGGCGATTAGAAATT
>JAAZZH010000085.1 GCA_014239265.1 Actinomycetota bacterium
GAAAATTGGTTTGAGGAGTACAGTAAAAGCGAAAACCTAAAACCATCTTTACAGATACACAGTGGTCTTTTGCTTTCAGAAGAGGTTGCTGAAAGCCTAAGTTTATCTTTATCTAAACTAGTTTAGGCTTCCAGTGCTTTCTTGATTGACTAAAGTTCTCTATTTGATCTAAATATCCAAGAGTGATGTCAATTTTGTCTAGACCTTCTACGATTCTTTTTTGAGAAAAATCATCTAAACTAAATGAAAAACTAATGTCTCCACAAACAACTGTCTTATCTTCAATCGAAATTTGAATTATCGTTTCTGAATCTGTATCGATTTTACTGAATAAAGCTTCTACATTCTCTTGATTAGTCTCAATAGGCACAAGACCTATATTTATTGAATTTAATCTAAAAATATCTGCAAATTTTGTTGAAATAATGGCCTCGAAACCCCAGTCTTGGAGACCCCACGGGGCGTGTTCTCTAGATGAACCTGTCCCAAAATTATCACCTGCTACTAAAACTTTTGCTCCCTTATAAAGGCCATTATTAAGTGGAA
>JAAZZH010000086.1 GCA_014239265.1 Actinomycetota bacterium
AAAATACATAATAAAAAAATTATAAAACTGAAATATTCTAAATCGAGTGTTTATCATCAATATGTAATTTTAGTTAAAGATAAGAAAAAATTAATTAAGTTATTTAAAAAAAAAGGTATTGAATTTGGTTTTCATTATCCTTTTGCAATCCATCAGTTAAAAATTTTTAAAAAAAAATTTAACTATAAAAGTTTTATTTCTTT
This sequence comes from Actinomycetota bacterium, assembly GCA_014239265.1. Classification (GTDB taxonomy): domain Bacteria; phylum Actinomycetota; class Acidimicrobiia; order Actinomarinales; family Actinomarinaceae; genus Actinomarina. The sequence continues at coordinate 204 of JAAZZH010000086.1, forward strand.
AATACCTTTTTTATTAATTTTATTACCACATTTAATTTGGCTTACAGAAAATGATTATATTACCATTACTTATGGACTTCATAGAACTGGCACAGGAGATCAAAGTTTTTTAGATCATCTAATTCTTCCTGTAATATTTTTAGGAAAACAAATTGGAATATTAATACCATTTTTTATCATGTCTCTTTTTTTGATAAAAAAATTTGAATTTAAAATTAATTTAAAAGATAAAAAATTATTGTTTTTAATTTCAATTAATTTAATCCCAATTGTACTTATGCTATTAACATCAATTTTTACTGGTTCAAAAATTAGAACCATGTGGATGACACCTTT
>JAAZZH010000087.1 GCA_014239265.1 Actinomycetota bacterium
AATATTATATAGAAAATGTTCTAATTCAGCTACATGCATATAGTTGGTGTTAAATCAAAGCTGATACCATAACCTATTCATTGGTACCTAATTTGTGGAGTAAATAGTTTAATTTTTGCAAAGAAAATAATAAATAACATGAAAAGTCTTAAGATATCTGTAGATTAAAAAAACATTTGCCTTATTTTAGCAATAACATACTTCATAAAGCAGTAAGGTGGTTTTGTTTTAGGTCAAAATGTACTAGTATCCACCCTTGTTACAAAAAACAAAATGATTCCAAATTATATTGTCTCAAATTTTTTTGTACCATGATTTATTCTCCCCTATCCCCTAAAAAAGCTGAAAATCTAAATTTCATGTTTTTTATGCCCATGTGTAAGAATTATGGCCTCCGTGCTCAATGTTTGAAGAAAGTACGACACATAATTTTTCTGGTAGAGTAAGGTATTCTGATCACGAAAATGGGCGGTGCCAATCTGGGAATGGCGTGAAATTATTTTTTTGGTCGTTTGAAGTTGCTCATTTGGTGATT
>JAAZZH010000088.1 GCA_014239265.1 Actinomycetota bacterium
TTCAGAAAAGTTCTCATCACAATGAGTTGAGACACATTACCTAATTTATGACTAGCGGAGTACCTGCATAAATACAATAGAAATAACATTTGTAAATTTTGTGCAAAATAATTGTCTTTTAAAAAAGTTTGATTTTTTCTTCAAAATCTATGAACATGTCAAAAATTGCATTTATAGATTGGTAGATATATAGACTTTTTATCAACTTATTTTTAAAATGAACTTTGATAATAATTATTGGTCGTTATATCTTGTGGGTTAAATTTGCATAACAGGAATTAGTTGTAAATGCCTAACATTATTTCATGATGCAAATACACCAATGCTCAGTGATTTTATCCTGACGAATGCAAGTAATTTATACAAAAGAACATTTCCTTTAAAAATACTTACATACCCCTAAAGGCAAATCTGAAATCAGTCCCTAATAATTAATCGTCTTTACAATGACATTGTTATATATCCCCATTTAAATTAGTTTTATAATTCCGTGCCTTAACGGTTAACCTAATATTTTTAGAATAGACGCACGCAT
>JAAZZH010000089.1:0-249 GCA_014239265.1 Actinomycetota bacterium
GAAGGATGGGAAACCAAATGGTCAAGGAACATTCACTTTACCTACTGGAGAAAAGTATGAAGGAGAATTTAAGGATGGATTACCAAATGGTCAAGGAACATTAACTACACCCGATGGAAGAAAGTATGTAGGGAAATTCAAGGATGGGAAACAAAATGGTCAAGGAACATTAACTTACCCTGATGGAGATAAGTATGTGGGAGAGTGGAAGAACGGGAAACAACATGGTCAAGGGACATCCACTTTTGC
>JAAZZH010000089.1:259-527 GCA_014239265.1 Actinomycetota bacterium
CCTGATGGAGGAAAGTATGTAGGGGAATTTAAGGATGAGGAAATGTGGACTGGAAAATTTTACGACAATAACGGAAACATCGAAGGAAAGATGTTGAATGGAATAATTGATTAAAACAATAACCCCTCTAAAACCAACTGATAAACAATGAAACACCTTCTCATCATCCTCATCTCAATACTTCTTCTTTCTTCTCCTGTGATTGGTCAGGAAACTGATGTTTTATACCGTTTGTGGGATGGTAAAATAGTCGTATGGAAAACTTTTG
>JAAZZH010000008.1 GCA_014239265.1 Actinomycetota bacterium
CTGCCATATTATCTGTCATCTCTGCAATTACAGCTATATCGTGAGAAATATAAATTAGACTTAAGCCCAATAGTTCCTGAACTTTTTTTATCTCTTTCAAAATTTGGTCTTGAATAACTACATCAAGTGCTGTTGTCGGTTCATCTGCTATTACAATTTTTGGATCACAAGATAAAGCGAGTGCAATTACAGCCCTCTGTTTCATTCCTCCTGATAATTCATGTGGGAATCTATCCATAATTGAATCCTCAAGACCTACTATTTTAAATAATTCAGATATTTTTTCTGTATTCTCTTTTTTAGTATTCTCAGGATGATGCTCTCTTATAGCTTCTCTAATTTGTTCGCCTATTTTTATTACTGGATTCCACGCATTCATAGCTCCTTGAAATACGATACTTATGTCGTTCCAACGTACCTTACGTAATTCAGATTCGGACATACCTACAAGTTCTTGATTCTCTAGAAGTATGCTTCCTGAGGAAATTACTGCATTGTCTGATTGAAGTTGTAATAAAGTAGAAGCAACAGATGACTTACCACAACCTGACTCACCGACTAAACCAAATGACTCACCCTCTTTTACTGTAAAAGATACATTATTTACTGCCATCACGTTTCCTTCAAGGGTTTCATAATGCATATTAAGATTATCTACAACTAGAATATCTTTCATCGAATTACCGCTTCCTTAAACGAGGATTGAAAACGTCATCAAGTCCTCGGCCAACTAAATAAAAGCCACCTGCGAGAAAAGTTACAGAAAGACCAGCTGGAAGTATCAACCACCAGTATTCCAAACCAGAAAATATAAATCCATCAGTCTGTGAAAGGTATATCATTAATCCCCAACTCATATCTATGTTTAATAATCCTAGAAATGATAGAACTGATTCTGAAGCAATAGCACCAGTAACACTAAAGACCATAAATAGTAAAGCTAGCGGGGCTACGTTTGGTAATACATGTGAGAACATAATTTTTCTTTGTGAGCCACCTGTTATCCTTGCTGAATCTACAAATGGTTTTACTTTTACCTGAAGTGCTTGTGACTTAATAGTTATAACTGAGCCTCCAAGACCACCAAGTACTCCTAAGACAACAGCAAGATGCCAAATCTTCAACTCTGCAAAAGCAGAAATAATAAATAGTAATGGTAAAGTTGGAAGCATGAGGACTAGGTCTGATTGTCTCATTAAATATGCATCGATCCTACCACCAAAAAAAGCGGCAATTGTTCCAAGTATTGTTGATATTCCTACACCTAAAGTTGCACTGAGTAAGCCCAAAACAAATGCTACTTGACTACCTTCCATTATTTGAGAGAATACATCTCTACCTAGTGAATCTGTTCCAAGTATATGTTTAGTTGATGGAGGTGCTGGCTGTAAATAAACATCATACATATCACCAACTTCTACACCTTGGGCAAGATATAGCATTTTTTTCTGGACCTCACCGTCTCCAGGACAATCAAGATAAGTTTCATATTTAGGAGTTGGATAATCCTTAGGGCATTCAACAACTAATTTGTTTTCAATAATTTGATCATAACCAACTACAGGATGATAAATACTTTCATTCCATAATCCAGTCATGAAAAGGAAAGGTTGTAACAATGCCAAAACAAGAAAGAATAGTACAATTCCCAATCCAATCATTCCTAATTTGCTTTGTGAAAATAATTTCCAATTTCTTCTGATAGCTTCTTTTCTGAGCTGTTTTTGTAAATTCTTTTCTTTTAATTCATCAATTTCCATATTTTATCCCTGTGATTTAACTCTAATTCTTGGATCTAAATATGAATATGAAATATCAGCAATTAAGTGAGCAATTAATGCAAATACGCCTACAAAAGAAAATGCTGCCATTGCAACTGGTATATCCTCTTCCAAAACAGCTTGAAGAAGTAACTGCCCCATGCCAGGCCATGAAAAGATTTGTTCTGTAAGAACGGAACCATCGATTATTGTAACTATTGTGAAAATGAAAGACGTTACGACTGGTAAAAGTGCTGTTCTAGCGGCATGTCTATCCCTAATTCTTTTTTGGCTTATACCCTTTGCTCTTGCCGTGAGTATATAGTCTTCCTTTAAAACTTCCATCATCGTTGTACGCGTAAGAAGAGCTGTACCGGCAAAAGCTACAATTGTAACTACTAGAACTGGAAGTATCATATGATAAGCGATGTCTGCTGCATATGGCTTTCTAGCTAAGGCTTCTCCTGTATTCCAATAAAAATAACTTCCAATAAATATTGCTATCAAACTTGCAAACCGTACATTCCTTCTAGAGGAGAGTGCTTCTATACCTCTAGTTGCTGTGTACGCTGCGAATTGTAGCAAAGAAATTATCACTACAAATTTAATCATCATTGAGAATATAACATCACTATCAAAAGGAGCGTCATACCATTTTTCAGGATATAAGAATTTACCGATTGGAAACCAACCCATTTTATATCCAAAGAACCATAACATCATTAATGCAAACCAGGGATAAAAAACAGTGTAAGAAAATACTGAAGTGATAGTAATCCATGTTTCAGACTTTGAACCTCTTCTCCAAGCAAGTACTTTACCAATAAAAAAACCGGTATAGAAAGCAACGATGTTTACAACAGAAAACAACATAAGAGTACGAGGTAATCTTTCTGCTATTAATTCAATAGGAGTTTTAGGGAAATATTTATATGAGTATCCGAAATCACCTTTAAAAAAGTTAACTACATAAAGCTGTACTCTTTCAAAAAGAGGTTTATCTAAGCCATAAGTTTCTAGTACTTTTTGATAGGCATCTGGAGGAAGATTTGGATTCAGAAGTAAATTAGAAAATGCATTACCAGGAATAGCGTTAAATAAAAGATATGAACTTACTAAAAAAATAAAAAACACAACAACCATTTGTAATGTTCTTCTAATTATGTATTCAACCATATTAGTACCCTATTTTAGACTTTTAAAAAACATAGGTAGGCCGAAGCCTACCCATGTTCAAGTTATATTATTAGCTCTGTACTTTTACAAGTGAAGCGTAACCGCCACCTGTTCCAGTTAATCCGTCTAATACGTCTGTGAATGGAAATTCTACAGTATCTTTATATACCTCTAGTGTAGGTACGTTGAATAATACCAAATATGGCATTTCTTCAAATAAAATAGCTTCCATTTTTTGCGATAGGACAATAGCATCACTTATTGTTTTAGCAGCTTGGAATTCAGCATCTAATGCGTCAAATTCTGCGTTGTTAAAACCAGGTGTGTTATAGCCACCTTCGCATGTGTCGTTCTTGGAATTGAAGAAATCTCCAGGGTGATTAGGGAATGCACTTAAACCCCAACCAAGCATGTAGAAATACCAATCCTCACAAGTTTCTGGTGTGAACACCTTGTCAACGATAACGTTGAAACCAGTAGGTCTCGCTGTTACGTCAAGTCCAAGTTGTTGCATCCAATCAGCAATAAATAAGGACATTGTTGATCTCAATGGATCATAACCAGCACCTGGTGCATAAAGCAACATGTCTGATGGAGGTGTTTCTCCTCCTGGTCCTTTAATTCCTGTTGGAGCGACTGCTCTTTCAGCACCACCAGCATGGGAACCCCAGTCTGAAGCTGTCCAACCACCTGCTTGAAGAATTTCAACTGATTTGTTGAATCTTTCTTCTGCATTAAGGCCAGCACAATCAGCAAGGACACCTGTTACAGGTGCAACCCAGGCTGTTAACGCTTCAGGCATTTGACCATCCATATTTACAGCAACACCTTGAAGAATGTTGTTTAACACGAATTCTTTATCAGAAATACATGCAACAGCTTGTCTAAAAGATTTGTCGCTTCCAGGGAAAACCCTAGTGTTGAATGCCATGTATCGCATACCGTTACCTAAGTTGGAAACAGTTTCGACACCTGGAACTCTGGATAATTGGTCAAAAAGATTTCTCTTAACGCCTAGTGGGTTAAGAACGAAATCAACTTCGCCATTTTGGAATGCAAGATAAGCAGCATCTTGATCACCATATAATGTGAACTCAACAGTTCCTACATAAGGTCCTGCTGTGTATGAGAATGAATCGCCAGTTGTATCACCAAATGAATTGTTGATTGCTGGAGCTTTTCCATTATCCCATTCGACTGTGGTACCACTCTTATAAATTGTGGTAGTTCCACCATCCCACATTGTATTAGCATCATATGTCCATGTGTAAAAAGCACCTTGTTCTACTTTGTTATAGACAAATGCGCTAGCTACTGGAGCGTCTGCTCCCGAGGCTGCTAATAGGGTTTCTCTGTCAGTAGCATATTGCGCCCAATAACTTTCTGGAAGTATTGGTGCTTGTGCAATTTGATACTGCCATGAAGCTAACCCGGCATCAAAGTTTAGAGTTATCTCTACAGTGTAAGCATCACTAGCAACGAGGGTTAAAATACCCTGTGCATATCCCTCAGCAGCTGAGTCTGTTCCACTACCTTGTGGGTAGTTTGTTTCCCAGTTACTTAAGAGGCCAAGATCTTTAGCGGTATTATATGTAAATACCATATCGTTGGCTGTGATAGCTGAACCATCACTCCACTCATAACCTTCAGTTATAGGAACACTATAAGTCCATGTTCCGTCACCGTTATCAGTTGAGGCTTCGACAAGTTCGTCTGCGATTCCTGTAACTAACTGATAGTTAGGATATGAAATAGAGAATAATGATACAGCTTGTCCGGACATCACGTATTGTGTCCATACATCTGTTTCTGTATCAAGATAATTCCAGTAATTTTGTGTTTGTGGATCTGAGAAGATCGCCATCTTATAAACACCATCAGGTCCTGATGGAGCTGCTTCTTCAGCTGCCGCAGCAGTTGTAGCAGGAGCTTCAGTTGTTTCTGTCTCTTCGACAGCAACTTCTTCTTCTGCTGTGTCGCCTCCGCAGGCAACAACAACTAATGCAAAAACTGAGAAAAGTAAGATAAGGCGCCAACTTCTGGATCCTTTGAAATTACTCAATTTTTCTCCTTTTGTATACAAAATCCACACGTAAATGTGGATGTATTAATAGTAGATATATATATTGACATTTCAATCTAAAATTTAAATTTTATTAAAAATATGTTGTTTTCATGTTATATGACTAAGTTGATTAAAAACTGAAATAACCGCAATATAAGATAAAAGCCAAACAGGAATACTCCTATTTTGAAGCCAAAATTTTCCATTTTAATTTTTAAATTTTATATTTAAACATATATTGTCAAAATTATATGTGTCACGAAGTCTATTATCTATAAAGTTCTGATAATTAATTGGGACTCTACCACTTAATATAAAACTGAACGAAGGAGGGTAAACATCGTACTGTGTCACATATTTTAGCTTCGCTCTCCTACCTCTAAACGGATGAGGTGGTTTTTTTGTCCATATTTCTCTGAAAAGTATATTTAATTCATGGGTTGTAATACGAGTTGAAAGCTGTTTCTGTAAATCATAAATCACCGTATTAAGATTTTTTACACCTTTGCCATTAAGTGCTGAAATTCTTAAGATCTTTAACCATGAATATTTCTTTAGCAATGAAGTAATGTTTTTGTTTATAAAAAGTTTCTCATCTTCTTTTAGAAGATCCCACTTATTCATAATTAATATTGGTGTTACTTTATTTTCAATGCATTCACTAATTAACCTCATATCTTCAAAATTAATTCCCTGTTTTGCATCTACAACGAGAAAAGCTATTACAGAATTCTCTAATTGACCAACGGCTAAAGATGATGCATATCTATCTATCTGGTTTTTTTGTTTTTTACGTGGCACCCCAGCGGTATCAATAATGTTATAAGAATCTGAATCGAATTTGATTGTCTCTTCTAATTTATCTCGGGTCGTACCCGAAATATTTGAAACAATTGCTCTTTCCTCATTCAAGAGCTTATTAAATAATGTAGACTTACCCGAGTTAGGCTTTCCAATAATTGCTATAGACTTATAGGTATTTTTAATTGAATCCGTATTAGATGACATGCTTTTTGTAATTGACTCCATTAATTCTTCAGTACCCAATTTATGAATAGATGAGACGTAATAGTCTGAATCGTAAATGTATTTATACAGCTCTGTATTCAATTCAAACTTTTTAAAATTTTCACATTTATTAAATACTGTTATGACTTTTTGTTCTTTATTTATATTTTTTTGCAAAAGACTGTGTATTTTATCTAATCCAGAATAATTTGTTGTGTGTACGTCAATTACAAACATGATTAACTTTGCATCATTAAGATACGCTTTTAGCTTATTTTGAAACTTTTCATTTAATTCATCTGGGTCTTCTAGATAACCAGGTAAATCAGAAATATTAAAAACTTTATCATTTCTCTTAATTGTTGAAGAGACTTTATCTCGTGTTGTATTTGGCGTAGAACCAATTATTGATACTTTTTTTCTGGACAACGCATTTACTAATGAAGACTTACCGGAGTTTGGTAATCCAACTAATAAAACTTCATCAATATTGTTTTTAGTCATAATTTAAATATAGCTATCCTACTGATATGGTAAACAATCTTTATTTAGTTACTCCAAGGGGCTTTTGTGCTGGTGTTGAGATGGCGATTAAAGCATTGACATGGATGTTGAAAATATATGATGAAACTATTTATTGCTATCACGAAATTGTTCATAATGACTGGATTGTAGAAAGATTCAAAACTAAAAACATTAAATTCATTGAATCACCTGAAGAACTTCCAAAAAACGCCATTGTAATGCTTTCGGCCCATGGAACTTCGCCAAAAATAGAAAATGAATTTAATTCTCTCTCATCCATTCAAGTTAATGCGGTATGTCCACTAGTAACTAAGGTACATCATGAGGCAAAGAAATTTAGTGAAGCAGGGCAACAAATTATTTATGTAGGTCATAAAAATCATGATGAAGCGCTCGGAGCTTTAGGCGTTGCACCAGACTCAATGTTTTTAGTAGAGAAGGAGGATGATTTAGAAGAAATAAACATATCCAGTGATAAAGTAGCATTACTTGCTCAAACAACCTTAGCTATGTCAGAATGGAAACCAATAATGGAATCTGCCCAAAAAAAATATCCCAATTTAAATATGCCAAGAAAGAGCGATCTCTGTTATGCAACAACAAACCGCCAAGAAGCTGTAATCAACGTTTCAAGTATGGTTGATATAGTCTTAGTTGTAGGTTCAGATACATCAAGTAATACTAAGGCGCTTGTATCAACAATAAAAAACTTAGGTAAAGAAAGTTACCGAGTGAACACAACTGAAGAAATAGATAATTTAGACTTAAAAGATAAAAATGTTGCTGTGACAGCTGGAGCTTCTGCACCTGATCATATAGTTCAAGAAATTATCAATAAACTTCAACCAAACGAAACAATATATTTTGAAAATACGAATGAAACAGAATATTTTCCGCTTCCTAAAGAGCTAAGGTCAAGCATTACAACAGTAAGTAATTTTTTACTGGCATTATTTCCAGAGAATAAAGTGGAGCCCGTAAGAAGTGTTAATAAAGATAAGCAATGGTCTGCTACAGAAGCTTTAACTTCTCTTTAACCAACTCAAGAACTTCATCCATATTTATATCAGAATTATCAATATAAAGTGCATCGTCGGGAATTACTAAGGGTGATTCTGCTCTATTTTTATCATTATCATCCCTTTTCAATAAATCTTCTTTTGTCTCAGAATCGTTAGATTGCTTTAATCTTCTTTTTGACCTTACTTCAATGTCTGCATCAAGATAGATTTTTAAATCAGCATTTGGAAAGACTATAGATCCCATATCTCTACCTTCAATAATTAAACCATTTGAAAGTTTTTTGGATAAATTAGTTAGGGATTCTGAAACAATTTGTCTGACTTCTTTTATTTTTGCAATTTCAGAACTTTTAGAATTGATATTTTTTATATACAAATCAGAATCAGAATAAGAATAACTATTTAAAGTAATTTGTAATTCCTCGTTAATTTCTATTTGTAAATTGCTAGTGTCAGAAGTTGAGTGATCAATGAAGTATTTAGCTATAATTCTGTATAGTTTTCCACTTGAAAAAAAATTTGAATTATATTCTTGTGCCAAAAGACTTCCCAATGATGTCTTACCAACACCTGAGGGTCCATCAATAGTTACGATATAATTCATACGTAACTATGTTAATTTAATTTTTTTTAACTGACCAATTTTCATTTTACCAATTTTAAATTTGTCAACTTGAATCCTTTTAAGGTTTTTAATTGGAATGTTGTTAACATCAAAAATCCTTCGTATTTCACGATTTTTACCAGTTTTAAGAACTATTTCATAAGTTAATTTTTTAATCTCAGTTAGTTTATGAATTTTTAATTGTTCGTCATTATCTTTTATAGATTTTCTAAATGTTTCAAAATTAATTTCTTTACTTGTAACAACAATGTATTTTTTAGAAATATTACTTTTTGGATGCGAGTATTTATTTAGCCACACGCCATCTGTGCTTAGCAGCATTAAGCCTTCTGAGTCCTTATCCAGACGACCACCAAATTTTAATGATTTATTGTGGATCAAGTCGTAGATAATTTTCGACTCCCCTTGTCTTTTGTGAGATGATACATATCCATAGGGCTTATAGAAAAGAAAATATTCATGTTCTTTTATGGCTTGGATAACTTGATTCTTATGCATGACTATATCGTCATCATCTACAAGGTCACCATGATTAGCTATAACCCCGTTTATCTTGATAGATTTATTCTCTACGAGAATATCACTATCTCTACGTGAAACATTAAGATTCAATGCAAGAAACCGATTAATTCTCAATAATTTACTCTTCTTCTGCTTTATTAAAATACTCACCGATGGTCGGCAGATTATTTATTGAAGATAAATCTAGTTTTTGTAAAAACAATTCTGTCGTTGTATACAGAATTGGATTACCAGGAACGTCGAGTTCGCCACCTTTTTCTATGAGACCCCTTGATTCTAAAGTTTTAATGGAGGACTCAGATTCAACCCCTCTAATTTCTGAAATTTTCATTTTTGTAACTGGCTGTTCGTAAGCAATTATTGCAAGAGTCTCTAACGCTGGCGTGGAAAGACCTCTTAGAATTGCTGGAGGTTTTACATCACCAAGTAGCTCTGAAATTTCTGATTTAGTCACAATGTCAGATTTAAAATCATTATATTTTATAAAAAAACCAATGTCTGCATTTTCAAAGTTGGCATTAATTTCATCAATTAAGTTTATAAGTTCCGAATTATTTATTGTTAGTAGTTTTTCGAAATATTCGTGTTCTACCGGTCCATCACTTACAAGTAGTACTGCAGATATAACTTTTTTGCTATTCATAGTTTTTCTCAATAATAATCTCTTTATTAACATTTGTTTGCTCAGCTTTAATAAAGCCCCATCGAACAGCTTCAAGTAACGCTAGGAAAAATGCTACAGCCTCTTGTGAAGAATTTACTGAGGAGACTAATTCTTCGAATGTTGTATTTAATCTTTTATCAACAAGTTTTAATAAATCATCTATTGCAACTTGTAAATCAGGGAGTTCTTTGTCAATATGTGAAAATCCCTGTATTGTTTTATATCTACTGAAAACTTCATTTGCTGTTTCTGTAAATTTAGTAATGTCAATGTTGTAACGAATTTCGGGCTTTACTGATAATGAACTTGTTTGATAATATTTAAATGCGGGTACTTCACGTTCGGTTTGTTTAACTTTTATAGCTAGAGCCAGTCCAACTTCAGTAAAAGCTTTAAATTGGAGCAATCTGGCAAATGCAAGATCTTTGTCTTTTATTAGTTCAACTTCATCAAGCCAATCTACTTCCTCATCTTGGGGAAGTAATCTTTTTGCTTTTAACTCAAATAGTGATGCACCAAGTAGAACAAACTCGGCATAATTGTCTATATCTTCTTTTAATGATTTATTTTGGAAACTCTGAAAGATCATTGTGAGATTATTAGCAATTTGTGTTTCTGTATTTGATGTATATTCAACAAGAAGACTTTTTAAATTTTCTATTACTTGTATATTTTCCATTAGTAATCAGTTTTATCTAGTATTTGATGCTTATTTTGAAGAAGATTTGTTTTATATTGATCAACTAAAGAATCTATATCCCCAATTTGAGACAATACTTCAAGTCCTATTAATTCATGATCGAGATATTTCTTAGATTTATATGAAGAAACTATTTTTAGGTCAGAAAGTATTCTTAAGAGCCATGAATAATGCCCAGTATTTTTACCAATATCATGGAGTAGGGAAAGTTGTAATAATTCTAAATCATCAGAGAATCTTAGGGTTCTATTCATAACCTCAATAGAATGATGTCTATCAGCTTTGTTTAATAACCAGTATTGTTTTATTAATTGATTATTTTTAAGTGTATTTGAGATTACCAATTGTTCATCTATAGAAAGATGCTTATAAAAAAGAAATCTTATGGCTCTTTTTGATTTTAAATAAATTTTATTCATGCTCTTGGGTGACTTTCGTTAAAAACTTCATTAAGAAATTCTTTTGTTAACTTAGTATAGATTTGCGTTGTGGATACAGATGAATGTCCTAAATATTCTTGAAGTGTTCGAAGGTCACAACCAGCTTCAAGCATATGAGTTGCAGCGCTATGCCTTAATGTATGGGGATGGATATTTAGAGTTGTTGAGGTTTTAAGAGCTGTTGATTTAATTATCCTAAAAATAGCGGTACGTTCTAGCGGATTGTCGGTACGGGAAATAAACAAAAAAGGATTATTTGATATATCTTTTACAAGCTTTAGGTCGAGATAAGATAGTAAATTAATTTTAAGTTTGGAACCAATCGGGACAATTCGTTGTTTTGAACCTTTTCCGGTTAATTGAATATAATCTTCATCAAAATCAATATCGGCAATTTTAACATCACATAATTCACTAACACGACATCCGGTTGAATACATAAAATCGATTATGGCTTTATTTCTCTTACTTATAAAGGTTTCCTGATCATGAAAATTTATTAATTGTTCAATTTGTGTAATAGAAAGTGTTTCAGGAAGTCTTTGACCAGACTTAATTGTTACATCTTCAAGAATAACTGTTTTAGTATCTTCCCTAAAGTTATACCATTTTACAAACTGTCTTAATACGGAAACTTTTCTTTTTTTTGTATTAGGACTGTACTCTTTTGTAGAAATTAACTTTATTAATTTGTTGAGTGCATCACTAGATATATTTGTTACTAAGTTTTCTTTGAATAAGTTTAAAAGATCAGTTCTATATGCTTCAACTGAATTTTTTGATAATCCTTTTGAGTACAATAAATAATCTTGGTAATCGTCAAGTAAGTATTTAATAGAATTATTAATCTTTTACTTTCATTTTAGTAGAAGTTATTTTCTCAGTATTTTGAGAAAAAGCTGCGCTTTGTATGAATCTATCAAACATTGGAGCCGGTTCCCAAGGACGAGACTTGAACTCAGGATGGAATTGAGAGGCAACGAAGAAAGGATGGTCTTTTAATTCAATCATTTCTACTAAGTTATTATCTGGAGACAAGCCACTGAAAATTAAACCGTTTTTCTCTAAAACTTCTCTGTATTTGTTATTCACTTCATATCTATGTCTATGACGCTCGTATATAACTTCCTCTTTATATATTTCAGAGGTAATAGTATTTTTAGTAATTTTACAAGGATATGTTCCTAATCTCATAGATGCACCAACATCATCTTTATCTAGGTCTTGATTCGGTAAAAGATCAATAACAAAATCTTTTGTATTTTGTGAAAATTCAGAAGAATTAGCTTCATTAATTCCACATACATTTCTTGAATACTCTATAACGGCACACTGTAATCCAAGACAAATCCCAAGAAATGGAATTTTATTCTCTCTTAAATACTGTATGGCTGAAATTTTACCTTCGATCCCCCTCACTCCAAAACCACCTGGAACTACAACCCCATCAAGGTTAGAAATGTCTTCAGCATCATAATTGTCAGCATCAATCCACTGAAGGTCTAAATTAACTTTATTTTGAAGACATGCATGTTTTAATGATTCAACAACAGACATGTAGCTATCCGGTAAGCCGAAATATTTACCAAGGATCGCAATCTTAACATCTTTAGTCGATTCTTTTTTTAGAGAAAGCATATTTTTCCATTCATTCAACTCCGGCTCTTCTGTGTTGAGGTTTAACCTTTTATTAACTGCTACATCTAAGCCCTCGGAGTGCATTTTAAGAGGTACGTCATAGATGTCATCAAGATCTGGAGCGTTAATTACATTCTCATAACTTACATCACAAAATAGTGAAACTTTGTTTTTGATATCTTCATCTAGTTTTCTATCTGAACGAAGAACAATTATGTCTGGACTAATTCCATACCCTCGTAACATTGAGACTGAGTGTTGAGTAGGTTTTGTTTTCAGTTCTGTACTTGGTCCAATAAAAGGAACCAAAGTTACGTGAATAAACATAACATTTTCTTGACCAAGCTCTTTACGCATTTGCCTAGCTGCTTCTAGAAATGGAAGTATCTCTATATCACCAACAGTACCTCCTATTTCTGTAATCTGGACATCTACATCATTTGAGATACCTTTAATTCTTCTCTTTATTTCATCCGTGATATGAGGAATAACTTGAACCGTTGCTCCTAGGTAGTCACCTTTACGTTCTCTTTCTATTACTTTTCTGTAAATGCTTCCAGTAGTCACATTTGCATCTTTTCGTAGATTCACCCCAGTAAACCGTTCGTAGTGACCAAGATCTAGATCAGTCGTTGCGCCATCCTCAGTTACAAATACTTCACCATGTTGAAAAGGATTCATGGTATCTGGATCAACATTGATATATGGATCAAGTTTTTGATTAACAATTGTAAGTCCACGTGATTTTAGAAGGTTACCAAGGGATGCAGAGGTAATCCCTTTACCAAGACCAGAGACTACACCACCAGTTACAAATATGTATTTGGTCACTCGAAAATTTTAGCATGATAAATCCTTATTAAAAGGATTATCTAAGAATTTGATTTAGAAATAAATCTAATCTGGGAGAATTATCTGTTCCTATTATGTGTAAAGACTTTTCTGATAACGTATAGTCAAGTTTGTTATCTTTATCGCTTTCTACTTCCGACTCAACAACACCATCAAATTGAATTGCATAATTTTGCTTTTTTTTGATTTCAATCTGAATTTTCGACTTTTGATCTAAAACAATTGACCTGGGAAATTTAGAAAATGGTGAGATAGGTGTAATGATAATTGAATTAAGACTATTTTGTACAATTGGTCCACCTGCTGAATAATTATATGCTGTTGAGCCTAAAGATGTTGAAATAATAATTCCGTCAGCTCTTAGTTTTACTGTTTGGTCATGAGTTTTAAATACAATATCAAGAATTCTTGTTGGAGAATTTTTAATTAATACGATTTCATTAAAGGCTGGGGATTTTAAATTATTATCTTGTATTATTGCTTTCCTATTGTTGATGTGGCTCTTGCCTTCAATCCACTCGTCAAGTATTTGCTCTATATTTTCAGATTTGTTTACAAGGTATCCAACTCGTCCAGTTCCTAAGGGCATGAATAATAAATTATAGGTCCAAGATATTTTCATAGCCTTAAGTGCAGTACCATCTCCGCCAAAACTGATGACAAGTGTATCTTTGTTTAAATAATTATCATATTGTTCTACATCTTCAACAAATGAAATATGGAATTCTAATTTTCTTGATTTTATCAAACTAACAAAATCTGTATAATTTTTTAATTTGGTATATTTCTTTGATGAAATAATTAATATATTCTTCACTAGGATATATTATACGCAACTTGGAGTCAGTACAACATGATACCTATATCAGATATAAACCCTGCTGAGAACACTCCATATATAACACGGTTTTTTATATTTTTTACCATTGCTGTATATATACTGTTGCAACCAAAAAATAGTACAGATCTATTCAACTTTTTTTATGAATTTTCGGCAATCCCTTGTGAAATTCAAAAAGGTGTACCATTAAGTGCTAATCAATTTTACTCAAACGACTGCATGGTAACTATTGATAATGTTATATTTGCTAATAAAAACTTAATGCTAAGTCTCATAACTGCAAATTTTCTTCATGCTAACTTACTTCATCTTGTTGGCAACCTTTGGAGCTTCTGGATATTTGGTAACAATATTGAGGATAAGCTAGGAAATTTAAAATTTATTATATTTTTAATGGTTGCCGCTGGAGGTAGTATCGGTACTCATATTTTTTTGAATTACTCAGATTTGAATCCAATAGTTGGAGCATCAGGAATTGTCTCTGCTTTAATGGGTGCATATTTGTACAGATTTCCAAATGCAAAACTTTTAGTTTTAGTTCCTTTCGGTATTATATTTCCGACAACTATAAAAGCTAAATATTTTATGGCATTTTGGTTTGCTTCACAAGTATTAATATCTCTACAAAATAATAATATATCCTGGGAAGCGCATATTGGTGGATTTTTTGTTGGCTATCTCACAATGAGATTAATTAATAATAGATGATACAAAAGTAGCAAAATCTGTAAATTTACTATCTGCAAAGTCTTCACTCATAAAATTATCAATGCTAGATTCCACTAATATTGAAGTTGCGCCAAGCTTGTTACCAAACATAATATCCGTGTCTACCCTATCACCAATCACATAATCAACTTCAATATTCTTATTTAGAAAATACTGACTGTACAACTCACCTTCTTTTCCAAATGATTGAAGTTCTTTTTGTGATTTCGATTCAATATATTTTGCAATTTGTCCATTTCCAGGTTTAAACTCTGATTCACTTATTGGATAGGTAAGATCTTTATTCAATGTCGCACCCTCTTTTCCAGATTTAATTGATTCTGCAATTAAATCGAGTTCACTTTCAGATGGTGATTCGACTCTACCCATTATAATAAAATTGCTGTCCTCTAATTTTGTGACAGTATTTGAAATACTGCTAATAAAATCTTTTACATCATTGGATCCATAAACAAAGATAGATAGTTTCTTGTTACTTAAATATTCTTTTAAAACTACAAGCGGAGTAACTATTGAAGATAAGTCAATATCGACATTTAATAAATTACTTAATTTTTTAGCTAACACATCAGTTGATTGAGAGCTGTTGTTAGTAGTATGAAATATTTTATAATTATCAAGTATTAAAGATTTATAAGCAGATTCAACACCCTTTATGAGTACATCATCAAGATACAGTGTTCCGTCAAGGTCTGTAGCGAGAGTTTTCACGCTTTTCCTCCATTATTAAGGCACGCGCAGTTATTAGATTACTTTCATAAAAGTTCTTTCCTGTTCTGTCACTTGGTAAAGTGACAGACCTTATTTTAAGATCTAATGACTTTGTATATTTTCTAATTTCATTAAATATCCTTGTGCCAAAGCCAAGTTCTCTATATTTTGGTGAAACAAATAGTTCATAAATTGTTATAAAACCATTTTCTTCAGTTGCACTACCATAACCAATTTCAATATCATCTTGAGAAAGTATAAAATAATTAATTTTTGAGAATTCTAATTCTTTGTAGTGGTTTATTAAGATATTGTCGATGGCGGACATTTCAGCAATAAACTCTTTATGAAGGATATGTGGCTTTGAACTACTTTTTTTTATCGAAAATTTGTAATTTAAATCATCAAACTCATGCACAGTCTGCACACACTTTAGACCTTGGCTTAGCGAGTTGAGTATTCTTGAGAACTAAGAAACAGACAGAACAAGTAAACTCATCATCTTCTTTGTCCGCAGCAGCTTCATCTAGCTTTAAATCAGATTTTTTAACATTTCTTTTTTCAGCTGCGTCAACACTCATAAATGAGCCCTCTGCATCATCAGGTTCTTCTACTGTTTTCTTTTCATTTTCAACACGAGCTTCTAAAGATTCGGTTTCAACCTCTTCTTTTTCCTCTTCTTCATCAGTAGGCGTTTCTGAATCTTCTAGATCGTCTTCATCAAGATCTTCTAAATTAGGTTCTTTAATTTCATCTACTTCTTTTTCTGCCATGATTCTCCTTAAAGTGCTTTTAAAATCATACTAAATTTTTAGCTGTATGGAAGCTTTTTTAACAAATATCTCAGCTGGGCCCTTATCGAAATAATCACCATCAATTTCTATTGATTGACGTGATAAAAGCTGTATCTCTCCACTTCTTTTTAAAAGAACATCTGGTTCTGTTAAATGTAAACCCTTCTTTGCTAGAAAAAATAATTTCATAGCTTTCTTTTTTGTTACTTTAAAAATTTGAATATTAAGTAGACCGTCTTGAAGACTGGATTTAGGTGATATATTCCAACCACCTCCAAAAAACTGACCATTACATACAGTAATAACGAAGGCATCGGCATTAAATTCATAATTGTGTGTTTTAATAGACATCATTCCAGACCTAGCAGGAAGTAGCTTTAGCCAGAAGCTAATCGGATATCTAAATCTTCTAAAAATCTTTGGTAATTTTTCACTCATTTCAACTGTATCAGCAAGAAAACCAAAGTTTAAAATATTAACAAAATGTCTTTCTTTTTCGGAAGTGGACACAACTGCTGTGTCAATAAGGTAGGTAGAATCTCCTTTGAGGTGTTCTATTGCAGTTTCTATATTTTGAGGGATTGCAAAAGTTCTTAAAAAATCAGAACCACTACCTGATGGAAGACATCCTACAATAGGACGGTCTAGACCTTTTCTTAGAAGACTATCTATCAAAGAATTAATAGTGCCATCTCCCCCAATTGCACAGTAATTATATTTTTTACTGTCCTTATGTTGTTCTATTATTTGATCAATTTCTGAAACATTAGAAGTCATAAAGATTTTGGATTTCAAATTATGCTTTTCAAAAAGTGTGGTCAAGTAGCTTTCGGTTAATTTTTTACCTCTAGAATTTAGGTTATAAACTACAACATATTCTTTCATCGCATAGATTTCTGGATTAACTCATCATTAAAAATATCAGTAATCATTTTAAATTCCTTAATACGATATATATTAAAGAGTTTAGTTGAGAGTTCAGAAGCTTCCTTACCAGCACGAATAAAATCACCGATACTGATATTGAATTTAGATAATACTGATTCAACGTCTTCAGATTGCAAATATTCATTAAAAATACTGAACCAGCCAATTTCAATTGAAGTTATTTTTTTGACCCCTGCAAATGATTCCATCTTATTAATCTTTTCCTCCATAATTTGAAATTTAATGAATGTATCCACATACAACTCATTAAGGGACAAGTCATGCCTGGTTGTGGATAAACCAGAGCATACAAGCATCAAGTAGAAATTCATATCTTTATCAAAATCACTCTCTAGTAATTCAAGTCCAACGATTAGATTATCCCTATAGGTTTCGGTTAAAACCATGGATTTCTTATTGTCATTCTTGAAATTTAACAACTCAAGGACTTCGAGCTTGGATGTAAATGTATTTTGAAGCTTTTTGATATTGAAGTTATTTTGATAAGAAAAGAAACTTTTTTCAAGGAGTTCTATGGCTTCCTTTAGTGAGTATTTGCTTAACATATTCAATATTGAAGAATACGAGACCGAATATGCAGAATTTAAATTACTTGATTTGAGGGTAAATAAGTTGTTATACCAAAAATTTTCAATATTTCTGTCATAATTTATAAATGCAAATCCCTTTGTGTCAATGCCTCTCCTTCCTGCTCTCCCAGTCAATTGTAGAAATTCTGATTGATTGATTAATCGTGTTTTTATTCCATCGTATTTGTAAAGTCTATCGATAACAATAGATTTCGCAGGTAGGTTCAGACCAAGTGATAGTGTTTCTGTGGCAAATAAATATTTTATATATCTATTTAGAAATAAAAATTCAATAAATTCTTTTACAATAGGTGCGAGCCCTGCATGATGATATCCGATTCCTCTTACCCACATCCAGAGTAGTTCATCCAAATTTAAAAGATCATATTGAGTTGAATCTAGAGAACTAAAAACATCATTAAAAACATCTTTAATCTCATTTGCTTTTTTAATTTTATTTCTATTTGTCGCTGCCTGCCTAGCCTTTGTTTCAACTCTATCTCTTGAAAAATAAAAAAATATTGAAGGTGTAAGGTTTTTACTTTCGAGGTAGTCAAGTTGAAAGCCTAGATGAGGTCTCTTGTACTTTCTATATTGTTTTTCAAATTTAAAGATTTTATTATTACGCTTATCTTTTGAAGATTTAATTATTTTTAATTGCTCACTGTGAGGGTTTAAACCAACTAAGGATATTTCTAGTGGGACGGGCCTTATATTGGAGTACACCAATGATGTTTTTCCTCTTAATGAAACTATCCAGTTATGGAATTCTTCTTTATTTCTAATAGTGGCTGATAGAAAAAGAAACTTGATGTTTTTTGGGGCATGAATAATTATTTCTTCCCAAGTTGTGCCTCGCTCAGAATCAGATAGATAGTGAACTTCATCAAGGACTATGAGTCCAATTTTTTTTAATCTTTTGTCATCTGAATAAATCATATTTCTTAATATTTCTGTAGTGGCAACAATTAGATTTGAATCTGGGCTGATGGTCCTGTCTCCTGTGAGCAATCCAGTATCAATGTTCAAATTTGTGAAATCATTAAATTTTTGATTCGATAATGCTTTAATGGGTGTCGTATAAATTACATTTTGGTTCTGGTTAGTATATTTTTCAATAGCTTTTTCGGCTATATAGGTTTTTCCTGATCCCGTAGGTGCAACGACTAATACATTAAAATCTTTATTAATGGAGTCAATTGCCTCAACCTGAAATTTATCTAAATTAAAATTCACGATTACTTTTTTTATGAATAAAAATCATTATTTCTATGAGTAAATACATAGGCAGAGTGAAGATAAAAAGCGAAATAGGATCACCCGTTGGTGTTATTACTGCTGAAAAAATAAGTATGACTATAAACATTTCAGCCCGTTTATTGGTTAGGCTCTTTACGTTTATTATTCCTTTGTTAAGGAGAAAAAGCATGATTAATGGTAATTGAAATGAAACTCCAAATAACAAAGAAATTCTCGTTATGAATTGATAATAGTTTTGAGATCTTAGAATAATTTCATTCTCATTAAATGAAAGGAGGAACTCAATACCGACATGAGCAATGCTTAGTGAAGAAAATATACCTGAAAAAAATAAGAGAGTAAAGAAGATGAAATATAAAGAAAAGCTTAATGTTCTTATCTCTAAAGCTGGTTTAACGAAATAACCTAATATTAAAAGTATTAATGGAAATGTAATAATTATGGATATCCAAAAAGTATTCTGTAGCTTTACTTGGAAACCTTCATAGATTGTTAATGCGAATATATTAGAGTCATCATATCCAGCATTTATGAGAGGTTCTAATAAAATATCACCAAAAAATGAGTACTGGTTATATACAAATATTGCAACTATCCCAACTAAAGTAAAAGAAAATAATATTCTGTTATTTAACTCTTGAAGGTGCTCCATGAATGGTTTTTTCATATTATTCCTCCTCATTTTCATCTAGCCAGATCCAATTTTCATCAATTGAATTATCTCCAATTATTTGGCGACTTTGCCCATTTTGGAATTTAGAAATTTTATTAAAGTAATATAAAATTTTGCTTTTATCAAATATACCAAGAGAGATTAGGACTATAACTAGTAATTCAATAATGCTCATGATAAAAACTCAGCAATCAATTTATTTTTTCTTTTTTCAATTTCAACTCTAACGGAGTTTGGAGCAATAACATTTTGAGAATCTATATTCTTTATGAAATGCTCTACAGCAATTTCCTCTGAACGGAAATGCTGTTGATGTCTTTTTAATGCTAGGTCTTGATAGGTAACTGAAATCTCATTATCATTTTTTGAAAACCTTTCTTTAAGATTTTTTTCCTCTGGAATGTTAACAATTCTATCTATTAAAAAACTTTTTATTTTGTCGTCTTCATAGTCATACGCTTCAAGAACATCTCCATCATTTGTAATATTGAAAGATAATGGCTTAATTTTATAGATATTTGAAATATTGTGCCCTAATTTAATGTACTCTATATACAGCTCATCGGATACAAACACTCTATTAAAGTCAAGTTTGGCACTGCTTGCTGCACTTTGGTGAGATTTAAAATAATTATTTAATGTGTTATATAGGTAAATAAGATCTGACTTATTATCAAATAACTTTTCAACATTTATCTTAGGATTATTTAGAACCGTATATATTTTAAATAAGTCTAAATCAGTAATTGTAGGGATACTTGATAGAGATTCATTGAACTCGAAGGTAATGACATTCTTTTCCAAATTTACTTCAAAGTTTATAAAGCTGTCGCCATCTGAAGAGTACACTTCCGATAAGATTGTTAATGAATACAACAGTTTGTCGGAGCTTAAATTAACATTTTCTGCTAAGTCTTCTAAGTTAAATGATCTTTCTTTTTTAATGAGTGAAAGAATGTGAATTATATTACCTAGGTTTATTTTAAATTCCATTTATTACTCTCTTTAGTGCCTCTTTGTCTTGGTTATTTATATTTAGTAATTTTGGGTCAACCAACAATAAATACTTGATTAATCCATGATGATCATTCGTTTTTAATTTTATGGTAATATTTTCTTCATTTTCCTCCGAAGAGACTTCAGTAAAATTGAAAATCCTACTGTGCACTCTATGTAAGTCGTTATCTGAAATTATCTCGACCGTAATAAAAGTTGACATGTTTTCCCATGAAAAGTTAAATTCTGAAATATTTTTAGTGTGAAGATTCTCTTTGTTACCTATTTTTAGATTTTCTATAGTGTTTATTTTAAATGTTTTAACAATATTTCCATCATCTGCTCCCAGGTACCATATTCCAGCATGGAACCTCAGGCCTAAAGGATATACTTTTCTTAGTTTGTCATTGTAAATAAATGAAACTCTTCTCCGCTCCTTTATGGCTGTATTGAGTATTGGTATAACTTTTAAATCTTTATTGAGTTGTAAATATGGTGA
The DNA here is from genome assembly GCA_014239265.1 of Actinomycetota bacterium. GTDB lineage: Bacteria > Actinomycetota > Acidimicrobiia > Actinomarinales > Actinomarinaceae > Actinomarina. The sequence continues at coordinate 21,018 of JAAZZH010000008.1, forward strand.
TAAGTATTTCTTAATAACAGAATATGTGTTGATAAACCTTTCAATGTCAAATCCAGATTTACTTTGTAGGTCTAAAATTATATGTGTTCCTTTAAGCTTATAACCATCCTCAACACTCCATTTGTCATTTTCATATTCTAAATTGAACCCGACCTCTTTTAGGAGTGCTTTATCTCTCTCAAAAGATCTTTTGTACGCTGCATCATTCAAATTACGATACTCGGGTATATTGTCTTTTATGTAATTACTATCGAGATTGAATGTGTTTGAGCTATCGAAAAGAGCGATTAACTTTAAACACCTTTTAAATACATTTTTCATAAATAATTAGTTTTAGCTTTATAAGTATCTTACAAAATATTAGATATAAATTTTATATTCGAAGATTTGTGTAAATCTATAACAAGGTAAAATACTACTTATGAAAGTATGGATTGATCAAGATTTATGTACCGGTGATGGCCTTTGTGAAGAGATCGCACCAGATGTATTTGTCGGATTAGATGATGGCCTTTTTTATGTTAAAGAGGGTGATAAAGTTTTTTCAGAAGAAAATGGGAATGTCGGTGGTGCTGAAGGCCTAGCTGTTGTTCCTAAAGGTCAAGAAGATGCAGTTGTTGAATCGGCAGAGGAATGTCCTGGCGAATGCATAATGATTGAACCATAAATCATAAAATATACCTACCACTCACTATAAAACCCGTGTGACCCACCATTGTGTGCTTAGGTCTTGAAATATTACCTCGTATCGTCCACTCTCTCTCCATTGTCTCTTTAATCTCAACATCTTTAAAGCTATTGTCTTGCAAAACTTCAGCTAACTTAGACACTTGAGATATTGAGGGTAAATATGAAACCCAGTAAAGATTACTATTTATATGATTATTTTCGAAGAATACCCATGGTTCTGGGACATCTGTAATAACAGTATCAAATTTAAAAGGAACAGTATCAATTTTAAAATCAGACAGATCTGTATTAATAAATTGAATATCATTTATAAAATCAGATGAATAATTAGATAAATATCTTGATATTGTCTTTTTAGCTCGATATTGATTTTTTTTACTGATATCTAAAGAATAAAATTCAGAATTATTACCTAAAATTGAGGCTAAAAAAAGAGTTAATGCTCCAGACCCAGTACCAATCTCCAAAACTTTACTATTTGCATTTATATTCCCTGAAATGAGTATTGAACCCACATCTTTGGGATATATTATTTGAGGCCCTCTCTTCATAAGAAGAATAAATTCTTTATAAGATGGAACATAAATTGTAAATATTTTTCCGGTTGATGATTCAATTTGAGTAGGAAGGGATTTTATTTTATCAAATTCTATTTTGCCATCATTAGTTATGAATTCTTTGCCTTTTGTTATTACGCTTAAGTACTTTTTTGATTCAGATGAAATTATTACGAGTCTGTTGTCAATTTCCACAGATTTATATTAACAGTAAAAAATAGGCAATCGTAGAAAATACAACACCAGCAGCTAAGACGATTGCTACGAATTTTTGTAGTGACTTATTCACGAACGTTTTTTAAGGATTGATTTTTTAATCTTGCGATATTTTTCGTAAGCTCTACCAACTAGTATTCCAAAAAATAGGAAAGAAATGACTTTTGAATTCTCTGAATTAATATTTTTCTTCAGTTCGTTATATGTTTCTCTATATTCTGTCATTTCAATATTCTCCATACAATTAATCCGAAGGCAATCAAGGATAATAGAGCCATAGAAAAATATGTCATAGCTTGTAGGAAATAGTTTCCAATAAACATCTGACTTAAAATAGACGCTACACCAATAATGATAAATAATGTCGCAAGAGCTAAATAGTTACCTGCTTTGAAGTTTCTTTTTAATGACTTTATTGAGTTCTCAACCTCATCAACAGTCTCCTCTTTAAAGTGTTGGAGAAGATTATCAATAGATTTCACAGCATTAACAGGTATATTTATAAAATTATTCATTTTTGCTATTCTCTATAATAGTTCCTACTACACCTTGAATTGTTGCAGCAACTGGCAATGCTAAGATTGCGCCAACAGCACCCACCGTATAAGCTCCAAATATTGTTGAAAATACTGCAACAGCCGGATGGATCTCCATTGTTGACTGAGTAACTTTTGGACTTATGAAATAGTTTTCAATTAACTGATACACAGATAAAACAATCAATGTATATAGAACATAGTTAACACCAAGTGATATAGAGGCTAAAACTGGAACAATTCCACCTAGGAATGTTCCTATCACAGGGATTAGTTGTGAAAGAACACCTGCAGCAATACCCAAAGCTACAGCAGATGGTAACCCAATCACAAGAAAAGATACTGTGAACACAATACTTGCAAGTATCCCAAGAATTACTCTTGCCACAATAAATCCACCAGCTTTAGAAACTCCGATTGTCCATACTTGTTCAATAAGATTTGAGTATTTCGGTGCGATATTTTTCTTTAGATTTTCTCTCCAATGTTCACCTTCACTAATCAAATAAAAAGAAAAGAAGAAAATGATAAAGAAATGACCAAGAGCACTTAAGACGCCTTGACCAGCAAAAACTACTGTTTCTCCGACTGTTCCTCCATAAGTGTTAACAAATGTACTGAATTGTGACTCCAAATCTAGAGACTGGTTGGATATTGTAAAGCCTTCTCTATTGAAATAGTCTAAAAGGTTATCTAAATATGTTGGTAATTGTGTAGAGATATAGTAAATCTCTTGAACCATTATTGGAATAAGAGAAAAAATAATTCCAAATATTACAAGAAGTAACAGTGCTACAGAAATGAGTGCAGATATCTTTCGACCGAATTTCTTTGAAAGTCTATAAACAACTGGTTCTGCCAATGCTGCTAAAACTACAGCTACAAAAAGATCAAAGAGCAGAGGTTTAACTCTTAAAAATATTATTACCGAAATGCCAATAAATAGTACATAAATAAATGCTCTATTTAACAATTCTTGTCTAGATTCATTTTTTTTCATATTCATATATTATGACTCAAGCTATTGATTTATAGTTACGATTATTAAATATCAGTATCAGAAAAAACCCTATTAAAAAAACACTCATATAGAGTTCGAGTGTAGTGACTGAGTTATAAAGTTGATACCTAACAACTAATGTAATAATCTGAGATAGAATACCAATTACAAGTAACTGGTTTTTTAAATCTTTTCGTCTTATCGTAACATTAAGTAATAACAGGCCAATAATGATCTTAACAAATGCTTCAAATGTATTTCCTGAAAACAAATATAACTGCCTTAAAGAAAAGAACCCTGATAAACCAATGCCACCAAGAGTTATTTGAAAAATGCCAATCAATATCAACATTGAGGATATCCAGGCAAGAAGAAAATTACTATATGATAACCTTGCTTTTATTGGGGTAGGCCATGGTTGTAGTGGGTTCACTCTCTTGATTAAAGAACGGGAAAGTCTAAAAGTTTGTCGTTCGTAATTACCAAAACAAAAAATAATTAAAAATATAACTAATGGGTAATAGATTGTAAAAGTCGGGAAATAGCTAATGAAAAAAAATAAAACAACGTGCCAAAGAAACAAAGTATAGATATTTGCATGTATTGTCGAGAAAATAGACCAAATAATTGACTTATTTAGCAAAATCTCGACTTGATCACGAAATAATAGAAACAGTGAAATTAGCCCTATAGATGAGATTAAATATACAGTGGTTGGAGGGTCTTCATTTGAAAAAGAAAGTAACCGATAATTCGAAACTGATAAATACTGTTCTGTTGTTGTGTGCATATAAGCTAGATAGCTATAAGAAAAAAAGGTTATTCCTGCAAACAGCGATTTCCTTAATGCAAAGATTTTTCCATCAGCTAGAAAATAACCAAGCTGGTGTATTGTTAACCAAAAAATTAGATAATTAAATAGCTTTATATAAGAAAGTGATAAATTGAATTCAATATTATCTATTAAAATCAAGCTAGATATCAAAAAAGAAAGAGTTAAATATGGATTCTTTTTATGTAGATATATCGTTAGCGGGCAAAACAATACAACTACTAAATAAATTGAGACAAGCCATAGTGGCCACATGATAAATTCTGTAACCGTGAGAATACCATCTTGTTGATTTGTTATATATTTAGGAAAATAAATAATTCTGGTTGCTACGTTCAAAGACACTGTAATGAAGAATATCCAAACAAGAACAGATCCCATCAATCCATCTACCCTATCTGTTAAAAATTTCCACTGACTTCCGTCTCTGCCAACATTTGAATACCAAGCAATCTTATTGGTGAAACCTGTAGAAAAGAAAAACAGAGCCATCCCTGCTGTCAACCAAGTAACAGGAGTTAACGAGCCATCTAAAACAGTACGATTGTAAATAATAAATTCTCCACTTGATTTCTCAAAATTTAGAAAATAGTTTGTATTAAAAATAATTAGCAACAAACCAGAAACTTTAACAAAATCGATAAACCTAACTCTAGAATTTGAAGTTTTAGATACTTCGTCAAGAGCTCTTTTGAAGCTTCTCAAAGACGGCAGAAATAAGCCTGTAAATTGTTTCATACTAAATATTTTACATACTATATGGTTCTTGAATAGGAATATAATTACATTGTGGAAATTGTACTTTATCAGCCAGAGATTGCGGGAAATGTTGGAGCTTGCATACGACTCTCGGCCAATACGGGTGTTCCATTAAATATAATAAAACCCCTTGGTTTTAGCTTTCAGGAGAATAAGATTCGGCGTGCTGGTTTGGATTATCACGATTTAGCTACTGTCAGTAGTTATGAAAATTGGGATGAATTTATTCAAAAAAACCAAAACAAATCAATCGCATATCTTTCTGCAAAGGGAAACAAAAACTATTGGGACTGTAACCTCCTATCATTTGATTACTTAGTTTTTGGTCCGGAATCTGTTGGATTACCACAAGATATTATCTTGGATCAAAAATATCTTTTGACAATACCAATGGATGATAATTCGCGAAGTATAAATTTAGCTAACTCAGTTGCAATAGTTGGGTATGAATACCTGAGGCAGAAAAATGTATAGTAAAGTTTTACTAGTTTTTCTTGGTGGTGGGATAGGTACAGTCTTAAGGTTTTTGTTAAACACACTAATAAATGTATCTTCGTTACCACAGTTCTCGACATTATTTATAAATGTACTTGGATCATTCTTATTTGGAATAATATATTCAATAGTTGCAGAAAATAGTTTGGTTAGTATCTTCCTACTTACAGGCATACTTGGAGGTTTTACTACCTATTCACAATTTACCTTTGACCTAATAGAATTAAATACCCAATCGCAATTATCTACACTTGGTTATTTTTTTTCAACAGTACTTCTTTCAATCTTTGGTGCATTAATAGGTGTATACATAGGTAGTAAAATGGTAAATTAGACTATGGAAAATATATTTTGGGTAGGTCTTTTAATAATAATAGTTTTTTTACTAATCAGGTATAGGTCGTTAGAAACCAAGATAAAACTCTATGAGAACTTTGATAAAGTTGAAGAAATCAAAGTTTTAAAAAAAAGTATTAATAAGATTGAAAGTGAACTTAACTATATTAAAGAAAAATACGGGAGTTGATTATGCCAAGTTTTGACATTACCTCAGAATTCGACAAACAAGAAGTTTTAAACGCTGTAGACCAAAGCAAAAGAGAAATTGTTAACAGATATGATTTTAAAAATACGAGTACTTCTATTAATAGTTCAGAGTCAACTGTAAGTATTAATAGTGCCACGAAAGATCGACTTTTAGCCGCAGATCAAGTATTAAGAGAAAAATTTGCAAAAAGAAATATTTCTATAAAGTTTTTATCTGACTTTTCAGATGAAGAAACACCATCCGAAAACAAAAGAGTTTACACCCTAAAAACTGGGATTGAGACTGTCGATGCTAAAGAAATAGTTAAATTTATTAAAGAAAAAGATAAGAAAATGCAAGCCGCTATTCAAGATGGTTCGATACGTGTAACTTCAAAAAAAAGGGACTCTCTGCAGTCAATTATGAACGAGATTAAAGATAAAAATTATGATATACATCTATCATTTGGAAACTTTAGAGATTAAACCTTTTTTTTAATCTTTTAAAAATTTGCCTTGATAGAAGAATGGAAACGATTAAATAGAGTATATAAACTTCAAAACCTACATTTGCTTTATATCCAAAGTAATAAAAGACTATTAGAACAACAACGCCATGTATGGCCCGGAATATAGAAAACAACACAAATGTTTTAAATGTTTTTGTTTGAATTAGTTTATTCAGTTTATTTATAAAAAAACCTTTTTCTATTTTTAGAAATTAACTTATAAATTGAGTTTCTAATAAATTTCGGGATTATATATGAAATTTTAATAATTTTATAAAATGCACCCAGATCGGCGACAGACTCAATAATTGCATCAGAAGCATAAAATTTTTCTTGATTCTTTACATAAACAACTTCATCTCTAGCTATGTCCTCATTACTAAGATCAAGCTGATTAGACACGCTTACATTTTTATTTTTTTTATTAATAAATTTTCCATAAGCACTACAAACAGTACAGTTTTGGTCTACAAAAATTTCACTCATTTACTTGAAACTCTAAGCTAAGACTGTTGACACAATACCTTTTCCCCGTAGGTTTTGGACCGTCAGGAAATATGTGGCCAAGATGGGAAGAACAAATTTTACAAAGTATTTCAGTTCGTATCATGCCTAGAGTTGTATCTTCTTTAGTGTCTATTTTTTCTGCAACTGCATCAAAAAAACTTGGCCATCCTGAGCCTGATTCATATTTTGTTGAGGAATCAAATAATATTTCTTTGCAAACTGCGCATACATAATTACCAATTCTTTTTTCATTAAGAAGTTTTCCAGAAAATGGAGGCTCTGTCCCACAAAATTGTGTAACTTGTATTTGTTCTGCGGTTAAATGGTCTTTATTTATTGTCATAGAATTATTTTATCTTATTGAGGATTAAAGTAAATTTCTGTGATTGTAGACTCTGTTTCTACTATTTCATTCTTAAGAGCTGTATTAATTTCAACTATGTCTACATCATCTAGGGAGTCTTTGTAATCAAGTTTTACTAACGCTAAATATTGCTTACTTCCTATTGGTAATATTTTTAAGTTTGTTAAATTAGATATATTTTTATTTTTATTAATTATATTTTCAATTAACTTAAGTTTCTGTTGTGAAATACTTTCTCCAGTAATTAAATGTTTCATTTCATACCCTAAAAATAAACCAGACACCATGAGTAGAACTCCAATAGAAATTGCAGATATTGAGTCATATATCGAATTTTGGGTAAGTGATGAAAGTATGGTTCCGACTAATGCTATAAAAAGTCCTAAAGTTGCTGCAAAGTCTTCCACTACAATCGCTATTAAGGGTCCATCTGTTGATTCTTTTAATAGTCCAACAACACTTTTTTTATTATCTTGTCCCTTTTTTAGCTCTGTAATGGCTTTTTTTAAGACATAAGACTCGAGTATTATCGAAACAATTAATAACGTTATTGAAATTGCTAGGTTTTCAAGCTTTTTAGGATGTGAAAGAGATTCTATTCCGTGTTCTAAAGAAACAAGTCCTCCAATAGTGAAGATAAGCACAGCTACGACAAGTGTCCAAAAATATTCTTCTCTGCCTCTCCCTAAGGGATATATTCTTGCATCTACCTTTTTTGATTGCTTTATTCCAAACCATAAGAGAAATTGGTTACCAGTATCTACAAATGAATGTATAGCTTCTGAAAACATAGCACTTGACATAGTTATTGTTGCAATGATTGATTTAGCAATACCTATAGAAAAATTGACAGACATTGCAAGAAAAACTGTTTTAGATGATTCGTTAGTTGCCATCACCAAACCATCTAACAAGTTCCTGAAAACCACCAATACGTTTGTTGTCTATAAAGATCTGTGGAACAGTTTTCACGTCTTCACCTAATTTTGAATAAAATTCAAATCTAACTAAGTCATCAGATAAATCGATTTCAGTAAAGCTGAGGTTTTTTGACTCCAGCAAGGATTTTGCTCTGTCACACCAAATACAGAAATCTTTTGTATATATTTCTATATTCAATTGTTTTCAGATCCTGTAAATATTTCATTTGTTGTTTGAGTAACTCTTATAAAAGTGGTACTTTTTGGCAAGTCCTTGAGAGTCTTTGCACCTACATAGGAACATGCTGATCTGATTCCACCGAGGATAGATTGAACAGTAGAATCAATCTCACCTTTGTATTTAAGTCTTACTTTTTTGCCCTCTGGTGCGCGATGTTCTGCTAGGTCACCATAATATCTCTCTTGAGCTTTTCTTGAAGACATTCCATAAAAATCTTTGTACTGAACACCATTCTTGTCGGTGACAAGTTCTCCTCCCGATTCTTTGTGACCAGCAAATATTCCACCAAGCATGACATAATCAGCACCAGCTCCAAAAGCTTTAGAAACATCACCTGGGTACTTGCAACCACCATCTGCAATTACATGACCGCCAAGGCCGTGAGCAGCATCAGAGCATTCAGAAATTGAAGAAAGTTGAGGGTAGCCTACCCCTGCTACTTTTCTAGTAGTACAAACTGATCCCGGACCAATACCTATTTTAACTATATCAGCACCAGCAAGAATTAGTGCTTCTGTCATTTCTCTTGTAGCTACATTCCCGGCAATAATTATTTTGTTTGGAAATTTTTCTCTATATGTTTTAACTGATTCTACAAAATCTTCGCGATAGCCATTTGCAACATCCAAGCATAAAAATTTTATTCTATCATCAAGATTGAAGACATCTACAGCTTTCTGAAAGTCTTCTTTTGAAGTGCCCACAGTCACAGCAAGATAGTCTGGATTTAGATTTTTTAGGTTTTCTTCCCATTCATTTAAAGTATAAAATTTATGAACTGCAGTAAGCATGTTGTGACTTTGAAGTACCTTAGCTGTTTCAAAGGTACCTGTTGTATCCATATTTGCTGAAAAGATAGGTATTCCAGTCCATTTTTCGCTTGAGTGACGAAATTTAAACTCTCTATTTAATTCAACCTCGGCTCTTGATACAAGTGTACTTCTTTTTGGTCTTATTAAGACGTCGTCAAAAGTTAACTTTATCTCATCTTCTATTCTCATAATGTTGTATATCACTTATCCTAAATAACAAAGATTATGATAGTTGAATTTCCTTTTTTTGCCGCTGGTATTAATTATTTTCCAGATGAAATATCAGTTTTACGTATATTTGAACCAAGATATCTTCTTCTAATAGGTGACAGTATTCAAAATAACAGTACATTTTGTGTTGGTAGATCTTTGGATAAATTAAATGAAGTAGCTTCAGAAGTTAGGATTATTGATCATCAAGACACATCAAATGCTGAACAAGTAGTAGTTGTAGAGTGTGTCAATCTAGTAGACATTGCAAAGATCAATCTTAAAAATGAATATCCAAAAGTGTCGGGTGAGTTAGTAATAGATATTGGGCTACCACCAACTGAGGATGAGCTTTTAGTACTTGAAGCAGATATCAAAAGAGGCATTGGAAAATTGATAGAACAAGGTTTAGATATTGAACTACCAATATTTGAAATAGACTCAGCTAATAGAATTCTTAAACTTTGGGAGCTATCAGCAAAGTTGCCAATGGCTGAGGAAACAAGAAATTATCTAATTTCCGAAAGAGAAATTGTAAAAAGATACTCAATATTAAAAAATTATGTTCAGAAAATAAATGATATAAATTTTTAAATACTCTTCCACTTTTTATATATGGAATTAATTTCATACTTAAGTTGTTCTGTATTAGTAATTAAATAATTCAATGTTGAAGATACATCATAATCTACTAACTCTTTTCTACTTACGTCACTGTTATACCAGTCTTGAAAAAGGGTCTCTGTAACCTCTGGATGGAATTGTATGGCGATAGAGTTCCTAATTGTAAAGATTTGAGGATATTTTGTAGAAGCAATAAGCTCTGCTGATGGAGGAAGAGTGAATGTATCCCTATGCCATAAAAAGACTTTAGAATTTTTTAATCCTGAGAAAATTTCAGAATCTTTGTGAAAATTTAACTGTTTAAAGCCAAACTCAATCTCTTCAGAAAGAAAAGCCGTGCCCCCCATTGCATCAGCAATGAGTTGTGCGCCTAGGCAAATACCAAAAACTTTAGTTCCATTATTAATAACTTTATTGAGCCATTCCTTTTCTTCTCGCAAGTATGGATAGGTTTCTATCTCATATGCACCCATGTGTCCACCTAATATAATATATTCATGCTGTTCTGAAAGGGATCCCCAATTAACATCCCATGCATACTTTTCTTCTATGTCAATATTTGATAATGATCCGAGAGTTACTTTCGGATCATTTATGATTGCAATTGTTTTTGTAGTTTCCATACTTGTGCGCGGAAGAGGACTCGAACCTCCACGGGTTTTACCCCACAGGATCCTTAATCCTGCGCGTCTACCAGTTCCGCCACCCGCGCTAAATCAGTCAAGAAACCAAAAAAGTAACAACGTTGTTACAGAAAATAAAAGAGCAACAGCTGCGGTGATTCTACTCAAATTTCTTTCAGCTAATGTTTGCCCAATATTTCCAGATGCGCCTGGTCCACCCAACATATCCGATAAGCCACCACCTTTTCCACTATTTAATAGTACAAGTCCAATAAGTGCTATCGAAATAACTATATGTACTGCAACTAAACTCGCTGTTAATGTATCCATAAAAATTACTCTTTCAATCTAGATTGTTGTTTAACTTCTTCTTCTAGTTCTCGTATCTTTTTTTCATTTCCAAGATACCCAATTCTAGTTATTTTATCATCATTAATGTTAAATGCGAGAGGAATTCCAGTCGGAATATTTATATCCACAATATCATTGTCAGAAATTTTTTCTAGAATTTTAAGTATTGCTCTAATGCTATTTCCATGAGCAACAACTAATACATTTCCTTTTTTTGTTTCTGATTTAATTAAATTTAGAGTTTCTTTAACTCTTGCGACCACATCTTCTAATGACTCCCCTAAAGGTAACTTATCATTGATTTCACTATAAATCGAATCATTGTTTGGGTTATATTTTGAATCTTCTTCAACTAAAGGTGGTTTTATTTTGTAACCTCTTCTCCATTGTTGAACTTGATTTTCCCCATACTTATTTGCTGTTTCAATCTTATCAAGTCCCTGAAGAGCTCCATAATGTCTTTCGTTAAGCTGCCATAAATTCTTTATCGGAAATTCAATTGATTCATCAATAGATAATTCAGATAAAATATGATTTGCTGTATCTTTAGACCGAGTTAAATATGAGGTGTAGCAAATATTTGGAGCAAAACCAGCGTTTAACAATAATTTACCTGCTTCGACTGCTTCATTTGTCCCTTTTTTAGAAAGCCCTACATCTACCCAGCCAGTAAATTTATTTTCTTTATTCCATTCACTTTGACCATGACGAACAAATATTAAGTTCATAATTTAACTGACTTAATAATTTGTACAAATTTATCTACATCTAAGGAAGCACCCCCAACGAGCGCTCCATCAATAATTTTAGTATTAAGTAACTCCGATGCATTTGTGGGTGAAACGCTTCCACCATATATGAATCTTATTTTTTCTTCATCATAGAAAGGCTTTGTAGAAATCTCCTGCTTTACAGAGGAGATAACTTCTATTGCATTTTCAACTGAAGCAACTTTACCGGTACCTATTGCCCAAATTGGTTCATAAGCAAAGATAATTTCTTCGACTTTGTCTTTTCGAAGACCTTTAACAGCAATATTGACTTGATTTAGAATATAAGATAAATATTCATTAGTGTCTCTCTGTTCTTCAGACTCGCCGAAACAAACTATCGGTATAATGTTGTTATTCACTGCATTATGAACTTTTAGGTTAATTGTTTCATCTGTTTCATTGAAAACTGTTCTTCTCTCTGAGTGTCCAATAATTGAGTGTGTAATATTTAATTTACTCAATTGAAGAGCAGATACCTCACCAGTGTAAGCCCCTTCTATGAAAGCTGAAACATCCTGAGATGAAATTTTAATTTTTAAATTGTCAGCATCAATAATTGTTTGAAGTGATCTTAAAGATGTGTATGAAGGAGCTATAACAATATCGATATTGTCTTCTATATTAACTTCAAGAGAATAATTGAGTTTTTGTAAAAGCTGTATGGCTTCTAAATGCTCTAAATTAAGTTTCCAATTCCCAATAATAATCTTTTTCATATTTTCAAAGTATAAGGGGTTTGTAGATATTTACACCAGGCAATTCGTTGCCTTGTAAATATTTAAGCGAAGCTCCACCTCCTGTTGAAATATGATTAAATTTTGAAAGCTCGGAAAAAATTCTTATCGCACTCACGGAATCTCCCCCACCAACAACAGTGTAAGCATCTAAATTAGAAACGATGTCAGTTATCGATTGTGTACCTTTTTTAAAATTATCAATTTCAAAAATACCCATTGGACCATTCCAAAATACGGTATTAGAAGTAACTAATACTGATGCAAATTCTTTTATCGTTCTTTCTGATATGTCAACACCTATGTCATCATCTGAAAATTCAGAAATATCTTTATCAACCCTTATGCCTGATTCTATAGATTTAGTTACTCCAAAATCTGATGGTAAATATATCTTTTTACCATTATCTGAATCAAGCAATTCTTTAGCTTTTTGTAAATAATCCTCTTCATACAGTGATTTTCCAATATTGTTACCTAGTGCTTTTAGGAATGTGAAACACATGCCGCCACCAATTAGAAGATTGTCAACACTCGGCAATAGTTTGTTTATTAACTGTAATTTATCAGATATCTTTGCTCCACCAAGAATTACTGAGAAAGGCTTTTTAGGTGAATTTGTGAGTAGCTCTAGGTTCTTAACTTCATTTGTCATTAATTTTCCTTGGTATGCTTCTATAAAATTTCCAAAAGAAACAATAGATGCATGATTTCTATGTGCTGCCCCAAAAGCATCTAAAATAAAGGAGTCAAAATTTTCTGTTACTTTTTTGGCGAAATCAAAATTATTTTCTGTTTCTTCATTGTGAAATCTTAGATTCTCAAGAAGAAAAACTTTCCCAGGATTTTCATCAATGTGATTCTTGACCTCTGGGCCATGAAGAGAATTAATAAACAGGACTTCCTCGTTCAACAATAATGACATTTCCTCTGCCACAGGTTTAAGTGAATAGTCAAGATTTATTCCATCTGGCCTTCCAAGGTGACTGAGAAATGTTACTGATTTTGAAATTTTACGAAGATCTACTAAATACTCAATAGCCTTAATTATTCTAAAATTATCTTTAACAACCTTTCCATGCATAGGGACATTTAGATCAGCTCGTATGAGTGTGTTACCAAGTTGTGATCCAGAAGACAATACTATTCTTTCATATCTCGGTGGAGAATTACTGCATCTTTACCTTCGTTAATCAACCAACCACCAACCTCTTCTGTCATCACAACACTTCGATGCTTTCCACCAGTACAACCTATCGCTATACCTACGTAAGATTTTCCCTCAGATGTGAATCTAGGTAATAAAAAGTCAATTAAGTCTTTTGTCTTCTCAAGAAAGATTTCTGCATCTTCGAATGATAGAACATAATTTCTCACCATTGGAGATTGTCCCGTAGAGGAACGTAATTCCTCTCTCCAGTGAGGGTTTGGTAAAAACCTTACATCTAATACAATGTCTGCATCTCTGGGTGCACCATTTTTAAAACCAAATGATGTAACGGATATCTTTAAATCTTGATTGGTTGCTTCACCCTGGAATCCCTCAATAATTCTTTTTCTTAGCTCATGTACGTTCATATCTGTTGTATCTATAACTAAGTCTGCAAGTTCTTTTATCGGCTTTAATTGATCTCTTTCATTTTTTACTGATTGAGATAGTGAATCCAGACCCATTGGATGAGGTCTTCTATTCTCCTCATACCGCTCTATAAGGGTTTCATTATTTGCATCTAAAAATATTACTCTTGTTAATACACCTGATTGACTTAACCTTTCAAGACTTTTGTTAAGTGCTTCTTGTGCTGTCCCATCTCTAGCATCAATTGTTAGGACAAGTTGTTTATTTGATTCAGCAACATCATTAGATTCAACAACAGACTCAACCAACTCAGGTGGTAAGTTTTCAATGACGTAATACCCAAGGTCTTCGAAAACATTAGAGCTTGCAGAGCGACCAGCACCAGACATGCCTACCAGTAACAAAACTTCGGGTCTTTTAGAAACCATTTTTACCTTTCATAGATATTGTAGTTGCCATGTAATGAGATGGAAGCCATTTTTAATAGGGTGAATCTCTATAAGCCGTTGAAGTGTGTAAAGATTTTTCTTGCTATGCTAGGGCTTACTATCTCTTCTAAGTCTTGATAGGTAGCCTTAGAAAGTTTTTCAATAGTTTTAAATTTATCTAATACTTTTTTTGAAGAGATGGATCCCACCCCTTCAATGGTTAGGAGTGTTTGTTTATCAAAGTTCTTTATTCTTAATCTTCGGTTTTCATTAATTGCAAACCTATGTGCTTCGTCTCTAATATTTTGCAATGTAAAAAGGGCTTCAGAGTTTTTATTTAACATAATCGACTCTTTTTTAAAAGGTTTAAAAATTTCCTCTTCTCTTTTTGCTAGACCAACAATATCAATATCCAGCTGGAGATGATCTATTACCCCTTTAGCAGATGATAATTGCCCCTTTCCCCCATCAATTAATATTAAATCTGGCTTTCTCCTGAAGCTAGGGTCATTTTCTGTATTCTTTGTTAACCTTTTGAGTCTTCTAAAAAGAACTTCCTCCATTGATTTAAAATCATCCTGTCCTTGAAATGATTTGATGTGGAATTTTCTATACATTGATGGTTTTGATAAACCGTCCTCCATTACAACCATTGAACCGACTCTGTAATCAGGTCCTAAATTTGAAATATCGTATGCTTCTATTCGGTAAGGAATGTTGTTCAAACCTAATTTATTTTTTAACTGCTCTAAAGATCTTGATCTAAATTCTAAATCTGTCCTTCTTCTGAAATTAACGACTCTTCGTAGCTCTTTTGCGTCAATAATTGCAGTGTCTAAGAGTTCTTTTTTCCACCCTTGCTTGGGAGTTTTTAGTACAATTCTGCGACCCCATTTGTGTGTCAGTTGTTCTTGAATGAGATCTATATACGGAAAACTGTGGCTAACAAGGATTTCTTCAGACGGTTGATTTTCAGAAAATATGGATAAGATAATCTGAGGTAAGTATTCGTCATGTTTTTTTGTATCTATAGGTTCAAATGTTTTCTTCACCTCTCCAATAATTCTTCCATTTCGTATCAGCAGACAAGATATAACTACATCCAAATTACTTACATCTATACCTATTACATCAACAGATTTAGTATTTGAAACCATTAATGTTTGAGTTGAACGTGCATTTTCTAGATGCTCTATCAACTTTTTAGCTTCATTAGCTTTTTCATATTCCTGATTAGAAGAATATTTTTTCATATCTGATATTTTATTGTTCACGTATACATCTGATTTCCCAGAATAAAAATTTTCAATGTTATTTAACATTTCTTTATATTCATTAGGTGGAACTGCGTCTATACATGGTCCAGCACATTTTTTTATATCATAAAGCAAACATGGTTTATTAAGTTTTTGATGTCTTTCAAAAACATTTTTAGTACAAGTTCTTACAGGGAATATGTTAATTAAATGATCTAAAGATCTTCTTGCAGCGCCAATAAATGGGAATGGCCCAAAGTTAATATTATTTGTATGAATTTTTCTTGATACATATGCTCGTGGCCATTCTTCATTTGTGAGCGTTACATATGGATAAGATTTATCATCTTTTAGGCGAACATTATATTTTGGCTTGTATTGCTGAATGAAAGAATACTCAGCCAGTAGCGCATCTGCTTCATTTTTTGAAGTAACGAAGCTTATTTGTGTTGCCTCTGAAGTTAATCTTTTTATCTTCCAAGTCGAATTCTCACGAAAGTAGGAGGGAACTCTTTTACGAAGATTTTTAGCTTTTCCTACATAAAGTGGATCATTGTATTTATCTTTAAATATATATATTCCAGGATTTTCTGGAATCTCATTTGTTTTTATTTTATCCATTTAAAGCAAAGATTTTAGATATTTGCCAGTAAGTGAATTCTTGTCTCTTACGATACTTTCGGGTGTTCCAGTAGCTACAATTTTACCACCATTCTCGCCCCCCTCTGGACCCAGATCAATTACCCAATCAGAGTTTTTCACTACATCAAGGTTGTGCTCAATAACTACTACTGTATTTCCCTTATCAACAAGCATGTGCAACACTTCAAGTAATTTTTGGACGTCCGCAAAGTGAAGTCCTGTTGTGGGTTCATCTAGGATATACATTGTTTGACCTGTAGAACGTTTGCTTAATTCCTTAGCAAGCTTAACCCTTTGAGCTTCTCCCCCAGAAAGTGTTGTAGCTGCTTGCCCTAATGTAATATAAGATAGCCCAACATCATCTAATGTTTTGATTATTTTAAAAATTGAGGGCTGGTTTTCAAATATCTTCAATGAATTTTCAATAGTTGAGTCCAGAATATCGGCAATGCTGTAGCCTTTCCATTTTATACTCAATGTTTCCGGATTGTATCTTGAACCATCACAGTCTTCACATTTAACATAAACATCAGGTAGGAAATACATTTCGACTTTAATTGTGCCATCACCCCTGCATACTTCACACCTACCACCAGGCACATTGAACGAGAATCTTCCAGGTTTATATCCCCTGATTTTAGACTCTTCAGTCATGGAATATAACTTACGAATCATATCGAAGACACCAGAATAAGTGGCTGGGTTTGAGCGAGGTGTTCGTCCAATGGGTGATTGATCTATTTCAATTAACTTATCCAGGTAATTTAATCCTGAGATACTTTTGTGTATACCAGGAGGTATCCAATTCTTTCTTGTAAATTCATTTTGAATAGCTTTAGATAAAATTTCGGTTACAAGTGTCGATTTTCCACTTCCAGAGACTCCTGTAACGGAAATAAATTTACCAAGAGGAAACTCAACTGTGAGGTTTTTTAAATTATTTTCTTGAGCTCCTCTTAATACAATTTTTGACTTGTTTCCTTGCCTTCTTACTTTTGGGTATGGAACTTTAACTTTTCCAGAAAGGTATCTACCTGTTATAGATTTCTTAACTTGAGCAACCTCTTCCCATGTTCCAGATGCAACAATATTTCCACCTTGTTCACCAGCTCCCCAGCCAATATCGATTAGGTGATCTGATTGCTTCATGGTTTCTTCATCATGCTCTACAACCAGTACAGTGTTTCCTAGATTTCTTAGCCTTATTAGTGTTTCGATTAATTTGTTATTATCCGATTGGTGTAATCCTATGGAAGGCTCGTCTAGGACATACAAGACTCCAGTTAGACCTGAGCCAATTTGTGTGGCTAATCTAATTCTTTGAGCTTCTCCACCTGAGAGTGTTGCGGCTCCTCGATTTAATTGAAGATAACCCAGACCTACTTCGTTTAAAAAGTTTAATCTTTCTTTTATTTCTCTAAGAATAGCTTCAGCTATCTCTTTAGAGTTTCCTGTAAGTTTTAATTTGTCAATTACATCATGAGCCTTCGTTATTGACAGTTTATTGAACTGTCCTAATGTTAATGATTTTACTTGCACCATTCTCGATCGTTCATTAAGTCTCTCACCTTCGCAACCACCGCATGGAAGTTCACGCATAAATTGCATATAGTAGTCACGAGCATGGTCTGATGTAGTTTCTTCGTAAAGTCTTTTAAACATTGGGATTATTCCAGGATATGGTCTCTCCCAAGTTCTTGAATTACCAAATCTATTTGTATATCTAATAGGAGTCTTAATTCCGTCACTTCCATTTAGTAATATATGCTTATCATTCTCGGAAAGATCTTTATAGGAAATATCCATTGGTATCTCAAAAAATTCACAGACACCATAAATCTGTGCTCTAAAGTATTTTCTAGTAGACATATCTGGAAATACATTTTCACCTATGCTTAATTCTCCATTTTTAATCAATAGTTTTTCATCAATTTCATAATTTATACCAAGACCATTACACGTATTACAAGCACCAAAAGGTGAGTTGAATGAAAAGTCTCGTGGCTCAAGTTTTTCATAAGATGTTCCACATTCTAGGCAGCCTAGATTCTGACTATAATTCTGGATATTTTCATTAAATCTTATATCAAGAGTTCCCCCAGTAAGCTTTAATGCTGTTTCTATAGATTGAGGTAGTCGTCTTCCTGGTGTTTTTTTAATTTTAACTCTATCTACAAGAACAGATATATCATGATTGAAGTACTTATCAAGTCTTTTTGCCTCATCAAGTCTTGTGAGTTCACCATCTATATAAACTCTTGTAAATCCATCTTTTAATAAATCCTTAAAAAGTGATTCAAACTCACCCTTCCTGGATCTGACCACTGGAGCTAGAATCTCTATGTCTACATTTTCGCCAATAGACATGACTTGATTTACAATAAAGTCAACTGACTGTTTTTCAATTTTAGAACCACATATTGGACAGTAACTTATACCAATTCTCGCCCATAACAAACGAAGATAGTCGTGCACTTCGGTAACTGTACCTACAGTTGATCTTGGACTTCTTGAAGATGTCTTTTGGTCAATCGCTATAGCAGGTGATAATCCCTCAATACTTTCAACATCTGGCTTTTCCATTTGTCCTAAAAATTGTCGAGCATAAGCTGATAAACTTTCAACATACCTACGCTGTCCTTCTGCATATATGGTATCAAAAGCAAGTGATGATTTACCGGATCCTGACAAACCAGTAATTACTACAAATTTATTTTTTGGTATATCAAGTGAAATATTTTTTAAATTATGCTCTTTTGCGCCTTTTACTTTTAAATAATCTTGAGACATTAGCTTGGTAACTCCATAATTTCTTTTTTAATCTCTTTAAGTTCGTCCCTTAATCTAGCAGCTAATTCAAACTCTAATAAATCTGCGGCAACCTTCATTTCTTTTTCAATATTTTTTGAAATTTTGTATAGATCTTGCTTTGAGGCATTGCTCAAATCTATATTTGATTTGAAATCGATATCATCCCTTGATGGTCTATTTTTCTCAACCATTTCAAGAATGTCGGTTATCTCTTTTGATATTGTTGTAGGGGTAATGCCATATTTTTTATTGTGGGCAATTTGGATTTCTCTTCTTCGCTCAGTTTCGTAAACTGACTTTGCAATTGAGTCAGTTTTTCTATCAGCATACATAATTACATAGCCATCCTTATTTCGAGCTGCTCTACCTATTGTTTGTATAAGGCTTGTCTCTGATCTTAAGAATCCTTCTTTATCTGCATCCATAATTGCTACGAGTTCTACTTCTGGTAAATCTAATCCCTCTCGTAAGAGATTTATACCGACTAAGACATCGAATTCACCTTTTCTTAAATCGCGCAGTATTTCAATTCTTTCAAGGGTGTCTATGTCTGAATGTAGATATCTAGTTTTAATTCCCATCTTTAAAAAATAGTCACTTAAAGCTTCACTCATTTTTTTAGTTAAAGTTGTAACTAAAACTCTATTACCTCTGCCAATAACTTGATTTATCTCTTTTAATAAATCCTCAATTTGATTTTCAGTAGGCCTAATAATAATATTCGGATCTATTAATCCTGTTGGTCTAATTATTTGCTCAACAAAGTTACTTGAATTTGCATTTTCCCACTTACCTGGAGTAGCTGAAACAAGTACGGTATTTTTAATTTTTCCTAGCCATTCTTCAAATTTTAAAGGTCTATTATCTAAAGCAGCTGGGAGTCTAAAACCATAATCGACTAATGTTGTTTTTCTAGATTTATCACCTGCAAATTGTCCCCTTATTTGAGGTATCGCAATGTGGCTCTCGTCGACGACCATTAAAAATTCTTCCTGAAAGAAATCTAGTAATGTGTATGGAGGATCACCTGGATTTCTTCCATCAAAATATCTGGAATAATTCTCTATTCCTGAGCACACCCCTAACTCTCTCAACATCTCCAAATCAAACATAGTTCTTTGTTTAATTCTTTGAGCCTCTAATAATTTATCTTGTTTTTCAAACTTTTTTATCTGTTTATTCATATCTTTTTCAATTTGATTTAAAGCATTGTTCATGACATCCTCAGATGTTACGTAATGTGAAGCAGGAAGAATTGCTAGTTCTGTAAGTTTTTCTAATATTTCACCAGTAACAGGATCTATTCTGAGAATATTCTCGATTTCGTCACCAAAATATTCAACTCTAAAAATTGTTTCCTCATACACGGGAAATATGTCCAGGGTGTCACCTTTAAGCCTGAATGTTCCTCTTGTGACTACAAGATCATTTCTTACGTACTGTTGTCGAATGAGTTCTTCTAACAGTTGGTCAAGTTCAAATTCCTCACCTTTAAAAAGAGGTATAATTTTATTTTTATACTCTTGTGGAGACCCCAGTCCATATATACAAGACACAGATGAAACTACTATGACGTCTTTTCTTAGTAACAATGCACTTGTGGCTGAATGTCTTAATCTGTCAATCTCTTCATTTATATTTGAATCTTTTTCTATAAAAGTATCTGTCCTTGGAACATAAGCTTCAGGTTGATAGTAGTCGTAATATGATACAAAATATTCAACCCTATTTTCTGGAAAAAATTGCTTAAACTCATTAGCTAGTTGAGCAGCTAATGCTTTATTTGGAGCAAGTACAAGGGAGGGCATTTGCAACTCTTCGATAAGCCAAGCTATCGTTGCAGACTTTCCAGAACCTGTAATACCCATTAAAGTTTGATAATCTAATCCATTTGTAACACCATTTTTTAGATTTTGTATTGCTTTAGGCTGATCTCCTTGTGGTGTAAAATCAGAAATTACTTTAAACTTATTCATTTTTCGAATCAAGGAAATTATCAAGTTGCTCTTGTAATTCTTTAAATGAAATATTTTCTACAACCAACCCAAGTGATTTCCACCAAGACTCATCTTGTTGAGTTTTAATTCGATTATCTATATCAGTTAATGACATACCTCTTTTTTTAAGTCTGGTTCTACGTGTTTGTTCGTCAGCAAAAATAACCACAGTAGGATAAAGTTTAGAAATATTTTTAGGGGCTGAAGCTTCTATGAATAAATGTTCTTTGGTGTCCTGTATTACTTCTAATACTCGTTCTGTTACTAAAGGATGTAGATAGTTTTCAAGTAATCTAAGTTTTTCAGAATTTGTAAAAACATTATCTGCTAACAACTGTCTATCAATAACATTTCCTTTTAAACAATTGCTGAACTCTTCTTTTAAAAACGGTAAAGAATCATGACTTTGTAAAATTTCATTTGAAATCTGATCTAAATCAATTGTTTTAAAGTTTTTGGTTGCTAAATATTCACAAGCAGTGGATTTCCCGCTTCCTATTGGGCCTGTAATAATTGTTACTCTTGAATCCATATGCTTAAGGATAAAGAATATTAGGAACTATTAGGAATTTCCTATTCCTCTTTCTTTGAGTTCTTGAAGAATATTTTCTAAAGACTCATCTACACCTTCAACAGTTTGACGTTCTTGTTTTTGTTCCTGTTTTTCTTCAGATTGTGACGAGTGAGTTTTAGGAGCATTTTTCTTTTCTGCTACATCTTTCCAATTTGGGTCAGCTTGTTTGATTGAAAGATTAACTCTCCTTTTAGGTATATCAAGTTCAGTAATTTTAATTTTGACTTTTTGACCTATAGCAAGTGCTAATTCTGGAGAATCAACTTTATCAACTGAAATCTCTGAGACGTGAACTAAGCCCTCTACACCGTTTCCAATAGTAACAAATGCACCGAATGGAACTACTTTGGTAACTTCGCCGTCCACAATGTCATCTTGTTTGTACTGTAGTTCAAAATCTGACCATGGATCTTCTGTTACTTGTTTAATAGATAAAGATATTCTCTCTTTGTCGTTATCTATTTCAAGAACTTTTACAGTAACGGTATCTCCAACTTTTACTACTTCATTTGGATTCTCTACGTGCCTCCATGATAATTCTGAAACATGAACTAGGCCATCCATACCACCAATATCAACGAATGCACCAAAATTAACAATTGAAGATATCTTACCTTCTTTGATATTTCCAACCTCTAAATTTTCTAAGAAACTCTTTCTTTCTCCTGATTGTTCTTGTTCTAAGTGAGCTTTTCTTGAAAGTACGATGTTATTTCTTTGACGATCTAATTCTAAAATTTTAGCTTCTATCTCTTCTCCAATATAAGAAGTTAATTCCTTTACTCTCCTTACATCAATTAAGGAAGCGGGAAGGAAACCTCTTACACCAATGTCTACAATTAACCCACCTTTTACACTTTCAATTACTGTTCCTTTGACAGATTTGTCATTATCTGAGATCTCTTGAATATCCCCCCAGGCTTTTTCATAAATAGCTCTTTTAACAGAAAGAATAAGTCTTCCTTCATCATCCTCTTTATCTAATACAAGGGCTTGAATCCTGTCACCTTCATTTACAAGATCTTTAGGGTTTACTGATTTTCGAACTGATAATTCTCTGGATGGTATTACTCCTTCTGATTTGTAACCCACATCTACCATAACTTCGTTTCGGTCGATACGGACAATAGTCCCCTCAATAACGTCACCATCATTAAATGTTATGAGTGTTTTTTCTAGTAAATCTGGGAAATCTTCAGGCTTGATGTCGTCTGGGAGTTCAACAACGTTTGAAGGTTCAATTACCTTCTCTTGATTATCTGTCATATAGGTTAATTTTTTCCAATCATATTATTTTCGACTTTTAGCATAACATATCTACAGTTTTTACAAACGAATATTAATTATTTGCTAAATTTTTATTATTTTTAATATTAACAAATAATGGTACTTTAAGTTGGGTTGCACTTTCCATTTCGGTGCTTATGATGTTTGTGACCTCTTCAATGTTTGCAATAGGTGTCTGAACAATAATCTCATCATGGATCTGTAGCAATAAATCTGTAGACTCTAAATCTGATATTTTACTTTGCACCTTGAGCATTGCTATTTTCATAATATCTGCCGCTGTTCCTTGGATGGGAGCATTCATTGCAATTCTTTTTCCCATGGCTTTTAGTTGAAAGTTAGAAGAACCTAACTCTTTTATAATTCGTTTTCTTCCATAAAGTGTTTTTGTAAATCCATTTTTTTCAGCATCCGATACTATTGTGTCCAAAAAACCTTTTATTTTTGGAAACTGAGAAAAATATGCATCTATAAGTTCTTGAGCTTCATTTTTTGTAATATCAAGACTTTTGGAAAGTCCAAACGATTCCATTCCATAAATAAGACCGAAGTTAACTTCTTTAGCCTTTCTTCTCATATCTTTTGTTACTGAATCTAAATTGATGTTAAAAATTCTAGATGCAGTTTCAGTATGAATATCAGAATCAATAGAACTTAGGATTTCAATCATATTTTTATCAGAACTTAAATGGGCAAGTACTCGTAATTCAATTTGTGAATAGTCAGAAATAATAAAAGTATGATTGGTGTCAGCAATAAAGAATTCGCGTATTTTTTGGCCAATATCTGTTTTATTAGGAATATTTTGGAGATTTGGTTTTTCTGAAGATAACCGACCTGTTGTGGTTCCAAAAAGATTGTAAGTTGTATGAATTCTATTTTTAGCTGTAATTTCTGTTTTTAAACCATCAATATAGGTTGATCTTATTTTTTCATATTCTCGATATTTCAATATATATTTAGGAAGTTCGTAATCTTTTGAGAGTTCTTCAAGAACTGAACCATCCGTTGACGGGGCTCCTTTTGGAGTTTTTTTAATCACAGGAAGGTTCATGTCTTCAAATAGAACCTTAGCTAATTGTTTCGGAGAATTTAAATTAAACTCTTGCTTGGTTATCTCGATTATTTTTTTTCTATAATCAGAGATTTCTTGATTGATAATTTTTGAAAGAGTATCAATTTTTTTATTTGAAACTTTAACTCCTTTAATCTGCATAGAGTTAAGTACAGATACAATTGGGAAATCTAATTCTTCATAAAGTTTTATTAAAGTTTTATCAGATTTGAAATTCTTTAAATCATTTATTATTTGGTTGTAATTTAAATTAAAGAATTTAATAAAGTCTTCAATTGTAGATTTTTTATTAAGAAGATTAGCTTGTTCTATATGTTTACAAACATTTAAGAGATTATCGGGTCTTTTATTGGGATCATGTAAAAATAAGAGACAATCGTAAGCCGTAACATACTTAGTATCCAATTTAGGTAATGAAGTAAACAGTTTTTGAGTTGTTAGCGAAATGAAATCTTTATCAATGACTACATCATCAACTAATCTTCCTGCTATTTCTTTATTAACAACATAAATATTATTCTCAAATTTAAAAAGTAATGAATTTAATGGAAAGTTTTTTGAGCTAATTTCATTTATAGTTAGGTCTGTAGTGTCAACATCAGTAGTCTCTTGTTGAGATTTATACTTTCTTATATATTTATTAAGTTCGAGCTTTGTAACTTGATCTTGTGAATCTTTCAGAACATTATCAGAGTAAAATATAGTATCTTCAATTTTGATATCAGGTATCTTAAGTTTTAAATCAGTACGAATTGTTGCTAGGTCTTTACTCATCAATAATATTTCTTTATTATCTTCAAATGAACCCTTTATTTTGGGAGTTAATTCATCTAAATTTTCATAAATAGTTTTAATATCTTTATGTTTTTGTAATAAATTAATAGCCGTTTTTTCACCAACACCTGGTAAACCTGGGATGTTATCAGAAGGATCACCCTTTAAGGCAAGATATTCAACATATTGCTTAGTGTTTATTCCAAATTTATTTACAAAGAATTTTTCATCGACCAAATCAACATCTGAGATACCACGTTTTGTATATAGTATTTTTGTCTTATTAGAAATCAATTGATATGTATCTCTATCACCTGTAACAATAAGAACTTCTTTATTTTTCTGATTTAGCATCACAGAGAGAGATCCTAAAACATCATCAGCTTCATAACCTTCTTTTGAAACTTGTGGAATGTTAAACGTATCTAACAGATTGTGTAATAGAGGTACTTGAATGTTAAAATTATCAGGTGCCGACGTTCGGTTGGCTTTGTAATCTGTATATATATCATTTCTAAAAGTATTTCCTGGTAGATCCCAAGTTACGATTAATTGTTCTAATTTATAGTCTGATGTTATTTTATTGAGCATTGATAAAAAACCATGGATAACATTTGTTGGAGTACCCTTGGAAGTCATCAGAGTTTCAGGCAAAGCATAGAAGGCCCTGAAAGCAATGCTAAAACCATCAATGAGAACAATCATCCTTTCATTGTAAACTTAAATTATTTTTCTCTCTTTGGATTAAATATGAAATATAATCATAGAAGTAAAGCCCGGATGGCGGAATTGGCAGACGCGCTGGATTCAAAATCCAGTATCTTCGGATGTGGGGGTTCGACTCCCCCTCCGGGTACTTTTTATATACAAAAAAACTCTTTGTCTAGAATGGTTACTTGAAGAAGATACCTACTTTTAGTTTTACAGTTTTTATTGTATTGATTATTTCTTTTATTATTGTTTTCATAAATAGCGATGATACTTTTGGTCAGACTTTTATAGAACAGATCAGGGTTGCTGATAGTGATGACACATTAGATACTCTATCCGATGAACAACTTGTTTCATTAGGAAAAGCAGTATGTCAATCAAGCGCTGAATGGAAAGATGAAAATAACTCCTTGATAGTAATAAATAATATTGTTTCAGATGTTAGCTTCGACCAAACCTTAAATATTTTCTTGTCTGATCTAGTAACGTTGAAAACAGGATGGGAATACAAAGTATTGTATATGGATTATATCTGTCTC
>JAAZZH010000090.1 GCA_014239265.1 Actinomycetota bacterium
CAAGATCAGATGCAAACTGAGAGAAGGCTTCTAGCTCTCTGTACTGTGCTAGTGCCGTCCTAATTCCACCACCAAGTTTTTTTATGATGGGAAGTTGTGCCGCCCCTCCAACTCTTGATACGGATATACCTGGATCCATTGCCGGCTTTAGACCTGCACTAAAAAGAGAGGTTTCTAAGAAAATTTGTCCGTCAGTAATGGAAATAACGTTTGTTGGAACGAACGCTGAGACATCCCCTGCTTGGGTTTCAATTATAGGAAGTGCAGTTAGAGAGCCTGTTTTTCCTTTTACCTTTCCGTCTGTAAACTTTTCAACGTAATCCGCGCTTACTCTTGCCGATCTTTCCAGAAGTCTTGAGTGAAGGTAGAAAACATCACCTGGATAAGCTTCTCTTCCTGGAGGTCTTTTTAGCAGAAGGGACATTTGTCTATACGCCCAGGCTTGCTTAGTTAAATCGTCATAGACGATCAGCGCATCTTCTCCGCGATCTCTAAAATATTCTCCCATTGAACAGCCAGAA
>JAAZZH010000091.1 GCA_014239265.1 Actinomycetota bacterium
AATCTGTAGTTTGGACTGTTTGAAAATTCATTTGTTGATTAGTACCTTGAATTTAAATTCTTAACATTTTTTTAAAAATTAAATTTGTATTTAAATGAAAATAATTTTTTAATTACAACTGCAAATAGTGCCGAAGAAGCAAAAGAAAAAATCTCTATAATAAAATTTGATTTGATTGTTTTAGACATAATGATGCCAGGCAAAAGTGGTTTGGAATTTACAACAGAAAATAAAGAAAAAATTATTTCTACAATCTCTACAATTTCAAATGAACTTTTAGAAAATTTGGATGGTTTAGAAAAGTGGCCCAATAAAGTAAAAGTAATGCAAAAAAATTGGATTGGAAAATCTTTTGGTTGTGAAATAGATTTCAAAATTGAGGGTTCTGAAAAAGTTAAATCAATAAAATGTTATACTACTCGCCCTGATACACTTTTTGGTTTTTCTTTTCTGGCACTTTCTGTAGATCATCCTATTTCTAATTACTATAAAAATGATAAAAAATTTTTGAAATTTAAAG
>JAAZZH010000092.1 GCA_014239265.1 Actinomycetota bacterium
CTGATGCCATCTCTTTGTATAAAGAATTACTTGCCTGAATTAATTTTAAAAAAACATTTGTAAGTGCAATTTACTGTAATCTGTTACATGTGCTCAATAATTGGTTATTATGGAAATGATTTTGCAGCACCACTTTTGGTAAAGGGGCTCTCCAGAATGGAATATCGTGGATATGACAGTGTAGGGGTTGCAACAAAATCAGATGATTCTATTTTAGTGAAAAAAGGTGTTGGACGTGTATCACAAGTTAATGAATCTGAATCTTTAGATTCTATGCCCGGAAATATTGGAATTGGTCATACTCGTTGGGCAACACATGGAATTGTAAATTCACAAAATGCACATCCTCATTATAGTAATTCTACAAAAATAGCTCTAGTTCACAATGGAACTCTGGAAAATGATGATGAACTACGAGAATTTCTAACTAAAGAAGGATTTACATTTCTCAGTGAAACTGATACTGAAGTTATTGTAAATCTTTTAGAATATAATTATTTAAAATCTCATAATGCTTTA
>JAAZZH010000093.1 GCA_014239265.1 Actinomycetota bacterium
ATATTTAAAATTTAGAGGAAATGCTATGCAACGCGCTGTTCCAAAAGGCGAAGGCGGCATGGTAGCTGTGTTAGGATCTGACATAGAACAAATAGAAAAAATTATTAAGGAAAATAAAAATAAGTACGAATGTTTTATTGCTAATGATAATTCTAATGGTCAGTTGGTAGTAAGTGGAAACATTAACAATATAGATAAATTTATTTTAGATTTAAAATCTAATAGCATAAAAAATATTAAATTACCTGTAAGTGCACCTTTTCATTGTAAATTAATGAAAAAAGCAACAGATATAATGACTAAAGAAATTACAAAATTAGAATTTAAAGATCCAAAAAATATCTTAATTTCAAATGTTACTGGCAAAGAAGTTACCAGTTCATCTTTATTAAAAGATTTGTTAATTAAACAAATCGAAAGTAGAGTAAGATGGAGAGAAAGTGTTATCCATATGATAAATAAAGGAGTTAATCAGTTTATTGAAATTGGACCTGGAAAGGTTTTATCAGGATTGGT
>JAAZZH010000094.1 GCA_014239265.1 Actinomycetota bacterium
ATTGTGTTAAAAAGGGCGTCAAGCGTTTCTGACTTGTCCTCTAATTTAATGTGCGCAACTCCCTCTTTAGCGTTTGTATAAATAATAGGAAATTCAATTTGCTCGTCATTTGCATCTAAATCAATAAATAGGTCATAAACCTCGCTTACAACCTCGTCAATTCTGGCGTCTGGTCTATCAATTTTATTAATTACTAAAATAATTGGTATGTTTTTGTCAAGAGCCTTTTTCAAAACAAATCGTGTTTGTGGTAAGGGCCCCTCGCTTGCGTCTACTAATAACAGGGCTCCGTCAACTAGGTTTAAGCTTCTTTCAACCTCTCCACCAAAATCAGCGTGACCTGGCGTATCCATGATATTAATTTTGATATCCTTATAATATACTGCCGTATTTTTGGCTGTAATTGTAATTCCTCTTTCTTTTTCAAGATCCATTGAGTCCATAACTCTGTCTTGAAGCTCTTGGTGGGCTTTAAAGGTTCCGCTTTGTTGTAACATTCCATCTACCAGGGT
>JAAZZH010000095.1 GCA_014239265.1 Actinomycetota bacterium
GGCGATGTAAATGATGATCCTACTGATTCATTATGAACAAGAAACAAAAAATTTGATCTACTTCCAATCAACATCCCTTCTCCTTTATGTAATATTGATGCCGTATCTACACATACTCTCTCCCCGTCTCCTACTTCCTTAATTTCAATAATTTTAGCAGGTTTCATATCAAAGCTTTTGGTTCCTAAATACACCATTGCTTCTCTTACTTCATTAATTGATGATGTACTAAAAATTACTCCATCTACACCTACTTCTAAAATTGAAAACATTTTTCTTACTTCTTCCGGTGTTCTTGCAATGGCAAAAATCTTAGTGTGTATTTTATGCAATTTAGCAATTATGTTTTCTAATGGAATTATTTTCCAATCTTTTACCTCTATTATCACAAAATCTAATCCTTTTTTTGATATTGACAAAACATTTTCGATATCTGTATTTGACAATACTTCAAATTTGATTCCAACTTTTTTCCCTTTTGGTTTGACTGCTCCTTCTTTTTCT
>JAAZZH010000096.1 GCA_014239265.1 Actinomycetota bacterium
AGAGGTATCCCTACAATGCTTTTATTTAAGGATGGCTCGGTTCAAGCCACAAAGATTGGTGCGCTATCTAAGGCCAACTTAAACGCATTTTTGGATTCCAATATTTAACTAGACTATTTTTTAACTCTTAATAAATCAATAAGTTTATCTTCACTATCAATATTATAATCATCCATTTCTTTTTGTATTTTTTTTCCCATAGCCCTTCTTAATAAATCAGCTTCTCCTAAAGTATAGTTTGATAAAACTTGAGCAATTTGCATAACTTGTTCTTGATAAACAATAATTCCATAAGTTTCTTTAAGAACGTCATCAAGTAAAGGGTGTAAATATTCTATTTTTTCTCTACCATGTTTTCTATTACAAAATGATGGTATATTATCCATCGGACCAGGCCTAAAAAGTGCTACAACTGCAATAATTTCTTCAAACTTATCTGGTTGCAATTGTCTTAAAACACTTCCCATGCCATTACTTTCTAACTGAAATATACCTGCTGCT
>JAAZZH010000009.1 GCA_014239265.1 Actinomycetota bacterium
TTCTGGCGCAGCACCTATTGCTCCCGAAATACTTAAATTTTTCTTAGCGCTTGGTGTTCCAATTTTTGAGGGTTACGGTATGACGGAAAATTGTGCTTATGCTTCGGGTAATAACGATAAAAAGATGAAATTAGGAACAGTAGGAGTTCCTAATCATGGTGTGGAGATAAAGCTAGCTGATGATGGTGAAATTTTAGTAAAATCTCCCGCGGTCTTTAAAGGTTACTTCAAAGATGAAGCTGCTACGAAAGAATGTATAGATGAAGAAGGTTGGCTGTATACAGGTGATGTTGGTGTTTTTGATGGAGAGTTTCTTAAAATTGTTGACAGGAAAAAAGACATTATTATTACAAGTGGAGGTAAAAATGTATCCCCACAAGAGATTGAAAATAAGATAAAGATATCACCTTTTATTAAAGATGCTCTTGTTATTGGAGATAAAAGAAAATTCTTAGCAGTTTTAATTGCGATAGAATTTGAAACTGTATCCAATTGGGCTCTTCGTAAAAACATTCCACACACTACTTATAGAGATTTGTCTGAAAAAAAAGAAGTAAAAGATCTTGTATGGAGTGAAATACTTAAAGCAAATGCAGAAACTTCATCTTTAGAAATTAGAAAATTTCAAATGATTCCGAAAGAACTTGACCATGAAGACGGAGAGATGACAGCTACTCAAAAAATTAAAAGAAATGTATTAATGGAGAAATTTAGTGACCTAATAGAGGAGATGTATAGTTGATTATCTTTCTACAAGCAACAGTTGAAGGCCTTTCACTAGCGGCAATTTATTCATTAGTCGCTATTGGATTTGTATTAATTTACAAGGCAATGGAAGTTTTAAGTTTTGCCCAACCTGCACTTGCGGTAGTAGGAGCAGGAATAATCAGCTCATTAGCCGTAGATAGAGGTATCCCATTTTGGCTAGCATTATTTTTAGGAGTCATTTTAACTGGAATTCTCGGATTGCTAATTGAGAGAACCTTTTTAAGGCCGATGGTTGGAGAACCAGTTTTTTCTGTTGCAGTTTTGACAATTGGAATTGATATTTTATTAAGGACAGTTCTCGATAGCTGGATTGGCATAAATCCAAAATATATGGGGGATCCTTTTCCTAGCTATGGAAATTTTGGTGCAATAAAACTTGGAGGCGTAAATATTAAATATCTTGAGTTGTCAGCGCTCGTCACTGCAATTTTGTTGATCATACTTTTGACTATTTTCTTCAGAAAGTCAAAATACGGTATCGCAATGAGAGCAACTTCTTATGACCAAGAAGCAGCAATGGCTCAAGGAATTAATGTTGGGAGAATATTCGGTCTTGTTTGGATGATAGCGGGGATATTAGCTGCCTTTGCTGGCTTTTTCATTACAGGGGGTTTCAATACATTATCTCAATTTAGTTTTATATCAGCATTAAGAGCGTTGCCTGCAGTTGTAATTGGTGGCTTAGACTCAATTCCTGGAGCAGTAGTTGGATCAATCATTATCGGTCTAACTCAAGGTTATGTGGCCTACTATCAACTAAGCTTTGAAAGTCTAATTGGTTTTTCATTTGGAAATGGTTTTTCTGTAGTTGCCCCTTATCTAATTATGTTTGTAATTTTAATTTTTAAACCCGATGGACTGTTTGGGACTGAGGAGGTTGAAAGAGTATGAGAGGTAGGCCGAATCTTTATATTGACTACCGAAAGGAATCTTCCATATTTTCTAACAACACACAAAAAGGTTGGTTTGGAATATTAATCACCTTGTCTATTGCTTTTTGTTTTTTAGCAACTGATTACTGGATACTTCTTTTAACAACTTCTTTTTTGATAGCTATTGCAGGGTGGGGTTTAAATATTGTCTCTGGATTAGCAGGTCAAATTAACCTTGCACATGGAGTATTTATTGGAGTTGGAACTTATGCTTCTGCTGTAATTGGTGGAGTTGCTACATCGAGTGTAATTGGTTTCGAGTTAGACATGATTTTTTGGTTACCTTTTGCTGGTATAGCTGCAGCCATTGTTGGTTTAATAATTGCTCCAATTACCGTTAAACTAAAAGGCCTTAATCTCGCTTTAGTAACACTTGCATTAGTTTTTATAGGCTCTCATTTATTTTCAAACTTTAAATCTGTTACTGGTGGAGCAGGTCTAGGAAGAAAGGTAGCTACTTTAAAACTATTTGGTGTAAATCTAGAAAAAGGAATTGAAATTGGAACTCTTTATTTACAAAAAAACCAAATTCTTTATCTGTTCTGTCTGCTTACATGTATTCTTGCTGGTTTAG
Organism: Actinomycetota bacterium; assembly: GCA_014239265.1. Classification (GTDB taxonomy): domain Bacteria; phylum Actinomycetota; class Acidimicrobiia; order Actinomarinales; family Actinomarinaceae; genus Actinomarina. The sequence goes on from JAAZZH010000009.1 coordinate 2,275, forward strand.
GTTTTAAAAATCTAGTCAGATCAAGAGCTGGCAGAGCTTACTCCGCAATTCGTGACGGCGATATTGCTGCAGAGGCACTGGGTATTAATCTGTTTAGATATAAAGCATCAGCTTTTGCTTTATCAAGTTTTTATGGTGGTATAAGTGGGGCACTCTTTTTTACAGTCTCTGGAGGAGTTGAGCCTGGTACTTTTAGTCTTTTGTACTCTATTACTTTTGTAGCAATAGTAGTTATTGGTGGGGCAGGAACAGTACTGGGACCATTATTTGGGGCTCTGTTTTATACATTATTTCCTGCTTTAATACAGTTGTTACTACATACTTTTGAGATTGGAGAACAATCACTACCTTTAAATCTTGGTCAGCTTGAAAGACTATTGTTTGGTTTATTCATCATTCTTTTCTTAATTTTTGAACCCAGAGGCCTATGGGGCATTTGGTTTAGGTTACGTAATTATTTTAAAGCCTGGCCATTTTCCTACTAACTTGATGAAAACCTAGTAACCTAAATTTATTAGTACTAATTATAAAAGGGGGAATAATGAAACCATTGCGTAAGCAGGGAATCATTCTTTTTACAGTTCTAGCCCTTGTCTTAGTAGCTTGCGGCGGAGCCGCTGAAGAAACAGTAGAGGAAACAACTCCTGAAGTTGTTGAATCACTGGAATCTCCAGCTGTTACGACTGCCAGTACTGTAGACACAGGTGTTGGAGTTACAGCAGAGGCATGTCCTGAAGCAATAGGCGGAGTACCAACAGGTGCTGATCCTACAAAAGGTTGTATATATCTTGGTTTACTCAATGATTATACTGGACCATATGGTCCCCTTGGACCTGCTTTAGAAACAGGCCAAAGAGCTTTTTGGCTCTGGGCAAACCAAACAGGTGGAGTTGGAGACTATAGTGTCGCAATCGTTGAAGGTTTTGATACAGGTTACAATCCTCAAAAACATCTAGAAGGATATAACGCGCAACGCGATAGTGTTGCAGCTTTAGCTATGTCACTTGGTACGCCACAAACAGTATTTATTCTTGACAATATGGACACAGACAACATGATTGCAGCTCCTATGAGTTGGTATTCAGGTTGGTCTTATAAGTCTGTTGATAGAGGATTGGTAATTGAATTCGGTTCAGCATATTGTGCTGATGGTATGAATGCAGTTGATTGGGCATTAGCTAACTATCCAATTGATGTTAAAACTATTGGAATTATGGGATACGCTGGCGACTATGGTGGCGATTACGCTAAAGGTGTAACAGCTGCTGCAGAAGCTAATGGTCTTACTGTTGCTTGGGAATATGTTGTTCCAAGTCCAGAGTTTGACGTTGCTCAGGCAGTTGGTCTAATGGTTACAAAACCAGTAGATGCATACTTTCCAGCAATTGGGCCTACTCATATGGCACAAGTAGCTGGTGGAGCTTTCCAACAAGGATTGACACCACTATCTATGATGGCCGCACCATCTTTTAACGATGCATTCGTTAGGGAAGGTTTTGCATTGGCACCATTATTTACTTCTGGTTCGATGTATCTTATGGCCTTCGTGGCTCCGTATGAAGCTGAAACAGCTGGTCATGCAACTATGAGAGCTACATTTACAGCAATGGGAATTGATTCAGCGAATACATTCTTAGTTGCTGGTTGGGCTTCACAACACCACTTAAAAGGTGTACTTGAAGCTGCCAACAAAGGTGGAGATCTAACAAGAGCAGGTATCAGAAGAGCTGCTGGTAGCGTTTATGTTGACTCTGATGGCATGATGCCACAAAGAGAGCTCGGACAAAACAGAGCAGATGCTGAGAGCTTCATTGCTGTTCCAGACGGAACAATTGGTAGTGGAGTTAAATTATTGGCAGGAAACTATGTTGGTCCATCAGCCGGTGGATACGACTGGGAATCTGGTCCATGTAGTTAATTTTTATTAACTTAGTTATTTAAAGAGCCGGCTTTTGTCGGCTCTTTATTTATTTAGATAACCTAATATTTTATTGTGAAAAAATTATCTATATTTGAAAAAAAGAGACTCCTAGTTATTTTATTAATAACTTCTTCATTGTCTTATTTCGGCCTTTTTGTAGATACAGAATATTATTACATGTCACCAGGCCCTCCGTATGAGTGGGACATAAATATTGAAGCTGCACAGCAATATGACTCTGACGGAAATCTTTACCAACTTACTGTTCGTAGAGACGTTGCTAATTACTTACTGTATTCATGGGCCTATTTAAGTGATTCTGTAGATTTGTACCCAAAAGAGGTGATATTGCCAAAGGGTGTCACACCAAGTGAACTTAGTGAAATAAGTATTCAAAATATGCGCACATCTGAGAATGTTGCAATTGCTGTAGCTTTAAATTCTCTTGGTTACGATATACAGTCCGAGGGTGATGGGGTTTTAGTAGTTGGGATTTTGGATGATTCTCCAGTAAAAGATAAACTCTTAAAAGATGATTTGATAATCTCTATTAGCGGAGAGGATAAAATAACATACAGTGTTAACTCATCAACACAATTTATATCATTACTAAGAACTTTTTCTATTGGAGAGATAGTTTCTATTGGTGTTCAACGAAATGAAAAAGAAGTTCAAATTGAAACACAATTAATAGAACATATTGAGTATAAGAATGAGCCAATGGTTGGCTTCCTAGCATCAACACCGAATCAAAGGTTTGTCTTTCCTATAAATGTAGATATTGATACAGGAAGTGTTGGAGGCCCTTCTGCTGGTTTAATGATGGCTCTAAATGTATATAACAGACTAACTGAAGCCGATATAACAAATAGCGCAATCGTTGCAGGCACTGGAACTATTGAGATTGATGGTTCAGTTGGACCAGTCGGGGGAGTTAAACAAAAAGTAATCGCAGCAAAAAGAGCAGGAGCAACTCTGATATTAGTTCCTACCTCTAACTATCAAGATGCAAAACCTTACGAAGACAATGAAACTTTAATTGTGGCTGTTAAATCTTTTGATAATGCCTTGCAAGTAATTTCTGAGTATAGTTCACGTTAAACACAGGACATAAATACAATACATTTAAATGGTAAACATAGGAAACGTTAGTAACGCAGGTTCAGATAGACGCGGTCTTTCATTCATTGTCTTCATCGGAATAATAGGCTTCTCAGTTGCTAGAGGAGTTGCTACATTTTTTACTAACTATCTGTGGTTTGATTCTGTAAGTCTTAATGATGTTTGGGTCAAAATACTTTTAACAAGACTTGGTCTTGTTGCAGCAACTACAACGATTGCTTTTATTTTTATATTTACAAATTTAAGACTAGCTACCCGCGCAACCCCAGTTATAGATATATTTGAAGCTTTTGATGCTCAAGATCCTTTAGCTAGATTTAGAAGTTTTGTCAGTGAAAAATTTGCAAGATTTAGACTTACAGGTGCTCTCGGTTTATCTCTGTTTTTAGGAGCTGGATCTTCAACTCTTTGGGAACAAGTATTACTGTTCATCAATCAAGTAAATTTTAACGTTACGGATCCAGTTTTCAATAACGATATATCTAATTACATTTTTGGATTACCTCTTTATAGACTTTTTGTATCTTGGGGTTTTCAACTTATAACTTTAACCTCTATCGTTGTTGTTCTGTATTTTATTGCAACAGGTGCTATGCAGTTGCGCCCACAAAAATTACCTGAAGTTAGCAGTGGTGGAAAGGCTCATTTATCAGTTTTGTTGGCCTTTGTTGCAATATTGAAAGCAGTGGCATATCGCTTAGATTCAATGGAGCTTTTATACTCTCCAAGAGGTAAAGTTTTTGGAGCAAGCTATACCGACGTAACTGCACACTTACCAGCTCTTCAATTGTTAATCTTAATTTCACTATTTGGTGCAGTACTTTTATTAGTCAACATTCGAAGAAGAGGCTGGTTACTTCCTGCAACAGCACTAGGGCTTTGGTTAGCAGTTTCTATTGTTGTTGGAGGGATAGTTCCAAGTGCCATTCAACGATTTAGAGTTCTGCCTGACGAATTAAACAAGGAACTTCCTTATGTAGAGGAACATATTGACTACACAAGGTTAGCCTACGGACTTAATTCAATTGAAGAAAGACCATTCGAGGCTTCTCCAACTTTAACAAATGAAGATATAAATCAAAACTCTCAAACCGTCAATAATATCAGATTATGGGATCCAACCGTTCTAGCAGAAACCTACAGTCAGTTACAAGAAATTAGAGCTTACTACGCTTTAGATGAGGTAGATGTTGACCGTTACACTATAGATGGAAAATTGACTCAGGTGATGGTTTCAGCAAGAGAACTAGATCAAACAAACTTACCAGCACAAGGTTGGGTGAACCAAAGATTACAATATACACATGGTTATGGCGTTGTATTTAGTCCAGCAAATAATGTAGCTAGTCAAGGACAGCCAGATTTCTACGTAAAAGGAGTCCCAGCAACAACTACAGCACCTGAGCTTGAAGTATCTCAGCCAAGGATATACTTTGGTGAGTCAGCTGAGTCCCAAGAATACGTTGTAGTTAACTCACTCCAGGAAGAAGTTGATTATCCGCTTTCAACTGAAGGACAGTCTGTCGCATATACAAATTATTCAGGTCAGGGTGGAGTAGGTATAGGATCATTTTTTCAAAGACTTGGTTTTTCTCTTAGGTATAGTGAGTTAAACCTAATGATATCAAATCAGTTAAGTGACGATTCAAAAATAATCATGGAAAGAAATATCACTAGTCGAGTTAAAAAAGCTGTTCCATTTTTATACACAGATAATGACCCCTACTTAGCTCTAATAGAGGGAAATCTTTTTTGGATAATTGACATGTACACCGTTAGTGATAAGTATCCATATGCTCAACCAGCTGATACAAGGAGAATTAACGAAAGATCAGGATTGCCTATTAACTTCAATTACATAAGGAACTCTGTAAAAGCAGTTGTAAATGCATATGATGGAACAATGGATTTTTATGTGTTTGACGAAACAGATCCATTAATACAAACATACGCAAAAATATTCCCTTCTCTTTTCACTGATAAAGCAGATATGTCTTCTAGCCTTTTAGATCACATAAGATATCCTGAAGACTTATTTACAATCCAATCAGATATGTATAAGGATTACCACATGACTGATCCCCGTGTTTTTTATGCAGATGAAGATCCGTGGGAGATTCCAACTGATTCTTCTACAACTCCTAGGGTCGCAACGCTACGTGGTGAATTTACAGAGCTTGGTTACAAACCAATGCTTCCGTACTATTTATTGATGACTCTTCCTGAAGAAGAAGATCTAAGCTACTTAATTTTTCAGCCCTTTAATCCTGAAAACAGACCAAACATGCAGTCTTTCTTGGTTGCAGATGCTGATCCAGAGAATTATGGGCAACTTATTGATTACAGACTACCAAAAGGTGAATTTGTTGATGGTCCTTCCCAAGTGTCAACTAGAATTAACCAGGATCCAGATATATCACAAATTTTTACTTTGCTTGATCAGCAGGGATCGAGTGTAATTAGAGGAAACCTGTTCGTAGTCCCTATCAACCAATCTGTACTTTATTATCAACCAATTTATTTACAAGGGGAGCAAAACCCTCTTCCTGAATTTAAATTTGTTGTAGTAATTTTTCAAGACAAAATAATTATGGAAGAATCACTTGGAGAGGCTCTCAAGGGTATATTTGAGGGTGCAGATTTTAGTGAAGGTGCTGATGCAGAAAATGAAGCTGGACTTGGAGCAATTCAACTTCTGCAGAAAGCCAACGATGCATTTAATCAAGCACAAGATAAGCTAGTTTCTGGCGATCTAGGTAGATATCAAGAGCTTATTGAGTTAGCTGAAGAGTATGTCTCCTTGGCCATCGAAGAATTAAACAAATAAAACTTGAGTTTAAACTAATTCTAATTACTATTGATTATTCAGCGCGGGGTGGAGCAGTCTGGTAGCTCGCTGGGCTCATAACCCAGAGGTCGTAGGTTCAAATCCTACCCCCGCTACCAATAAATTTATCTTATAAAAAAATCAAGTATTCTTTTTCTTCCAGTTGACGCAGCAAGCAGCTTAAGAGTAAAGATTCCCATGATACCGAGAAAAGTAAGTATTCCACCTAATAAAAAAATTCTCCAAAAAAGTATTTGATCCATAATTAATTATAAACAGGTCTTGATTAACACTTACTTCGAAATATTGTTAATCATAGCGTATGTAATAGGTCCATTAAAAGTTTTTATTATCATATAATCAAGATCAAGAACTACTGAGGTTGGGATACCACTCCATTTAAATTCAGTGAGGACAACTTCCACATCATCTTGATTAAGTTGATTTTCATACTCTATGTCATATTCTTTAATAAATTCTTTACCATTATTCATAGAGTCATCAACTAAAAGACCAATTACATAAAATCTATTGTCATTTGAAAGTTTTTTGAGTTCGTCCACTTCTTCAATACAAGGAATGCACCAACTTGCCCAAAGGTTAACAATTATGAAACTTTCACTAGTCAAGTTTTCCTTTACAGAAGTAATATTTTTGATTGATGACAACTCGACAGATTCATTGTTATTCTCAGAAATTTCTACCTCAGCAGGACTACCGTAAGTCAAATATGTGACTGAAATAATCAGAATCAATATTGATAATATGAAATTTCTTTTCAACATATGTTTAATTTAATCACTAATGAACATAATATATGTGTATGAGTATTGAAAATATAGTTTATCCCGGATTTAACAAAAGTTTAATCGAACTAAATTGTCTAAAAAAGATTGATGATAAGACATACGAGGTTCTAGATTTTACCGATATTGAATGGGTTCGCTCCGCATTACATGAATCAGCTATATCGATTGATAACTTGGTCAAACTTAAATTTAGAAAACCTACTGATGAAGAAATGACCAAGGTTTTAAAAAAAATTGGAGCTGATAAAACACCGGATCAAGTTAAAGATTCTTTTAATGATGGAAAACGTGTTATTGGAATTTCATCGGGAAAAGGTGGAGTTGGAAAGTCTACAGTTACCTCACTACTTGCTCTGGCGTACGCAGAAAAAGGCAAGAAGGTAGGGATAGTTGATGCAGACATCTGGGGGTATTCAATACCTAAAATCTTAGGTGCGAAGTTTCCGCCAATTCCATTTAGTAACAGAATATTCCCTTCAAAAATAAATGATTTAAACGTTATGTCTATGGAGTACTTCGTAAAGCAAGATGAAGCTGTAATTTGGCGAGGGCCAATGCTACATAAGGCAATAGAGCAATTTCTCTTTGAAGTAATTTGGGAAGACATTGATATTTTATTAATAGACATGCCTCCAGGAACTGGTGATGTCTCCATTTCACTTTCGCAGCTACTTACTTTTTTTGAGACAATTATAGTTACAACACCTCAATCAAATGCAACGCTGGTCGCAGAGAGAGCTGGAATAATGTCAAAAAAAGTTAACTCCAGCATTATTGGGGTAATTGAAAACATGTCTTATATGAAAATTGAGGATTCAATTATTCATCCATTCGGAGAGGGGGGAGGAGCAACTCTATCTGAAAAATTAGATGTACCTTTATTAGGGCAGATTCCACTCGATAAATTAATTGCTAGTTACTGTGAGATGGGTAGATTACAAGATATTACTTCACATAAAATTTTTAAAGATATTTTAGAATTTTCCGACAAAATTGATAAAATTGCTCCTAAGAAAAAGCCCATTAATTTAAAAATTAATTAATAAAACAAAATACTGATAATAAGAAGCAATACAAGCCAAAATATTGCAGCTTTGCATTAACAGTAATATTTACAAGAATCCTAATAGCAAAAAGTCCAGAAATAAATGCAACAATAGTTGGCCCCAACATCGCTCCATTAAGATTAAAAGATGACTCCGCAAAAGTAAGAAGCCAGGCTCCAAAAATTGTTGGAATTCCTAGTAGTAACGAAAAGTATATTGCTTCAGTTTTTTTTATTCCTAGATACATCCCAGTTAATAAAGTTACTCCCGATCTTGATACGCCAGGAATAAGGGCAAATGCTTGAGCTAGGCCAACAATAAAAGACTGACTCAATGAGATTTCATTAAAATTTATATCACTATCATTTTTTATTTTGTTTGAAAATAATAAAATAATTGAAAATATTAGATAAGCTGCACCGGTAATTTGAAGAATGTTCTTATTCGAATCAATAATATCCTGCAACGGGGAGAAAAGCCCAACGGCTACTGCGGGTATTAAAGCTACAAAAATTACTTTTAATGAAGTTTTGAAACTCTCTTTGTCAGAAAATATATCAAGAATTCTTTCCCTGTAGTAGATAAAAATTGATAAAAGAGTTCCAACATGTAAAAAAGCTATGTCGTAAGTATCTAGGTCTAGTGATTCGTTTAATGATGAAAGAATGACAAGATGACCACTTGAAGACACAGGAAGAAATTCTGTAATTCCTTGTAATAGTCCTGCAATATATTCGTACATGTCTTATTTAATACTAGCTAAATGCCAGCCACTGCAACTTGAACATCTATAAACACTATATTTTTGCTTATTTTCAGTTTCGAGCCAACCTCTATTTCTTCGCGCCTCGATCTCTGTTTCATATCTAACTTTAGATTTACAGTTATTTTGAAACATAATTTTTTTTAAATATCATTTTCTTTATTTATTTTATCGTTTACTTTCTTTAAAACACTCTTCAAATTATTAAGTACAATTAATATATGATTTATATAGTTTTATCTATAAGTTACCTTTTAGGTTCAGTAAATTTTGCAATAATTATCAGTAAATATAAAGGCATAGACATTAAAAGTGAAGGTAGCGGCAATCCTGGATCATCAAATGCACTAAGAGTTCTCGGTAAAAAATATGCAGCAGGTGTTTTGGCTGGAGACATGTTAAAAGGAATTATTAGCATAGCCTTAGGTATTTTTTTTGTTGAATCTGTAAATCCATTCATATTTGGATTGGCAAGTGTTCTAGGGCACTGCTTTCCGATATACCACAAATTCAGGGGTGGAAAAGGAGTTGCAACATTTTTAGGCTCTTATTTAGGATATCTGATACTTGTACCATCAACAAAATATACCGAGAGTTTTAAAATAATAATTTTTTTAATTCTACTGTCAAGTTTTGTAGTGATCGCAAAATTTTTTCGAATTTCAGCACTTGCAAGCTTATTTACAGTTATTATTTCAGGATATTTCGTTATTACAGATACAAATAACACATCAGCTCAAATAGGTACTCTTCTAATAATTTTAATTATCATTTTTCAACATCGTTCAAATATAGAAAGACTACTAAAAGGAAATGAAAATAAATTTTAAAGCGAAGAATATAATTATTTTTTTCTGTACTATGAAATTAGAAAGTTGAGGCAGGGCAATGAGTTCAACATTTGTTTTGATTAGTTTATTATTATCGTTATCGATGGCAGTTTTAGTGCCTGAACTGAAAGATTCCAAAAAACCTATTTTTTCACTATCACCAGAGTATGATTACATGGTTAGTAAACAACGTAAAGGGTTTCTAACAATAGGACTTCTTGCAGTCTCAACATTTTTTGTTTCAATACAAACCCTATCAGTCGCATTATTTGTTTTTCATCTATTTCTCGATCTCCTTTTTGGCCTATACGCGTATATTTCTTTTCAAGTTAGGAGAACCACCTTGCTTCAGAATTCTCTAGTTGGCTCTAGTTTTATAAGTGAAAATATTACTCAGCAGGAGGAGTACCTCCAAGAAGCTGGTTAGTCCTTAATTAAATACTTAATTTAAAACTAGGTTATTAATGAAATCTAAAGAAAAAATTACTAACGTAGTAAGTTATTTCTATGGAATATAAATACATCTCAGGAATATCTTTACCTCTTCCCAGTAAAACAGTTTGGGAAGAAGGCATGCTACTTCAGGATATTTATCCTGACTCCTCATTTGTAAGTGGGAGTAAAAATCCACAAAGTATGAGAATGAAGCCAATTGTAAAAAATAATTTCGTATATGCTAACTACATTTTTGAAGATCGCTTTGCGGGTGGACCTGGTTTAGTACACGGTGGAATTTTATCAGCTGCACTTGATGACTTAATGGGATACGCAACAGTCCTTCACAATAGAATGTGTGTAACAGCAAATTTAGAAGTCAACTTTATTACCCCAGTCCCAGTTGAGCAAGAATATGAATTATTTGCATGGGTTAAAGATATCGATGGAAAAAAAATATCAACAGAATCAGTCATTAGAACTGAAGAGAACATTCATGTAGAGTCGAGAGCTCTTTTTATTGATTTAGGTGAAAATGCATTTAAACATTTTGCACCAGAAAAGAATTATCCTTAACTCAAATTTTACTTGCTAAGAAATGACTCATTGCTTGAATCGTAATCATAGGATTAACTCCGGAGCATCTTGGGAATGTTGAGGAGTCAGTTATATAAACATTTTCAAGTCCATGCACTTTTCCATTTAAGTCAACAACACCTTCAGAAGGATTTGGATGTATTCTGGCTGTTCCCATTTGATGAGCTGAACCTAGGAGTATTCGATATGGCTCATTTCTAACTTTCCTAACTTTACCTATAAAGCTTTCAATATCTTCATTTGATTCTCTTTTCCAATGCATAGTTGGAGATGTTGCAACCATTATCTCTTCTGCACCAGCTAAAAAGTTTGCTTTAACAAGACTTTCTATTCCATGTAATAAATTTCCATGATCAAAATTATTTAAGTTATATTTCCATAAGTGTTGAGGATTTTTGTTAATAATTGAACCAGAACTTGTATCAGAGGTTAATACAATTGAGCCTGACCAATAATTATAACTTGAGATAAAGTCTTCAAAATTGTCTTGATTGTTTGGAAAGAAAGGAAAGAAAAGACTTGGATGCATTGGCAAACCCTCAAGGAGGTATCCATAGTTATCTTTCCTGAATAAATTGTCATCTGAATAAATACCCTGCATGCTCCCTGCCCATGGATTTTGTAACTCAGAAAACTTTCCAGCAACTCCAGAAACAGGGTGTAGCTTTAAATGCTGACCGAGATGTTTATTTTCATAACCACTATTCAGCAATATTTTTGGTGTATTTAAAGAACCTGAAGCTAGTATTACTTTTTCAACTGCCACTGAGTAAGATTGGCCATTATGTTCAACATTAACATGAGTTGCTTTACCTTTTGAAAGGGTAAGACTTTTTACATGGGTATTACTGTATATATTTCCTTCATTAAATTTATCTTTTGAAAACCAAGATTTATAGGATGAATTTATAGTGTCATCAGAATGTCCAAATGTACTAAAACCAGACTCAAGACAATCATTATTTTTAGTATTTCTTGGAATTATTTTGTAACTGGTTTTATTAAGCTCTAGGCCCTGCGCCAATTTAATTTCTTTTTGAGGAATTTTATTATTTGTCTCATCGACATTTAAATTTTGGCATATATAGTCCAGGCTTTTATTAAATGAATCCGAATTAAAGTAATTATTCTGTTGGGTAAGAGCATCCCATTCACTCAAGATATTGTCAGGAGTCCTAAGAGATGTAGTCCAGTTAATACTTGTACCGCCACCAATACCCATTCCAGCTAGGAGCTGAACTTTGTATCCTCGAGTTTGTTGGATTGCATGTGTTTCATAGAAGTTGTGATACCCAAAAGTTTCATTATTTGTTTCACCATTTGGAAAATGGCCTTTATCAAAAATACCTACTTCATATTTTTGATTTAATAAATTAGCTGCAATGCCTCCACCTGCACCACTGCCAATTACTGCAACCTCAAGATTTTTTGGAATAGAGTTTTCTTTTTTTTCAATCTTTGAATTTTTATAAACTGGATAATCTAGATATTTATATACAGAGCCTTCTCCACTGAGTGATCGAGCAGTGCTCAATCCAAAAAGTGCAGTAATGCTAAAACCAAGATTTCTTAAAATTTCTACATTAGAACTTTGTAGTTTACTTATTAAATTAGCTATATTTTGATCTCTTATTATTAATGTTCTTACTTTGAATGAAAATATAAAAAATAATGCTTTCAACTGTACTATTTCAGATTTATCAGGATAATTACTTAATATAAAGAAAAAATATTCTTCTGAGTTTTCTATCTCACTTTCCTTAAAGTTTGGATATAAACTTTTAAAAATTGTTTTAAAACTTTTACTTATTCTTCTATTCACCCTTTAATTTTAGTAATTATTAAAGAAAGAAGTTTAGATAATCATGGTCTTTTTATAATTTTTCACTTGAAACAGAAAAGAGAATTCTTTTGTCAGATCTTTATAAATCTAACGAATCCTCTTTTCCTCAAAGTTTAGTAAACATCTACTTCACTTTGTAAAGGTATTGTAAGTGTTTTTGATGTTTAAAAATGTTTAAAATATATTTTTTAATTACTCAAAGTTTAGATGCCTTTTAGTATCTTTAATATATGAGCGAAAAGCCATTAAGTTTTTCTACTACAAAAGTTAATAAGATAGCACAATGTCCTGGATCCGAATATAAGAAATTTAACACCACACATACTCCAAATTCCAACCTACAAAGGTGGAAAAGTATTAATGATGCAATTATAGATTGGTTAGTAAATCAGGCTCCAGATGAAGTTGCAATCACCCAAGCAGAAGAAAATAACTTCAAATATTTAGACAGACTACAACAAAAAATTTCTTCAGAGTTATTTTTGCAGTTTAGAGATATATATCATAAAAATACTGCAGACCTTAACGCAGATTTTCCTAATAGTAGTATTTCTAAAGTTATCAATGATGAGGAAGTTTTTATCAATGCTCACACACAATTTGAATTTGAAGATGAAGTCTCTACAGAGTATGTGAAGTTAAAAACTGGTAAAAAGGGTGTTAGTGATTTAGACAAAGCAATAATTTTAAAAACACGTTTAGAAAATGAAACCTTTTATGTTGCAGATCTTTACAACAACGATTTCCTTGAAATTAGCAGTATAGAAAATGCCGATGAGGTTATAGATGATAATTTTTTATTGCTTGAAGATTTTATAAATGAAAATATAAAGCTTATACCAGGAAGTCATTGTACCCTTTGTGAGAGATCATCCTCATGCGGAGAATATCCCAGTATCAATGGAGAGGGAACGAAGAAAAGTTATAGAGGAATTGTTATTTCTAAAACTAACTTATTAAATAAAGATAATTGTGAGAGACAGTTCGCATGGAAAACACAATACGGTATTCCAAAAGAGGAAAAAGAGTCCGATCCATTCCCAATGAAAGTTGGAATTAGTTTTCATAAATTCTCTGGAATGATGCTTCTAAACAATAAAGATTCTCAAAAATCAGGAGAAATAGAAAGATTGAAAAATTTGCTTAAAGAAGAAGATGGAGAAGTTGCAATAGAAGTAATTAAGAAATATGAACAACTCTTAAATCAAATTAAGGATTTTAATAATCTTGAAATAACAGCAAGAGAAAGAGTCCTTGGTTTTACTGCAATAGCGGATGCAATAGTTCAAAATAAAAGTCATAAAGTTTATGAGGGTAAAATTGCTGCAACATTTATGGGCTCTGCTGATTTAGTTGGCAGACTGGATGGAGCACCTCTAGTTATAGAACTAAAAACTGGGGCACAGCTTCCTCAACATTCAGCTGAAGCAGAGCTCTATGCATTAGGTGCATTTATTCAAACAAAGGAAAAAGAAGTAGTTGTTCTTCATATCTATGTAAGTGATAAAGAAGAAAAAATTGTCGAAAGGAGATTTACACACGACCAGATTGAACCTTTAAAGAAAAAGTTTGATTCAATTGCTAAAACTATTGGACAATGGGACCCGAGTGATGCTTTACAACCTAGATTTTCAGAAGGTGATTGGTGTAATTTTTGCGATTTTCAAAAAACTTGTCTTGAATTTAGATAACCCCATCTTTAGATGAAATCAATAATATAATCATCAATATGGATTTATCTAGAACCCAAGTTGAACTAGTTTCAAATGCTTACAAGAAAATAATAAATAACATCGAAATTCTAAGAGAGAGGAAAAGTGCTCCACTGACTCTCGCTGAGAAGTTGCTTTTTGGTCACGCTAAGGACGTCACGTCTATTTCTTTAAACAAGGGCGAAGATTTTGGAGATTTCCTTCCTGATAGAGTAGCTATGCAAGATGCGACAGCACAAATGGCTATTCTTCAATTCATGCAAGCAGACCTACCTAAAACAGCTGTTCCTACAACAGTGCATTGTGATCACCTAATCCAAGCCTATGAAGGTGCTAATAATGACCTTCAGGTTGCCAATAAAACCCATAAAGAAGTTTTTGACTTTTTGAGGTCATCATCTGAAAAATATGGCATCGGTTTCTGGGGACCAGGAGCTGGAATTATTCATCAAGTTGTCTTGGAGCAATATGCCTTTCCAGGTGGAATGATGATTGGCACTGACAGTCATACTCCAAATGCAGGTGGAATAGGAATGATAGCTATAGGTGTCGGGGGAGCTGATGCTGTAGATGTCATGGCGGGCATGCCTTTTAACACAAAAATACCAAAGTTAATTGGTATTAAACTTACAGGCTCAATAAGCGGATGGACCGCTCCAAAAGACATAATTTTAAAAGTTGCTGAAATATTAACCGTAAAAGGTGGGACAAATGCAATTGTCGAATACTTTGGAGAAGGAACAAAAACTATATCCACTACTGGTAAAGCAACAATTACAAACATGGGAGCTGAGATTGGAGCAACATGTTCCGTATTCCCTTTTGATGAAAAAGGTAAAGACTACTTAATTGCTACAGATAGGAAAGATTTAGCTAACTTAGCAGCGGAGAATATGGATATTCTTACTGCTGATGAGGAAGTTTTGGAGTCTCCGGAAAAATATTTTGATCAAGTTATAGAGATAAATCTTGATTCACTAGAGCCACATATAGTAGGTCCTCACACACCAGATTTAGCAAGACCGGTCTCAAAGTTAAAAGAGGATGCACTCAAGAATGAATACCCAATGGCTATATCCAGTGCATTAATAGGTTCGTGTACAAATTCATCTTATGAAGACATTGGAAGAGCAGCATTTATTGCACGTGAAGCTGCAAAAAAAGGACTTAAATCAAAAGTTCCTTTGATGGTCACTCCTGGATCAGAACAAACTAGAGCAACAATTGAAAGAGATGGTTACTTAAAGGATTTGGAAGCAATTGGTGCGACCGTACTTGCAAATGCTTGTGGACCTTGTATCGGACAGTGGAAAAGGGATGATATCAAAGAAGGAGAGAGCAACTCAATTGTGTCTTCTTACAATAGGAACTTTCCAGCTCGTAATGATGGTAATGCAGAAACTTTATCTTTCATTGGATCACCTGAAAGTGTTATTGGACTTGCCTTAGGAGGATCTCTTGATTTTGACTTTTTATCTGAAACTCTTACCAACGAGAATGGGGAGGAAGTAAAGTTAACCCCTCCTGTTGCAGATGAACTTCCTTCAGAGGGGTTTGAACAAACTCTTGAGGGATTTATTCAACCTTCGGAATCTACTGAGGGTATTGAAGTAATTATTGATCCCAACTCATCTAGGTTGCAAGTATTAGAGCCATTTGAAGAATTTAATAAAAATAACTACGACTCTTTAACTGTCTTAATGAAAGCAAATGGAAAATGTACAACAGACCATATCTCTCCAGCTGGTAAATGGTTGCAGTTTAGAGGACACCTAGAAAATATATCCCAAAATTTATTTATTGGTGTCAATAATTCCTTTACAACAGATTCAGGAATGGGAAATAATCTATTAACCAATGAAATTATGTCTTTACCAGATTTGGCAAAAAGCTATCATGAAAACTCTGTCAATTGGGTAGCAATTGGAGATGAAAACTACGGAGAAGGCTCTTCTCGAGAACATGCAGCTATGGAACCTAGGTTTCGAGGTTGTAAAGTAGTCCTTGTAAAAAGTTTCGCAAGAATTCATGAAGCAAATTTGAAAAAACAGGGAATACTACCCTTAACATTCGAAAATAAAGATGATTATGAATTAATTGAACAGGATGATAAGTTAACAATTCAAGATCCTTCCAACGTAGAGCCTGACAAGCAGGTGATTGTAAATATTGAAAAATCTGATGGTAAAGTTTTAGCTATTGTAACTAATCACTCCCTGTCCGACGAACAGATAACATGGTTCAAAGCTGGATCGGCGTTAAATTACATAAAATCTAGTTAATGGAAAAAATTTCAAGTACCCTAGCATCTCTCAGAAAAGAATATGGCAATAAAGAACTCGATGTGAATGAACTTTCCGAAAATCCGATTAATCAGTTCAAAAAATGGTTAGACGAAGCTATAAAAATCGAAGCAAATGAGCCGAATGCAATGGCAATTTCTACAGTAACAGATGAGAATAAGCCACGATCTAGATACGTTTTATTCAAGAATCTCATAGAGGAGGAAATAATCTTCCATAGCCATTACGAGAGTCCTAAGGCGATAGAAATCTTTAATAATCCAAATATTTCCGGCATATTTTATTGGCCAGAGATTCATAGACAGATTAGATTTGAAGGTGTTTGTAAAAAAGCTTCACCAGAAGTATCTGATGATTATTTCAACTCAAGGCCTAGAGGTGGTCAACTGAGTGCTATTGTTTCAAATCAAAGCCAAAAAATACAGGGGAGAGATGAGATTGAAGAAAAGATAGCTGAATTAGAATTCAAATATAAAAATAAAGAAATCAAAAGACCAGATAACTGGGGTGGGTTTAGTATAAAAATAGCTTATTGGGAATTTTGGCAGGGAAGAGATAACAGGACCCACGATAGATTCTCTTATTCTTTATTAGATAATAAATGGAAAATAGAAAGGCTTTCACCGTAATATGAGGGAAATAAAAATAACAAAAGATTTTATAAATTCTAAAAATACATCTGTACTTTACGAATCTGGCAATACAAAAGTTTTGATAACTGTATCAATTTCAGACAGATTGCCAAGATGGCTTGAGAATGGAGATTCTGGATGGGTCACTGCTGAGTACAGTATGCTCCCTGGGTCATCGGGCAGCAGGGTTCCAAGGAAATCATATGAAGGTGGAAGATCTAAGGAAATATCTAGATTGATTGGAAGGTCATTAAGAGCAGTTTGTAATCTGAAATTATTAAATGGATATTCAGTAACAGTGGATTGTGATGTCTTAGAGGCAGACGGTGGAACAAGAACAGCTTCAATTAATGGTTCGTGGATAGCACTAAATGAGTCATTTAATAAATTAGTTGAAAATGGAAAAATGAATCAAAATCCTTTGACGAACCATGTTGCAGCTTTATCTGTGGGAATTGTTGAGGGAGAGTACATAGTTGATCTTGATTATAAAAATGATTCGAATGCACAAGTTGATTTAAATATAGTATTAAATGATAATTTTGAAATTCTAGAAATCCAAGGAACTGCTGAGAAGAAACCATTCTCCAAAGAAGATCTTGATAAGTTATTTGAGATAACAAAACCAGAAATAGAAAAAATAATAACTCTTCAAAAAAACTAATGAACATACTTCTTGCAACTAAAAATATCAACAAGCATAGAGAAATTTCTAGAATATTAAAAGATACTGGTAACTTCCATCAAGCTATCTACAAAGAAGATTTAATAGATGTTGTAGAGGATAAAAATACAATTTTAGAAAATGCTCAAAAAAAAGCACATGAGATTTATGATCACTATCAGGTTCCTGTAATTTCTGATGATTCTGGTTTATTTGTAAATTCACTCGATGGAATGCCTGGCCTTCATTCAAAAAGGTATGCAGGAGAAAATGCAACGGATCTTCAAAATATTGACAAGCTGTTGGCAAACCTCATCGAAGAAAAGGATCGAAGTGCATACTTTCAAACAGTCTTATATTTCTATGATGGTAAAACTGAAATTTCTACAGACGGAATCCTTGAAGGTCTAATTGCTAAAAAGCCTAGAGGTTCAAATGGATTTGGATATGATTCTATATTTGAGAATAAGGGTAAAACCCTTGCTGAATTATCTTCAGAGGAGAAAAATACTATTAGTCACCGCAAGATTGCTACAAATAAAATGATTGGAATTCTAAATGAAAAAATCTAAGAATATTCTCATAGTTTTTTTATTTTTATTCTTCTCAGCATGTGAAGCAACTTGGACAATGGAAATAGAACTTAATGATGATAATTCTGGAGATTACAGAATAGCCATTCTTCTTGACCAAGAAGCACAGCTATATGCAGTAGAGACAGGCCAAACTTCTATTGGTGGTTTAAATGCCATACTTACAGCTATGCCAGATGGTTTTGGCTCAACTATTTATGAAGATAATGATAAATTGGGTATCTTAATCAGAAATAATTTTCAAAATATTGAAGAGTTCGAGAAACAATTAGAAATTCTACGAGAAAATGAAAATACTGAACTGTTACTACTCCCGTTATCTAATATTTCAATATCGTCTGATGGGAATAAAAGAAGTATCTCAGGTTCTTTTGCAAAAATACTCAATGGTGCGGATGAAGAGATAGAAGGAATAGAAAATATTTATTCTGGTAGCTTAAGTATTCAGCTTCCAGGAAGAGTAACAGAACCAAACATTGAAAATATTGTAGATAATAAAATAATATTTCAACATTCAGGTTTACTTGAGCAAACCTTCCTCATGTCCTCAAATACACAAGAGTTGACACAAGTTTATATTGTGGGTTTATTATTTTCCCTCTTACTACTTGGCTATATAATTGCTAGACAACGGAACAGAAATAAGTAATATTGATACATGATGAATATCATAATTATTAATTAAGGACAACGAACGCATCGTTGTTACCCTTGCATGGCAGGGGTTTTTTTTTAGATATGAAAATAGATATATTTGACACAACTTTGAGAGATGGCTTTCAGCAAGAAGGGATTTCACCTTCTGTGAAGGACAAGCTTGCTATTGCAGAGTTACTTGATGAACTAGGTGTTGCCTTTATAGAGGGTGGCTGGCCAGGTGCTTCACCCAAAGAAGAAGAATTTTTCGATAGGGCTAAAACTGAACTTAAACTTAAAAATGCAAAACTAGTAAGTTTTGGATCAACAAGAAAACTAAATTTAAAAGTTGATGAGGATCCACAAGTCCAGGCTCTCATTGACTCTGGAACAGAATATGTTTGTATTGTAGGAAAATCATCAAATTTACATATTACAAAAGCAATTCAAACTGATGTTAAAAGTGCAATTGAAATGGCTGTGGACACAATTGAACATCTTAGTTCCAAAGGCAAAAAAGTTTTTTTTGATGCTGAGCATTTTTTTGATGGATATAAAGAAGACTCCAAAACAAGTCTTGAAATAATGGATGCAGTTATGGCTACTGGTGTAGATTGCTTCATCTTCTGTGACACAAATGGAGGAACGTTACCATCCGAAGTCACTGCAATATTAACCGAAATATTGCCAAGGTATGAAGGCCAAAAGTTTGGTGTACATTTTCAAAATGATAATGGATGTGCAGTTACAAATTCCATGGCAGCGGTTAATTTGGGAGTGAACCATGTTCAAGGGACCATGAATGGCTATGGAGAGAGAACTGGAAATGCCGATCTTTGTACTCTTGTACCAAATTTATCTTTAAAAATGGGTCATGAAACAATAAATTTAGAATCTTTAAAAAAGCTAACACCTATAGCAAATCACATTGCAGAACTAGTCAATGTTACCATCGATTCTAGACAGCCATATGTTGGTTCAGCTGCTTTCACTCACAAAGCTGGATTGCATGCTTCTGGTATGGCTAAAGACAGTTCACTATATGAACACATTGACTCTTCTGCTGTAGGGAATTATACACGAACTACGGTCTCGGAACTAGCTGGTAGGGCAAGTGTAATTACTAAAGCAAATGAGTTTGGTTTAGAGTTTTCAAATGATGATGCAAAAGAATTAATTAATCATGTACAGAATTTAGAACATGCTGGATATCAATTTGAAGCTGCAGATGCATCTTTATATTTACTTATAAAAAAAGAAAAAAATGTAGTTCCAGAGTTTTTTAGTTTTGAGAGTTTTCGTGTATTTTCAGAAAGGCGCAATTCGGAAAATGTTATCTCAGAAGCTGTAACAAAATTAATTGTCAATGAGAATAGATACGTTACAACTGGTGAGGGGGTCGGCCCTGTAGACGCTCTAAGTAAGGCCCTTGTAGCAGCATTAGAGGCTGATTACCCAAATGTTACAACCATCAAATTAGTTGATTACAAAGTAAGAATTATTGATTCTTCTGATGGTACCGAAGCAAAAACAAGGGTCTTAATTGAATTTACAGATACAACTAAAAACTGGAGCACTATAGGTGTCCATGAAAATATTATCAATGCCTCATGGAATGCGCTTTGTGATGGATTTAATTATTATTTTATGACAAGCTAATTAGATATTTTCTAATTTTTTTATTTATACTTATAAAAAAGGAGTATTCCTATGAATGAAAAAATAGAAAACCTATTAGAAGAAAATAGAAAATTTAGCCCATCTGAAAATCTTGTTAACAATGCAAATGCAACAAGTGATTGGTTTACAGAAGCAAATGAAGACCGTATAGAGTTTTGGAAAAAACAAGCCCTTGAACGTATTACGTGGTACAAAGAACCGACAGAAGTTTTAGATGATTCAAATGCACCTTTTTACAAATGGTTCAAAGATGGAGAGCTGAACCTTTCATATAACTGTTTGGACAGACATCTTGAAACTGATGCTGACAGAGTAGCATTTTACTGGGAAGGGGAGCCTGGAGATACTCAGGAAATTACTTATCAAGATCTGTATGAAAGAGTTTGTAGGCTTTCAAACGCACTAAAAAAATTAAATGTTGGAAAGGGTGATAGGGTAGCAATCTACCTCGGCATGACTCCTGAAATAGTTGTATCAATGCTAGCTTGTGCAAGAATAGGAGCGGTCCATTCAGTTGTTTTTGGAGGCTTTTCGTCAGAAGCTTTAGCTGATAGAATTAACGATGCTCAAGCTAAATTAGTCATTACTGCTGATGGTGCATGGAGAAGGGGAGATATTGTACCTCTAAAAGAAAATGTTGATGGGTCTCTTTTACTGACTGAATACATAGAAAATGTAATTGTAGTTAAAAGAACCAATCAAGAAATCTCAATGGTTGAAGGTAGAGATCACTGGTACGAAGACATTACAAAAAATGAATCTTCAGAATGTGAACCTGAAGTAATGAATGCTGAAGATATGCTTTACATTCTTTACACATCTGGCACTACAGCAAAACCGAAAGGAATAGTTCATACCCAAGCAGGATATCTAACTGGAGTTACAACGACTCACCATGAAGTTTTTGACATTAAAGATAACGATATTTATTGGTGTGCTGCTGATTGTGGTTGGGTCACTGGCCATAGTTACATTGTTTATGGACCTCTTGCAAACAAGACTACGAGTGTGATGTACGAGGGAGCTCCTAATGCCCCAGATGAGAAAAGATTATGGAATATTATTGAAAAGTATAAGGTAAATATTTTCTACACAGCACCAACCGCTATTAGGGCATTTATGAAATGGGGAGTAGAACATCCACAAGCTCATGACCTATCATCACTGAGGCTTTTAGGTACAGTTGGTGAGCCAATTAATCCTGAGGCATGGATGTGGTATCACCAAAATATAGGTAACGAGCAATGCGCAATTGTTGATACCTGGTGGCAAACGGAAACGGGTTCCATTATGATTTCACCATTACCAGGAATAACCGATACTAAGCCTGGGTCTGCATGTGGACCTCTTCCAGGAATAGAGTCTGCCATCATTGATGAAAAAGGAAATGAAGTTGGTAAAGGAGAAGGTGGTTATTTGGCTATTAAAACACCATGGCCATCAATGTTAAGAACAGTGTATGGGGATGATCAGAGATATATTGATACTTATTGGTCACAACATGAGGGCCTATATTTTGCTGGCGATGGAGCAAAATATGATGACGAAGGTTATGTATGGCTTTTAGGCAGAGTAGACGATGTTATGAATATTTCAGGACATAGGATTTCAACAGCTGAAGTTGAGAGTGCATTAGTTTCACATGTAGCAGTAGCTGAGGCTGCTGTAATTGGAAGATCTGATGAGATATCAGGCGAAGCGATTGCAGCATTTGTTTCTTTAATAGGAACTGATCAAGGTGATGAGAACTTAATCTCAGAATTAAGGCAACATGTAAGTGATAAAATTGGACCGATAGCTAAACCAAAAAGTATCGTGATAACCGCAGACTTACCAAAAACTCGAAGTGGTAAAATTATGCGTAGGCTTCTCAAAGACATTTCAGAAGAGAGAAAACTAGGCGATGTAACTACTTTGGCTAATGCTGACATAGTCTCTGAACTACAATCAAGAGCGATAGATTCCGACGATGAGTGAAAGAACATTTAGCTGGAATTTACCCCAAGATGCTGTTCAAAAATTAATAAGTCTCGACCGTGACCAAAGAATTGAATTTTTTAAAGATTTACCTATGGAAAATGTTCCGATAGGTGCATTAATGGGTTTTTCTAAGATAGATATTGATGATAAGGGACAAGTAACCTTTACTATTACACCTCAAGAATTTCATTACAATCCTTTAGGTACAGTACACGGAGGACTAGCTGCTACCTTGTTAGATTCTTGCAATAGTATTTCAGCGAACTGTCAGATTGATAAAGGATTTATAACAATGACAACGGATATCAGGGTAAATTATTTAAGACCAATGACTATAAAAACTGGTGAGGTAACTGCTACTGCGATTATCGAAAAAGTAGGTAGAAAAGTTATTTTTGTTAAGGGGTCACTGGCGGATAAAGATGGAAAAGTCTATGCCACAGCTAGCTCTACTGAACTTGTGGTTGAAGTTTAATTCAACTAAAAAATCTGTGCGGATGAGAGGACTCGAACCTCCACGAGCAAAGCTCACTGGATCCTAAATCCAGCGCGTCTACCAGTTCCGCCACATCCGCTAAAATGTCGCGTGGGTCGCCGGGGACTTGAACCCCGAACCTGCGGATTAAGAGTCCGATGCTCTGCCAGTTGAGCTAGCGACCCTTTTATACAGATTAACCGAAGTAAGATTACTTAACTATTATTTTTTAATTAATTGTTTCCATAAAACCAGTATCATGGAACAATAATTAGACGTACGGGCTGTGGCTCAGCTTGGCTAGAGCGCCTGCTTTGGGAGCAGGAGGTCGTGAGTTCGAATCTCACCAGCCCGACGAATCGCATTATTGCGGGTGTAGCTTAATGGCAAAGCTCCAGCCTTCCAAGCTGGCTATGAGGGTTCGATCCCCTTCACCCGCTCGAGGCTCTCGTAGCTCAAATGGATAGAGCAACAGACTTCTAATCTGTAGGTTATAGGTTCGAGTCCTATCGAGAGCGCGCGTGGTGGTCGTAGCTCAGTTGGTTAGAGCACCTGGTTGTGGTCCA
The DNA here is from genome assembly GCA_014239265.1 of Actinomycetota bacterium. GTDB lineage: Bacteria > Actinomycetota > Acidimicrobiia > Actinomarinales > Actinomarinaceae > Actinomarina. The sequence goes on from JAAZZH010000009.1 coordinate 25,709, forward strand.
GGATGTCGCGGGTTCGAATCCCGTCGATCACCCAAATTTTATTAATTAAGGAGAAAATTGAAATATAAGATTAAAAAAGAATCAGAATTTGAAAAGAATCTTGAAATCAAGGTCGAACTTGAAGATTTAGAAAATCATAGAGATGAAGCCATAAAAAAAATTGGTAAACAAATTAAAGTAGATGGATTCAGGACTGGAAAAATTCCTGCCAACATTGTAAAAAGGGAAGTTGGAGAGGATTATATAAATGAGGAAGCTATAGAGCTATTTTTACCACAAACATTATTTTCTATTCTCAATGATGAAGAAATATCACCAGCAACTAGACCAGCAATCAAAGAAATTAAAAAAGAAAAAAATCATTTTGATGTAAATGTTTTGATTACCCTTTGGCCTACGCTTTCAAAATTACCAAAACTTAGTCAAACAGTCGAGGTTGATTCAATTGCCCCTACAGATGAGGAAATCGCAGATCAGATAGAGAGAATAAAATCACAATTTGCAGAGGTTTCTAAAGTCGAAAGGCCACTTAATTCAGGAGATTTTGCCATGATGAATTTATCAGCCACAAAAAATGGTATTGAAGTAAAGGATTTTACATATAATGACTACCTTTATGAAGTGGGGACTGGTGCTCTTACTCCATCTTTAGACTCCAAACTCGAAGGAGTTGCACCTGGTGCTATCATAAAATTTAATGATTCAATCCCACAACTCAATGAAGAGAATGTTGAAGTGACTGTTTTATTAAAGGAGGTTAGGGAAAAGATTTTACCTGAATTAACCGATGAATGGGTTTCTGAGACTACAGAATTTGAGAATGTTGATTCCCTAAAAAAGGAATTGGTAGTAAATATTGAAAATGTTAAAAAACAACAGATTGCATCTCAATATCAAGGTCAACTAACAAATAAACTAATTGAAGAGGTAGACATGAAACTTCCAGAACAATTAGTAATTGCAGAAATGGATAGCATTCTACAAAATTTTCTAAATGAATTAAAGCAAAGCAATATTCAATTAGAAGACTATTTTAAAATAACTGGATTAACTGAAGAAACACTCAGAGATGACCTTAATAAACAAGCTTCAAGAAATTTAACAATGGTACTAATACTTGATAAAGTCATAGCAGATTTAGACATGAAGCTTGATGAGAAAGATATAGCGTTAGTTGACGAACACATGGTTACCCACAAAGATGATGCAGAAGATTCTGATCAAAGTAGCCACAGGATGAATTTAGAAGCTGAATCTCTTCGTAATAAAGCGATGCTTCATATATTGCAACAAGGTATATCAGTTGATAAGGACGGCGAAAAAGTATACCTACAGGATGTATACAATAGAGATACAGATTTAGGAGAGGAAGAATAAAATGGAAAAAATACCTTCAAATTATGTTATACCTACAGTTATTGAAAATACCAGTAGGGGAGAAAGAGCTTTTGATATATATTCAAGGCTATTGAAAGATAGAATTATTTTTCTTGGTACTCCAATAGATGACGGTGTAGCTAACTCAATTATGGCTCAGTTATTACATCTAGAATCAGAAGATCCTGAAAAAGATATCTTTATGTACATCAACTCACCAGGTGGGTCTATTACTTCATTGTTTACAATTTTTGACACAATGAACTATATCAGACCAGATATTTCAACAGTCTGCATGGGGCTTGCTGCTTCCGCTGCATCAGTAATTTTAGCTGGTGGAGCTAAAGGTAAAAGATACAGTCTTCCAAATGCAAGAATTATGCTCCATCAACCATCTGGAGGTATGGAAGGTACTGTTGCTGACATGGAGAGAAATTTTGACTTAATTGTGTCAATGAGAACTCAATTAAACCAATTACTGGCAGATTTTACCAATCAGGATGTAGAAAAAGTTACAGCTGATACTGATAGGGATTTTTGGATGACAGCACAAGAAGCTTTAGAATACGGTATAGTGGATGAAGTACTAACTCAAAGGGAGTTAGTCGACAAAAAATAAAATAACAGGGTAGTAAACATGGCTAATAAGGAATCGTCATCCGAACCTCTAAAATGTAGTTTCTGTGGAAAATCCCAGAAACAAGTAATTAAGTTAATTGCTGGTCCGGGTGTTTACATTTGTGATGAATGTATAGAACTTTGTACCGAAATCATTGAAGAAGAGAAAATTGACTCTATTGACAGCACGGACGAAGTTAATCTTCCACTACCGAAAGAAATAAACCATTCTTTAAATGAATTTGTTATCGGACAAAATGATGCAAAGAAAACCCTCGCGGTAGCAGTTTATAATCACTACAAAAGAATTTATAAAGATGACACAATTAAAGATGATCTTGAAATACAAAAATCTAATGTTCTAATTTTAGGACCAACAGGTAGCGGTAAAACCTTATTGGCACAAACGCTCGCAAAGATATTAAATGTACCATTTGCTATAGCGGATGCTACTACGCTTACTGAGGCAGGTTATGTTGGTGAAGATGTTGAAAACATACTACTTTCTCTAATAAATGCTGCAGATTATGATATTCAAAAAGCAGAAAAAGGTATTATATACATCGATGAAATTGATAAGATTACTAGAAAATCTGATAACCCCTCAATAACACGAGATGTTTCTGGCGAGGGAGTCCAACAGGCCTTATTGAAAATATTAGAAGGTACTGTAGCTCAGGTCCCACCTCAAGGTGGCAGAAAACATCCTCAACAAGAGTATCTCCAAATAGATACAACTAACATCCTATTTATTGTCGGTGGTGCATTTGATGGACTTGAAGAAATTATTACTAAGAGATTAGGCGAAAATTCAATTGGCTTCTCAGCTTCTTTAGAAGGTACTAGTAAAGTAAATGAAAATGAAATATTTCAAAATGTTGAGACTAAAGATTTAATAAAGTTTGGCTTAATTCCAGAGTTTATCGGAAGACTTCCTATAGTTACAAATGTAAACGAATTGGAAAAAGAGTCACTTATTAAAATTTTGACAGAGCCAAAGAATGCAATTACTAAACAATTTAAAAAAATGTTTGCGTTAGATGATATTGATTTAATATTTACAGATGACTCATTAGATGCTCTTGCCGACTTAGCACTAGAAAGAAATACAGGAGCAAGAGGTCTGAGATCAATACTCGAAAAAATACTCTTGAATGAAATGTATGAATCTCCATCTAGAAAAGATATAGATCAAATTATCTTAGATAAAGAAAATGTTCTTGATGGTATTCAACCTAAACTAGTTTTAAATTCAAACAAAGATTCTAAAAATTCAAAACCTGCATAGTTAGATGCGAGATGAACAGTACGAGCCCTTAAAAATAGAAAAAAAATGGCAAAAAGTATGGGCCGATCAAAATAAATTTGAACCTAAACCTTCAGATAAGCAATTTTCTATAGTAATCCCTCCGCCAAATGTTACAGGATCTCTTCATATGGGGCATGCCTTGGAACATTCTATTATCGATGTACTAGTTAGATATAAAAGGCTAAATGGATTTGAAACTTTATGGGTTCCCGGAACAGATCATGCAGGAATTATTACACAATTACTTGTCGAAAAAGAATTGTCGAATCAAGGAACAAGTAAAGAGGTACTTGGCAGAGACAAATTTATTGATGAAGTATGGAAGTGGAAAGAGACATCTGGTGAGAATATTTCAAATCAAATGAAAACACTTGGTATGAGCTGTGATTGGAGTATGGAAAGATTTACTATGGATGAAGGTCTTTCCGATGCCGTTAAGCAGGTATTCATTGATTTGTACGAAAAAGATTTGATATACAAAGGAACTCGGATGGTTAACTGGGACACAACACTAATGTCTGCAGTCTCTGATCTGGAAGTAAACATGACTTCTAAGCAGGGAAAACTATGGAATCTCAGATACAAAGTAGGAGATGAACATTTAGTAATCGCAACAACACGCCCAGAAACATTATTAGGAGATTCAGCAATTGCTGTTAATCCTAATGATGAACGGTATAAAAACTTAATCGGCAAAAAAGCAATCATCCCATTGGTTAATAGAGAAGTTCCAATAATTGCAGATGAATATGTTGATATCGAATTTGGATCAGGCTGTGTAAAAATTACACCAGCACATGATTTTAATGATTACGAAATTGGTATTAAGCACTCACTAGAATTAATCAGCTGTATGAATCTTGATGGTTCAATTTCAAATGACGAGTTTATTCCCAAAAATCTAAGGGGGCTTGATAGGTTCGAAGCAAGAAAAATAATTATTCAAGAATTACAAAAGCTTGATCAAGTTGAAAAGATCGATGATTATACAAATCAAATACCAATAGGAGATAGGTCAAAAAGCATACTTGAACCCATGATTACAGAACAATGGTTTGTTAAAACTAAAGATATTGCTAAGGATGCAATTAAAGCTGTCGAGACCGATGAAATTAAGTTTATCCCAAAAAACTGGGAAAAGACTTATTTTGAATGGATGTACAACATTCAAGACTGGTGTATATCAAGACAGATATGGTGGGGACATAGAATTCCAGCATGGTATGACGATAATGGGAACATATATGTTGGTTTATCAGAAGAAGATGTGAGAAGTAAAAATAATCTATCGAACGAGATAGCTCTTACTCAAGATGGAGATGTCCTCGATACATGGTTCTCGTCAGCATTGTGGCCATTTTCAACCCTTGGTTGGCCAGAGGATACCGATAAATTAAAACAATATTATCCAACTTCATTACTAGTGACAGGATTTGATATCATATTTTTTTGGGTAGCCAGGATGATAATGATGGGTTTACATGTCCAGAAAGAAGTACCTTTTCAAGATATATTAATACATGGTTTAGTAAGAGATTCAAAAGGTCGTAAAATGTCTAAAAGTTTAGGTAATACAATTGATCCTCTAGAGTTATCTGTAAATCATGGTGCGGATGCACTAAGGTTTTCTTTAATAGAAAAGGCATCACCAGGTCAAGATGTTCCATTCGATGAAGAGTGGACTGTAGCAGCCAAAAAATTTGGTAACAAGATCTGGAATGCTGCAAAATTTGTACACCTTTACACAGACGACTCTGATGATCTAAAAAATGATGAGATTATAAGTAAGGAAAATATATGGATACTCACAAGATTTAATCAAGTATTAAATGAATTCGAACTCTTATTCAATGACTATAAAGTATCTGACGCTTATAAAGTATTTTATAATTTTCTATGGTCAGATCTGTTTGATTGGTATTTTGAATTATCTAAAAATCTTATTACAAACAATATCAATAAAGATGAAACTAGCTATGTCCTGAGATCTGTATTTTTAAAATCATTAAAGATTCTAAATCCAGCAATGCCGCACATCACAGAGGAAATATGGAGTTCATTTGATGAAACTTTACTAATTGACAATGTTTGGCCTGATAAATATAAGGTCAATCAAAATGATACACAAGAAGTAGAAGCACTGAAAAATATAATTAGTCAGATACGAAACTTTAAAGTTACGTATGGACTTAAAAATTCACAATCTATTGAGGTACATAGTTCAGCGATTTTTGAGGACTGGTTCATAATGCAGCTAGAGGTACTAACAAAGTGTACCGTTCAGAAAGATAGTGATATCTTTTCTAGAGAGAAGAATTTAGTAGTTTTTCAGCATCAAAACTTTAAGTTTGGACTAGTTCCCGGAGAGTATATTGATATTGAGGTCGAAAAGAAAAAATTGAACAAAAAATTAGCTGAACTCAGTAAAACTCTAGATGTCTCAAAATCTCGTTTAGATAATAAAAAGTTTGTAGAAAATGCAAAACCTGAATTGATTCAACAAGAAAAGAAAAACCTAGCTAATGTTACATTAGAAATAGACACTATTAATGAAACTCTAAATACCCTTAATGGATAACCTTCATTACCTATTACAAAAAGCGTCATCTAATTCAAACAAGAACTTAGAAATATTATCAAATTTTTTTTCCCAAGAAGAGAAACAACTATTAACTCAGAGATCGGTTTCAATAGTTGGTACAAATGGTAAGACTTCAACGGCTACTGTTCTAAATGAATTGTTATCTAGAAATGGTTTAAGTACGATACTTTTTACTTCACCTCACTTAGTTAATGTGAATGAAAGGATTCAAATTAAAAAAGAAATTATAAAAGATATTGATCTTGATAGGGGAATGGAAAAGGTAAGAGTATTTGAAGATAAAAATAAAATTACTCTTGGATATTTTGAGTCGATTTTTTTAATTGCTGCAACTTATTTTTTGAATAATAATTTAGATATTTTCATTGTTGAGGCTGGTATCGGAGGACGGCTAGATACAACTTCAATACTAAATAGCCAGATAGTGTGTTTAACCAATATTGGTTTAGATCATACTGAACTGCTTGGGACGACTATAGAAGAAATATTACATGAGAAAATATTAGTATCAAAAAATGTAAAACAATTCATAAACGGAAGCGCAGAAATACATACAAAGTATGAACATCTCATCAAAGAGTCTCTTAAATTAAAAAATGAAGACTATCATCTAGGTTTTAAAGATGATGAATATGTTAATTCTTCGAGTATTGTTAAAACAAATTATTTGAAATCTAATCAAAGTAACGCAATTAAAGCATCGAAAGTTATTCTCGGTAATCTAAATAAAACTGATAATTTCAACAATGATCCGTTATATCTTGAAAATATTAAAAAAATGAAAACAGAAGGTAGGTTTCAGGTAATCCAAAATCTCCCTAGTCTAAAAATTATCGATGGTGCGCACAATCCATCAGGAATTAAGGCTTTTTTTGATCTACTTGAATATTCCTACAATATAGGTGATGTTAAAAATTTTGATTGTTATGTCGGCTTCAATAAAAATAAGGATTACAGGGAAATGCTAAAAACAATATGGTTAAAGAGATATCTGAATATTAAGCTTCTCGAGGATGGTAGTTTTTTTAAACAACAAAAAACTTATACGTTGGAAAAATTTTTTATAGCTAATAATAAAGATATCCAAAAAAGTACATTAAAAGAATTTCATTTGTCTAACAAGCCATCTATTTTGTTAGGTAGTTTATATTTAATTGGAGAGTATATAAAGGAATACAAATGAAAACATTTTTTATGATTAAACCTGACGGAGTTCAAAGAAACATAATTGGCGATGTTGTTAATAGAGTAGAAAAAGAAGACTTTGTAATTACAAAGATGAAAATGATGCAAATTTCTACTGAATTAGCAGAAATGCACTATGCAGAGCACTCAGAAAAACCCTTTTTTGGTGATCTTGTAACTTTTATAACAAGTGGTCCAGTTGTTGCAATGCAAGTTGAGGGAGATAATGCTGTTCTTGCTATCAGAGAACTCATGGGAGCAACAAACCCTGCAGATGCTGAACCTGGAACAATAAGAGGAGATTTGGCATCTAAGCTCGAGGAAAATGTAGTCCACGGCTCTGACTCTGAAGAGAGCGCCACAAGAGAATTGGGACTATTTTTTAACTAAAAAAATTCTATTTCACTTCAATATTTAGTCTATTATTCTGAATATACATGGCAGGATTAAATCTTAGAAGAACTTTATTTGGCGGTAATGATATTGCAATAGATCTTGGAACCGCAAATACACTTATTTACGTAAAAGGTGTAGGCGTTGTCGTTGATGAACCTACAATACTTGCCATAAACAAAGGTGATGGAAGTATTTTAGCTGTTGGAAATGAAGCCAAAAAACTTATTGGACGCGTTCCAGACTCAATTGAACTAGTAAAACCCCTGCGAGATGGAGTAATCTCAGAGATTGAAATGGCTGAGGAATTAGTCAAAACCTTGCTAACTAGGGCTATAGGTAGAGCTTATTCAAAACCAAGAATAGTCATATGCGTTCCAAATGGGGTAACTAGTGTTGAGCAAAGGTCAATTGAAACAGCAGCTCATGCCACAGGTGCATCTGAAGTCTTTACTATAGAAGAGCCAATGGCAGCCTCAATAGGTGCAGGATTACAAGTTTTTGAACCAGTCGGAAATATGGTTATTGATATTGGTGGTGGTACAACTGAGATTGCAGTGATCTCCATGGGTGATGTTGTAAATGCTAACTCTGTTCGTATAGGTGGAGAGGATATGACGGAGAGACTAATTGAATATCTTAGAAGTGAACATGCAATGTTAATTGACGAGGGTATTGCAGAGTCACTCAAACATGCTGTTGGATCTGCTTTTCAATTCGACAAGGAACCACAGGTTACAGTGACAGGTAGGGATATAGTGAAAGGTGTACCAAAACAGGTATTACTAGAGGCCTCAGATGTGCGAGAAGCTTTGGCTCCAATAGTAAATGAAATTATTGAGGCTATAAGAATTTCACTATCTAAAACACCACCAGCTCTAGTTTCTGATATTGATAAAGATGGTGCCTGGCTCACAGGTGGCGGATCAATTTTAAAACAGCTTGATAGAAAAATTGCAGAAGAGCTAGGTATTCCAATAAATATGACAGATGACCCACTAAGTACAGTTGTAGTAGGCTCAGGCATTTGCCTTGAAAGGTTTGAAGATTTTAGGACAGTTTTAAAGTCATCACCAAAACCAAATTAAGCCATGATCAATAACAACAGTCCTAAAAGACGAGTGTATATTTTTTATATTTTGGGCATTATTTTATCTGCAACAGTACTTACAGTTGATATTTTTTCTGACAAAAGTGTATCAACCTATCTAAATAATAAATTGAGTGTATTGTCACCTACACCACTAGTAAGTTCAAATTTTCGTTTTCCTGAAATCGAAGTATTTAAAAGTAAGAGTAATTTAATAAATGAAAATATTAGATTAAAAAATGAAGTCATTGAATTACGTAAACTTAAAGTCGAAAACGAAAAACTTAAGATTGAGAATGAGGCAAATAAATTTATTGTTAAAGAGGTTGATTCTTCAATTTATGATATTTATGAATCTTCGATTATATTTAAAACTCTTACAAACCAATACATTATCTCAGGTGGAGAGAATCTTAATCTTAATGAGAAAAATTTAGTTATAGACGAAAATTCCTACGTAATTGGAGTCATATCAGCAGTAAGACAAAATAGATCTATTATCTCTACAATTCTTAATCCTTCTTTTTCAATAGAGGGTATTGATAAATATGGTAATGAGTATTTAATAACTTCAGATAGCAAAAATTTATATGTCAAAAAAAAAACCTAAAAAGACTAATAATACTGACATAAAGTACATTTATACAGATGTTATTTTTGGCCATCCTGGACAATTCCCAATTATTGATTTGTCTTCGACATCAATAAATATTGCCAATAATAAAATTACTGCAGAACAAGAGATAAATTTGAATATCAATTACTTTTCAAATATTTATTTAGTAAAAACAAAATGACGTACCTTAAAAATCTCATTCTAACTTTTTTAACATTCTTTTTAATATTTACTGAAATAAGAGTTAATACTTTTCTAACTAACAATGTGTATTTTGAATTTTATCCCTTTCTTATTTATCTTTTTTATGTCTCATCAAAATATTTCTCAAGGAGTTCTGTATTGATTCTTGTCTTAAATGGTTTTTATTATGACATATTTTATACCACTAACTTTTTAGGTGAAACATCAATAAAATTGCTGCTTATCTGTATTGTCACCCATTTCATTTCAACAAAACTGAGTAAGAGTATTTTTACTAATTTTTTATTATTTTATATATGTTTGTTACTTTATAAATATGAGCTGATTGTTGGAGATATCGGCATGTCACTATTTTATTTTTTAGTTATTTGTTTGCCTAATTACCTTTTATTTAGAGCATTGAACAGTAATCTTAGAAGAGATGTTTTTTCAGCAAAAATTTAGACTACTTACTACCTTAATAGGCATAATCTTCCTTACATTACTTTTTAATGTTTACAATTTACAAACATCTGATAGGGAAGCTTCTTTAGTATCAGTAAATAAACAAACGCTTGATACATTCTATATCCCATCTCCAAGAGGTGAAATTTTTGATGCGAACAATAATAAGCTTGTATCTTCCTCCTTAGAACCACATCTGTTTTTAAATCTTAGAAAAATTAACGATAACAATAGAAGCCAATATGAGCAGTATGTAAAATATAACTTTGTTGACTTAAGTGAGGACTTTATTGATGAAATATTCGAAAGTGAAGATTTATTAATAAGAATTGCCAACATTCAAAACCTTAATTTTGATAGTAGACAAAGCTTGGCTTCTTTAGAGGCATTTGAAATTTTTGATTTCCCCGTACGCAAATATGAGTACAATAATATTGCATCCCACATTGTAGGCTATTTGGGAGAACCTTCATTCGAAGATGCTAGAGATTTCCCTCTTTCGATTAAGCCAAATATAGTAGGTAAAAGCGGTTTAGAAAGATATTATCAAGATGATTTAGCAGGCATACCTACCGAAATAATATTTAAAGATGATGAAATAGAACAGATAATAAAGGGTACTCCCGGAAAAGATATATTTACAAGTTTAGATATCAAGCTTCAAACAATAGCAACAGAGTCTTTATTACAGGGTATTGAATTAGCAAATGGAATTAATGAGACAGAAAACAAAGTACAAAGAGGGGCTATTGTCGTTCTAGATATTAGAACGAATGAAGTAATTTCGCTTGTTTCCCTTCCTGATTACAACCCTAACAATTTCATTGACGGGATATCTCGGACAGAATTTAATAAACTAAATATATCAGGGGCTTTTATTAATTACTCTATTCAAGGTCAATATCCCCCAGGATCCGTTTTTAAAGTAGTTGCATACTGGCTTGCAGAAGAAGAAAATATCTATCCGGAGGGCTTATCCTCAAGGAATCAGAGGATTAACTGTAAAGGTAGTCTTTCATTTGGTTTCGATGATGGGTCTCAACAAGTTTATAATGACTGGAAAGAAGATGGTCATGGAAATGTAGATTTAGGATCTTCAATTAAGCAGTCCTGTAATGTTTACTTCTGGGATATTGCTCTAAAAATATGGAGAGACTATGAAGGTTCCACAGCGGAGTCAATTCTTCAGGAGTACGCTAAAAGTCTGGGATTTGGTACAGCCACAAATATTGATTTACCGTACGAAGCAGACGGAGTAGTAGCAGATAGAGAGCTTTTCGAAAACTGGGCAATATCTCAACCAGAGCGAGTTAGACCAGAGGGTTGGTTAGGTGGAGATTTAATGAACCTTATTATTGGTCAAGGAGCTATAACAAGTACACCTATCCAGGTTGCAAATGCATACAGAACTCTTATTTCTGGTAATTTAAGCTACCCATACATTAATAAGAATAGAGAGAGCCAACCAGAGGAATCTATTGGGGTAACTGAAGATTTTGTCAATTTTTTACTTAAAGATCTTAATTCTGTTACTAACGAGGGTGGCACAGCACATGCTTCTTTTTCAATACTTGGTAATGAAGTCAAAGATGTTGGTGGAAAAACTGGAACAGCACAAAACTCAGGAGATAAAAATAATACTTCATGGTTTGTCGGTGTGGATTCAGTAAGCAACCCAAGGTATATTATTGCCACGGTTGTCGAAGAGGGGGGTTCTGGTAGTGCTATAGCTGCACCAGTCACTCGTAGAGTGATACAGTCTTTAAGAGAGATGGAGATAACACCAGTTAAATTTGGAGAGATTACCGAATGAGAGATAGAAAAATTACTCTTTTAGGTCCAGAGGGAACCAACTTAACACTATTGATAATCTTTTTAGTTCTTAATTTTATTTCTTGGTTAACCCTATTTACTCTCTCGGATGGCTTATCTTTCGATTTAAATAACTCACTATTTAGGCAAATAGTCTTCACTTTGCTTGCGGTTATTTTATTTTTTGCGATTACGTACATATCTATGGATCAAATAAATCAATATACATTTCCATTTTTTGGACTTATAACAATATTGCTTATTTTTATTTTTGCGACAGACCCAAAAGAGGGCGTTCGTAGATGGTATGACTTAGGTGTAATTGATTTTCAACCATCAGAATATATAAAAATCGCTCTTGTACTTTTTATATCCAAGTGTTTCGTTGAAAATTATAACAAAGTTTACATTGGTGCATTCTCATTATTTTCAATTTCCCTTGTTTTTTTCCAACCTGATTTAGGTACAACAACTCTACTGATAGTCATCACTTTAAGTATGTTTCTCGTATCTGATATAAAAATTCGAAGTATTTTATTTTTGTTATTACTTGGTGGCGTATTCTTCTTTATTTTTCTGGAATTTGGATTAATCAATCAATATCAACTCAATCGTGTAACCAACTTTTTCGAGACAGTTGATTTTGCACAGTCACAAAGTCGATTAGCAATTTCGAGTGGTGGAATTACTGGACAGTTTTTTGAAGCTGATAAGATTAATCAGATTTTTATACCGGTCCAAAGCACTGATTTTATTTTTTCAGCATTTGCATATCAGTTTGGATTCTTGGGTGTTCTTTTACTATTCGGACTCTGGATATTTTTCTTTTATCGTGTTGCGAGGATAATATTAACTACTAATTCTGAGTTTGAAAAATTTGTACTGGCTGGTTTCTCTGCCTCATTAATTTTCCAAATCTATATTAATATATCAACAGTAATTGGGGTTATACCTGTTACTGGAATGCCATTTCCTCTTTTAAGCTTAGGCGGCTCTTCTATAATTGCTACTGCAGTAATTTTTGGAATTATAAATAGAATATTTATTGAAAATAACGTAGTTATTTAATATTTAATACCTATTACTCTTAGGTTATGAGTTTTTATAATATATTTTCACATCAACATGGAGGTTTTAATGTTTGGATTATTCAAAAAATCAAAAGTAATACGAAAAAGTGATGAACCATTAAATAAGACAGAAACTAAATGGTTTAAAGGTCAAAAAGTAAAGATTAAAACAGGAACTACTGTTAGTAGGCCTAATAGAAAAAACTACAGAAACAATAGGTCCAATAATCAAACATGGTTTAAAGAAGCACCTTTACCAGTTCCTAATGTTGAAAAAAAGCAAATGCTTATCAGCTTTAAAGGAGGATCTTCGAAGATTGCAATTCTTGAAGGAGCATCTCTTGTAGAATATTATTCGGCTCAAGATAAGAAGAAATCACTTGTAGGCAACATTTATTTAGGAAAAGTAAAAAATATATTACCAGGAATGGAAGCTGCTTTCGTTTCGTTCGGAGAAGAAAAAAATGGAGTTATCTATGTTGCGGATATCTCAAATTCAAAAAGAAATTCAAAAATTGAACATCTTTTAAAACCCGAGCAAGAAATTTTAGTCCAAGTTGTGAAAGATGCAATGGGGGAGAAGGGGGCCAGATTAACTGGTCAAATTTCTTTTCCTGGAAGATATTTAGTATTAATTCCTAACTCCAATACAAAGGGTATTTCTAGAAGACTCCCTGAGCAAGAGAGGACAAGACTCGATAGGATAATTAGAAAAATTAAACCTGAAGGTTTCGGAGTTATTGTTAGAACAGCTGCTGAAGGTGTTTCTGAATCTTCTTTAAAGAATGATATAGATAAATTAGCAGACGAATGGGCTGCTGTTTCCTCAAGCAATCAAGGTACTGCTCCAGTTCTCATTCACGAAGAACCTGATGTATCAATTAAAGTCATTAGAGAGCATTTGAACTCAAATTTTAAAAAACTTTTAATTGAGAAGAACAAAAATTTTGATATTGTTCAAAAATATGTAGAGGACACCTCTCCAGAACTCACTAACATAATCGAAAGCTATGACGATAAGTTAGATCTATTTGAGAGGTATCACATAGAGGATCAAATTCAAAAAGCCTTAGACAGAAAAGTATGGCTACCATCAGGAGGTCACTTGATAATTGATCCTACTGAAGCTTTGACAGTTATTGATGTCAATACGGGTAAATTTGTTGGTAAAGATAGTCTGGAAGAAACAGTCTATGAAAATAATCTTGAAGCAGCGGAGGAAATCGCTCGTCAACTTAGGTTAAGAGATATTGGTGGAATTATTGTAATTGACTTTATCGACATGGAATCAATTAAAAAACAACAAAGTTTACTTACTAAATTAAAACAAGAACTAGCAAAAGACAAAACAAGAACACAGGTATTTGAAGTATCTAGATTGGGGCTTGTTGAGATGACACGAAAAAATGTAGCAGCAGGTTTAATTGAAACCTTCTCCGAGGAATGTGAAGAATGCAATGGAAGAGGTTTAATTATAAATGATATCTTTTCAAATAATTCACAAGAAAATAATATACTTGAATCTGAAGCCGTAGTAGAGTGATTTAGTTATGAGTATATATGCAGTAATTAAAGTTGGAGCAATTCAACAAAGAGTATCAGTAGGAGACACAGTTGAAGTTCCCCACAACTTCCCCAATGAAGCTATTGAGCCAATTTTTATGGGTTCTAGCAAGGGAAGTATAAAAGCTGACAAAGATTCTTTAAAAGATTCGTTGGTTGAGTTTGAATTTATGGGAGATACTAAAAGTAAAAAAATAAATATCTTCCAGTATAAAAACAAGACCGGTAACCGAAGAAAAATGGGCTATAGAGAAGACAAAAAGATAATAAAGATAACTGCTATTTCTAATGCTGAATTTGGAGAAGAGGAGTAAGATGTCAAAAACTAAAGCTGGTGGTTCAACAAGAAATGGTAGGGATTCCGAATCCAAACGATTAGGCACAAAAGTTTTTGATGGTCAGGATATTTCTGCAGGTTCTATTGTTATTAGGCAACGCGGTACCAAAATCCACCCTGGAGAGAATGTCTCCAAAGGGGGGGACGACACTCTTTTTGCAAAAATAGATGGAGTAGTTAAGTATTCTTCAAGGAATGGTAGAAAACTAGTAAATATCATTCCAAAATAATGCAATGTTCATCGACAAGATTGATCTAACACTTTTCTCTGGCTCTGGCGGATCCGGCTCAATTAGTTTCAGCTCTAAAAGCTCTAAAACTTCACCTAATGGGGCGAGTGGTGGTAAAGGTGGATCGATAATTATTAGTACAAATAGAAAGCTATTTGATTTCAGCCATATTTATTCTAAAAGTATATTTAAAGCTGAAAATGGTGGGGATGCATCTAAAAATTTACAATCTGGTAAAAATGCTAATGATCTAATAATTGAGGTCCCATTAGGTACAAGTGTTATTGATAGTGAAGGGTTAGTTGCTAAATTAATTCATGAAAATCAAGAATTAAAAATACTACAAGGTGGAAGAGGTGGCTTAGGAAATAGGGAGCTAAAATCTAGCAGAAACATTAATCCAGGAATTGCGGAGCAAGGTCAAAAAAGGTCTAAAAAAGAAATAAAACTTGAATTAAGTTTAATTACAGATATCGCAATCTTAGGGTTGCCAAACTCAGGTAAAAGCACGCTAATCAAAAAAATTACAAACTCAAACGCTAAAACTGATTCATATCCCTTTACTACAGTGTCACCAAACCTAGGAGTCATTGAAAACTTAGAAAGCAAGTATATAATCTGTGATCTTCCAGGGCTCATAAAAGGTGCTGCAACAGGAGTGGGGCTAGGTAAATCAATATTGAAACACCTAATTAATACAAAAGTACTTATTTTTTTACTAGATCCCTCAAATATAGAACTAAATACAGATCAACAAATTAAATTACTGCAAAATGAAGTATATAGCTATGATGAAAAATTAGAAAAGCTTCCTGTTTTAAACATTGTTAATAAAGCAGACTTAGATGTAAAGGAAGAGGGGATGCTTAACATATCTGCATTAGAAGAGATGAACATAGATATTTTACTTCAAAAATTAGAAGAACTTAACATTAACAATCTGGAAACATTAAATAGAAGTTTTTTAAGAACAGAACTACATCAAAATAAATTTAGTATTCAAAAATCATCAGCTAACTACTGGGATGTTGAGGGTCCTGAAGTAGATAGAATTACTGGCATATTAGGAAATGAGAATGATGTTTTTAATGAAATCTCTTATAGGTTTGAAAATTCTCTCATTCCAGAGGAATTAAAATTGTTAGGAGTCAAAAAAGGAAGTACTATCAAATTGGGCAGTTTTGAGTTTATATATGAAGATTAAAAAAAATATTGTAATTAAAATTGGAACAACCTCAATTATTAAAGATGAATTGCTTAACAAGCAACTTATAGAGTCTCTGGCAGGAAATGTTAAATTACTTAAATCACAGGGTGTCAATACACTTATCGTCACATCTGGAGCTGTGCAGTTAGGTGCTAATGAATTAAAACTAAAAAAAAGACCAACCAATTTAAAATCACTCCAAGTAGCTTCTTCAGTTGGGCAGATTGAATTAATAAATTCATTTAAAAGTATATTTAATAATCATAATTTAAAAATAGGACAAGTGCTGATGTCTAAGAATGTGTTAGAAGATAGATCCCAATTCGTGAATACTACCGAAGCCTTAAATGAACTTTTAAATCAAGACATTATTCCTGTAATCAATGAAAATGATATCGTAGCAACAGAAGAACTTAAATTTGGAGATAATGATCGACTTTCTGCAATAGTGGCGATTATCACAAAGGCAGAAAAACTAATAATCGTAACTGACCAAGAGGGTTTATTCAATGCAGATCCAACCTCAACTAAAGGTGCTCAAAAAATTGATTATATCGAATTTGATTCAGAGGAACTTACAAATTTAATAGATAAATCATCTTCTGGAAGAGGTGTTGGTGGATTTTCTACAAAAATAATGGCTGCTCAAATGGCTGGATTTTCAGGAATACCAACACAAATTATTCCTTGGACCAAGGACGCGGTTCTTAACTGTATTAACGAGGTAGAAATAGGTACATTAATCAAGCCATCATTAAAAAAAGTGAAGTTAAAAAAACTGTGGATTGCTTATGGATTGCCTGTTACTGGAAAAATAATAATAGATACTGGAGCTGTAGAGGCAATAAGTTCCGATGCATCTCTTTTGTCAATAGGAATCAAAGAGATAATAAAAAACTTTGATAATGATGAAGGCGTCGAAATCTTTGATGATCAAAATAATCTCATTGCTAAAGGTATCTCAAAAATAGATAGTTCAGATATCTCTAATAAAAATAATGAAATTGTTATTCATAAAGATAATTTATTAATCTTATAAAAATGATTTTTATTATTGAGATAATCAAATAAACTTGATATGTGTTAAAAGATATAGGTATTAAAGCTCAAAAAGCTGCTGAACAGGTAAATAAACTTGATTCAGATTTAAAAAATAAAATTATTCATGATATGTCAAGTCAACTACTTGAAGATACGGATTCAATACTAGATGCAAATAATCAAGACCTACAAAATGCGACAAATTTAAACCTCTCAAGTGCCTTAGTTGATAGGTTGACACTTTCAAAAGAGCGTTTAGTCGGTATGAGTGAGGGACTTCAAAAAATTATAGATTTAGAAGATCCTGTAAACTTAGTCACTAAATCCTGGAAAACAAAAGAAGGGTTGAATATAGATAAAATAAGATCTCCATTCGGAGTTATTGGTGTTATTTATGAGGCTAGACCAAATGTAACAAGTGATGTATCTGCATTATGTTTAAAATCAGGCAATGCTGTGGTCCTAAAGGGATCAAGTTACTGTGTTGACTCAAACGATGCAATTTTGAAATCATTACAAAAAGCACTTAAATCTAACCATGTGGATATAAACTCGATTCAACTAATTAAGAGTAAAGATCGTGATGATGCAATTAAATTCATGCAGCTGAAGGATTATATTGATTTGATTGTCCCAAGGGGAGGAAGAGGTCTTATTGATACTCTTGTTGCAAATGCTAAGGTCCCATTCATACTTGATGGTGATGGAAATGTTCATTTATACATTCATGATGATGCAAAAAAAGAATACATTAATGACATCATCATTAATTCTAAAGTTCAGAGACCAGGAGTATGTAACGCACTAGAGACACTCCTAATAAATCGTAAAGTTTACAATAAATTTGGTAAAGAAATCATTTCTGAATTAATAAACAACAATGTTGAGTTATTTGTTGATAAAGATATTAAGAATGAGTTTCCATCACTTGAACAGGTCACAGAAACTCATTTCGCAACCGAGTTCCATGATCTAAAATTAGCGGTTGGTATTGTAGACACACTAGACGAAGCAATAAAGCATATCCAGAAATATTCGTCTGGACATACAGAAGGTATCATTTCCGAATCTACAAAAGTTGCTGAACAATTTTCTAAAAGTATTGATTCCTCTGTTATCTTTATTAACACCTCAACTAGATTTACAGATGGAGAAATGTTTGGATTTGGAGCAGAAGTTGGCATCAGTACTCAAAAACTTCATGTGAGAGGACCTATGGGTTTGGAGGCATTAACCACCGAAAGATATGTTGTAACTACTGAAGGGATAATTAGAAAGTGAATATGGAAGATTTGAGTCTTAAGGATTTACAGAAGAGTGGATAT